>JANRLS010000132.1:0-9187 GCA_033762315.1 Pirellulaceae bacterium
ACGGCGCGAAGATCGGCAAAAAATTGTTCGGCATCTGCAAAATGATGCAGGCCATGGCGGTGCCGAATTCGGGGCAGACCTCGGCATCGCCGAAGCTGCCGTCGGCCGCTTGCCGGGCGAGCAGCGTCTCGCGAATCGCCGGGAACCACTTTTGCCAATAATCGCCGCCGGCATGCCACATCGCTTGCACGGCTTAGTAGTGGCCGTAGAAGAAATAGCCCGTGTTGGCCGAGCCTTTGCCGGGGAGATACTTCATCAGCCACTTGAGGGCTTTTTCGACCGGTTCGCCGTCGTAAATCCCCGCGCTGTAGAGCGACACGACACCAGCCCCGGTGAGCGGAAAAGTGCTCGAGCCGCCGGAGCTGATCTGATAGCGAAAGCCCCCGTCGGCATTCTGGCTCTTCTTCACGTAGTCGATGCACTTGTTACGGACTTCGTCGGGGACGTGAATTCCCGCGTCGCGCGCCGCCCGCAGACCCATGATGTTGCAAATCGTGATCGATAGGTCGGCATCACTCTTCTGCGGCTGGTAGCGCCAGCCGCCGGCATCGTTCTGGCATTGGCAGGTGAGCTTGACCGCCATTCGCAGCTTATCGCCGACGGTGCTGTCGATGTCGGACCGGTCCGACATGCCATACACCTCGGAGAGGAACAGCGTGGCGAAGCCGTGGCCGTACATGTTGTCTTGGCCGAAGCCGGGAACGCTGATGTAGCCGGTGTCTTGCACGCAGCTGGTGATGAACTTGACGCAGCGGTCGATGTTCTTGCCGAACGGCCCTTGCCCCGGCGGGCTGCCGCTGCACATGAAGGCGAGGCCGGCGAGGCTGCTGACGGCGACTCCCCCCGCGTAGCCGCCGTGGCCAAAGGCCCCTTCGTTGCGCCCCGACAGAATCTGTCGCTTAGCGAGCCAGGTCAGTCCCTTGTCGATGGCCGTTTGCGTGGCGGGAGTGATCATGTCCGCCGCGCTGCGACCTTCGTCGAAGCCGGCCTGAGCCAGTGCCAAACGGGGCGCAAGGCAGGCACCCAAGGCCGCGGCGGATTGTCCGAGCAAGGTTCGGCGGGAAAGTGGCATGGCTGGTCCTCACGGCGGGGCGGGCGAATAGCCCTATTGTGCGACGGACCGTCGCAAAAGTCCATGCAAGTGGCGTGTCCTAGGGGGCGAGGAAGTTCCCCAGCCGATTTCTCAACTGTGCCACAAAATCGGCGAAGTCGCTCACCAGCGGCACGCCATACCGAGCGCAGACCACCTCGACGTTCCCCTTTCGCCAAAAGCCCGCGGGGCAGCAAACGACGAGCTTCCCGCTGCGGGCAAAAAGCCCCAGTTCGAGCAGCGTGATGGGGGCTTTGCTGGTTGGAGCGAAGTACATGCCGATGACATCGGCCCGCTCCAAGGCCGCCAGTTCCCACTCGACTTGCCCGCGGAACTGGGGAATGTCGATCGATTGCACCCAAGTGGCATCCCACGCCTGGCGGCGGGGATTAAAGATAGCCACGGGCAAATCGGCCAGCGCCAGCTCGACTCGCCGTTGCCACTCTTCGGCGACCCCTTGCTCGATGGAGCCGGCGAGGAACAACGAGGTTTCGCCGGGCTGCAATTGAGGGCCAGTCGGTGGTTTCAGAACACGGGCCATCGGTTCGCTCTGCGGGGTTGGATCGATGAAACTGGCGAGTTGCGGCGAGATTCTGCTCCGGCGGCCCCTTGTCGGCAACGAACCTCTGACCTATTGTTGCGTATATGAATGGCAGGGGTTAGCTCCCCATCTTCATCGCGGCAAGTTTGCCGCTGGTTCTGCCAGTTGGGCAGAAAACCAAACGCTGGCTGCCTGGGCAACCCTTGCGGCTGGAGCATCGTGCGGCACGGCCCGGGTTGAAACTTGGCCGGCGGTTCATATTCCCGCCCGCCCTGCTTTCCAGCCAGCTTGGCACCAGATTGGAGTCAGCCACCTCGGCCGATATCACGCCGAGGGGTGGAGAATGGCCGGTAGATTTTTTAATTGCAGCCGCGCCCGAGCTTTGGCCGGTGGATCATGGTGATTCGCCCGCCGAGCCGACCGGGCCGGCAGCGGGGATGGCCCCGGAATGTTCGCGAAAGCGGCCGGTGATGGATCGTCCCAGAAAGAACGGATAGATTGTGGTAATGAGTGTTGATCCCAGATCGGAAGATCGCGACGGAATTGAGAACGACAATTTGGAGGAGCAGGCCGGCGAGGCCGCGGAAATCGCAGAGAAGGCATCGCAAGCCGCTCGCAAGTTGGAGCCAATCGTTTTGGCCCATGTGCTGGGGCCGCAGTATCAGCCCGTAAAGCCACGGGTGATCGCCAAGCAACTGAAGCTCCCCAGCGAGCAGCACAAGGCTTTGAAGATTGCCATTCGGCGGCTGGTAAAGGCGGGGAAGCTGAGCTTCGGCTCGGCGCATATCGTGCGGCCGCCGAAGGGGGCGGCTACACCGCCACGGGCCAAAGAAAAGGACTCTCGCGGCAATGGCGAAAAGACGCCTCCGCCAAAGCCAATTACCCGCGACGAGCTGCCCAGCGAAGCCCGCAAGAACATCGTCACCGGAACCTTTCGCCGCACGGCCTCGGGCTTTGGGTTTGTCCGCCCGCAAGGAGCGACGCGCGGCGATAAATCGACCGACATTTACATCGCGGCCCAAGCGACGCTCGATGCCGCCGACCGCGATCTGGTCCGCGTGCGTCTTTCGCGCAAGCAGGCCCGCGGCCGAGGCGGGGCGCTGCGGCAAGCGGGCGAAATCGTGGAGATTGTCGAGCGCGACACGCACCAGTTCGTCGGCGTTTATCAGGAGCGCGAAGAATCGAGCTACGTCCAAATCGACGGCAAAATCTTTGCCCAGCCGGTGCCGGTGGGAGATCCGGGGGCGAAAGGGGCCTCGCCAGGAGACAAGGTGGTCATCGAAATGGTGCGCTTTCCCACGCATCAGCACGCCGGCGAGGCAGTGATTACCGAGGTGCTCGGCCGTCGCGGCGAGCCGGGGGTCGATACCTTGTCGATCATTCGCGAATTCGGCCTGCCGGAGGCATTCTCGGAGGAAGTGCTCGATAACTCCCGCGAGCAAGCCGAGAAGTTCAACGAATCGACGGCAGGGCGGCTCGATCTAACCGGTGAGACGATCATCACCATCGATCCGGTCGATGCCCGCGATTTCGACGACGCGGTCTCGCTGAGCCGGTCTGAAAATGGACACTGGAATCTGGGGGTTCACATTGCCGATGTGGCCCATTTCGTGCCGGCCAAATCGCCACTGGATATCGAGGCCAAGGAGCGGGGGACCAGCGTTTATCTGCCCGACCGGGTGATTCCGATGCTGCCGGAAATCATCAGCAACAACCTGGCGAGCTTGCAGCCGAACAAAGTGCGATACGCCCTCTCGGCTCTGATCGAGTTCACCGCCGAGGGGCAACTCGTCGCCTACGAAGTAAAGCGCTCGGCGATCAAGAGTTGCCGGCGATTCACCTACGAAGAGGTTGATGAATATCTGGAAGATCGGGAGGCCTGGAGAGCCAAGCTGAGCCCGAAAGTGTGGCAACTTCTGGCCGACATGCACGAGCTGGCGATGCTGCTGCGGCGTCGCCGGTTGGAGGGGGGCTCGATTGAGCTGACATTGCCGGAGGTAAAGATCGACCTCGATAAGCGGGGGGAAGTGGTCGGCGCGCACCTGACCAAAAACACCGAAAGCCACCAGATGATCGAAGAGTTCATGCTGGCGGCCAACGAGGCGGTCGCGCGGATGCTCGGCGAGGCGGGGCTTAATTTCCTCCGCCGGGTTCATGAGCCGCCAGACCCCCGCAAGCTGCACGCGCTGACGACCTTCATCCGTGAACTCGGCATCGAGTGCGAGAGCCTCGAAAGTCGCTTCGAGATCAAGCGCGTGGTGGCTCAGGTTGCCGGCAAGCCCGAAGAGCACGCGGTGAACTATGCGGTGCTCCGTTCGATGCAGAAGGCGATCTACGGGCCGACCGATGAGGGGCACTATGCCCTGAACAAGGAGCATTATTGCCACTTCACCTCGCCGATCCGCCGCTATCCCGATTTGACCATCCATCGGCTGATTGAGACTTTGGCCCGCGGCAAGCGGCCGCCGAACGATTTCGATCAGGCGGTGTTGCTGGGAGACCATTGCAGCGATCGCGAACAGCGGGCGGCTTCGGCCGAGCGCGAGCTGAAAAAGGTCAAGCTGCTCACTTACCTGGCCAAGCGGCTTGGGGAGCAAATGGACGCGGTGATTACCGGCGTCGAAGAATTCGGCCTCTTTGCCCAAGGAATCGAGCTGCCGGCCGAAGGGCTGATTCACGTCGAGACCCTGGGAGACGATTTCTATCGCTTCGACCGCGACACGCACAGCCTCGCCGGCTATCGAAGCGGCAATCGCTTCCGGCTGGGGGACGTGATTCGGGTCGAGGTGGCTCACGTCGATATCGACAAGCGAGAGCTCGATTTCCGGATCGTTCGCCGCCTCGGCAGCACCCACCGCGGGCGGCCCGAAGCGCGCGGGCCGAAAAAGGGTCCGCGCGATAAGAATGCCCCGGCCCGCAGTCCGCGCGAAGCTCGCGGCGGCGATGCTCGCGGGCGAGGCCAACGTGGCCAGAAGAAAGGAAAGCGGCGCAAGTGATTTGGTTGGCGGCTTGCGTTGCTAGCGTGGGAAAAAATTCCTTCGGGCAAGTTGACTCCGCCGCGTTCTGCCTTCCACCGTAGCGATAGAACGGTCGTCGGCGGTCGTTAAAGTCAACGCAGCTTGCCTGGCCGTCGAATCAGTCGAGCGAATCCGCCCACTGACAAGGGCCAATGGGTGTTACCGCGTCAAAACATCGCTTAATAGCTTGATCCGATTGGCGGGACTCTACCGATAGTGATGAATCTAGGGGTTGTATCGTCCCTTAATGCCTTGAGATTCATCATGTCGTGCGTTGGATCGGCTGGTTGGTGGCGGCTGATCGGGCTGTTCGTCGGAGTGATTGGCTGGGGAGGGTCGATTCTCGTTGCCCAAGAGGGAGGTGGCGAAACGCCTTCCCTGGCGAACAGGCCGGCCGCGACGCGGTATTTCGACGATTCCGGGGCCGCGGCCGCGCTCACGCCCCCGTCCGTCACCGTTGATGCGTTGCTCCGGCGGCTAGAGCGAACCGAGGCCCAGCTCGCGCAGTTACAGGCAAGCCAGACGGCCTACGAACAGGACTCGCGAATGTTGGCTTCGTTCGATCAGCCGGGCTATCAGGTGCGCGATCCTTCGATCACTACCGTCGATCAGCAGACTTATCAGCCCAGCCGCGAGAAGAAGGAAGCCAAAAAATGGTACGACCGGCTGAGCATTCGCGGCTACGCGCAGTTTCGCATCAATGAGGTGCTCGACGAGGAAGGGGCACCGGCACAATACGTCGGCGATCGGTCGGTCGGCGCGAATCAGAATTTCCTGATTCGGCGGGCACGCGTCATCATCTCGGGCGATGTTTCCGATCACATGTACGTCTATCTGCAGCCGGACTTCGCCTCGTCGGTGTCGGGCAGTGCGGTGGACGTGAATCAGTTTTGCCAGATTCGCGATTGGTACGGCGATCTTTATCTCGACACCGAAAAGATCAACCGTATTCGCATCGGGCAATCGAAAGTTCCGTATGGCTGGGAGAACATGCAATCGAGTTCCAACCGCATTCCGCTGGATCGCGATGACGCCCTGAACAGCGCCGTGCGCAACGAACGTGACCTCGGCATCTTCTATTATTGGACTCCCGAATATGCCCAGGACTTATTCAAGTTTGTGCTCGACGAGGGGCTAAAAGGCTCGGGCAACTACGGCGTGTTTGGCGTGGGGGTATATAACGGACAAGGGGGCTCGTTCAACGAACAGAACGAAAACCTGCATGTCGTCACCCGGCTGACGCTGCCACGGCAATTGGCGAGTGGCCAGGTGTTTGAGATTGGCGTGCAAGCCTACTCCGGCCAATACGCGGTGCTCTCGTCGGTCATAGATCCCCCCGGCGCGGCCGCTCCCGACCGGCCCCTGGGAACTTTGGAGCGCGGCACGCGCGAAATCCTCGACGAGCGCATCGCGATGTCGTTCATGTGGTATCCGCAGCCGTTAGGTTTCCAGGCCGAATGGAATGTTGGTCGCGGCCCGGGACTCAACGACGCGCAAACCGAAGTGGTCGATCGTCCGCTGACGGGCGGCTATGCGATGCTGCACTACCGTTGGGAGACCCCCTGCTGGGGAACGCTGTTCCCGTTTATCCGCTATCAGTATTACAAGGGGGGATATAAGGCCGAGCGCAATGCCCCCTTCAGCGAAATCGAGGAGTTGGAAACGGGCGTCGAGTGGCAATTGAATCCGCAGATGGAATTTACCATTCAACACACCCACACCGACCGCACGAACACGGTCGCCATGCCCGCGCCGGAGCTTTCGTACCAACAATTCCGCGGCGATCTGCTCCGCATGCAATTCCAGATCAACTATTAGCGTACTCCGTCGAGCTTCCGTTCCGTTTCGCCTCGTCCGCCGATTGTGGAGCTTCTCAAAATGACCTGGCACTCGATCTTGTCCGCGTTTCAAACTGGCGGAGCGACCACGGATGAGCCGCCGACCGACGAATCGCCCGCCGGCGTTTTCTCGTATCACGACGATGCCGGTTTTGGGCTGCCGCTCGTCAGTTCCCTCCTAAGCGAAGACCTGTTCGACATTCCTGTGCCCCTGCCCGAACTTCTCGGCCACAGCGAAGATGTCGCGAGGAACGACCCATGAACTTGCCTCGCCTCGCCTGTCTGGCGGCACTGGCCGCGCTTCCAGGTTTGGCCCTGGCTAACGACCTGGCCAGCCTGCTGCATCCGGGGGGCGTTTGCCCGCATTGCAATTGCCAGGAACAAATTGTTTATCAGGACGCGATCTGCCATCGCTGCGTGCTTGTTCCCGACAACAAGCCGATCAAGAAGATCGTGTACGAAGTCAAGGAAGTGCCGTTCTGCCTCAAAAAGCTGCCGCCGCTGTTCAGCTTGCTACGCAAGCAGGACTGCTGCGAGGATGCTTGTTGCCCCGAGTGCGCTTGCCCGCGCTATAAGAAAGTGCTTATCAAGAAGGAAATCACCTGCGGCGAAGTTTGCGGCACCAGGTGCCGAATCGAGGAATATGTGACCCGCGTTCCTTGCCGCGTTTGCACTCCTGGCTGCCTGAACTGCACGGAGCTGGTGGTTCCCGTGGCTAGCGGACCGGTGGCACCGCCAGCGCCGGGAACCTCCGATCCGAATGCCTCGCCGATTCCCGTGGTCGAGCCTTAGGAGCGGTTAGTTCGTGGAACATTTGCCCCGTGCTGTCGGCCACAACGATGGGCCGCCGGCCGACGACCTGCTCGCCGGCGACCGCCTGCCAGAGCTGGGTCCCGGCTGGCCGAACGAAGCCGCTCGGCCGAAACTGGCCGCGCTGTCGGTCGAGTCGCTGTTTGCCGGCCGAACCATCGTGGACCACGCGGCAGCCCAGTGTTGCCTGAGCGGTCTGTGGCTGTGGCACGATTTTCTCGACGAATCGCATCGGATCAGCCAGGAAATCGACTCCGTCGAGGGTAGCTACTGGCACGCGATCATGCACCGCCGCGAGCCGGATTATGGCAACGCGAAATACTGGTTCCGCCGCGTGCCGCGTCATGCCATTTTTGGCCCGCTGGGCGCTGGCGCCCGCGAACTCGCGGTCCGCGCGAGCCTCGATCGGCCGGCTGAGTTTCTGCAGGCGCAATCGACCTGGAATCCTGAGCGCTTTGTCGATCTGTGCGCGGCGATTGCCCGCGGGCAGTCCACTGCCGAGCCGCTGGCCCGCGAGATTGCCGCGCTCGAATGGCGGCTGCTATTCGAACATTGCTGGCGACAAGCAACAGGGACCACTTGACACGCGATGTGGACAGGTGTATCAAAGTGTGCAGAGGTGCGCCATGTCCCCACCATCGCCTCGCCACATCGCTCGCGGCAGCAATCTTGCGCCGCCGAATCGCTTCGAGGCCGTGCATGGCGAGGCCGACTATGAGCAGCTCGCCGCGGACGACGAGCTGCTGGCCGACGAGCGGCGCACGCCGACGGTCTTTCTGCCCGACCGGGCCGCCAGCCTGATTCGCGAAAACGACAGCCCCGACATTGCCTTTCGCTACAGCATTAATCCCTATCGCGGCTGCGAGCATGGCTGCGCCTATTGCTATGCCCGGCCGACGCACGAAACGCTGGGAATGAACGCGGGGCTTGATTTCGAGACGAAAATCCTCGTCAAGCACGATGCGGCGGCCATTCTGCGCAAGGAGCTCAATCGCCCCACCTGGCAGGCCGAGCCGATCGTGATCGCCGGCGTGACCGATTGCTACCAGCCGGCCGAGCGCCAGTTCAAGCTGACGCGCGGACTGCTCGAAGTGCTGCTGGAAGCCCGCCAGCCGGCGGCGATCATCACCAAGAATTCGCTCGTGCTCCGCGATCTCGATCTGCTGGCCGAAATGGCGCGGCGCAACCTGGTTGGCGTCGCCCTCAGCATCACCACGCTCGATGCCGAACTGGCCCGGACGCTGGAGCCGCGGACCGCCACCCCCGCCGCCCGGCTGCGAGCGATTTGCGAGCTTTCCGCCGCCGGCGTGCCGGTGCGCGTGATGACTGCGCCGATCATTCCGGGGCTCAACGACGCCGAAATCGCCCCCCTGTTGCAAGCGGCCGCCGCGGCGGGGGCCCGCTCGGCCGGCTACGTGATGCTCCGCCTGCCGCTGGCGGTTGCGCCGGTCTTTCGGGCGTGGCTGCGCGAGCATCGCCCGCTCGCCGCGGACAAGGTTGAGGGGCTGATTCGCGAGCTGCGCGGCGGCCAGCTGAACGACTCCGCCTGGGGAGCCCGGATGCGCGGCACCGGCCCCTATGCCGACGGCATCGCCGCAAGCTTTCGGCTGTTCGCGCGCAAGCATGGACTTGACCTGGAATCGCCACCGCTGGATCGCTCGCAGTTTCGCCCGCCGCGACTCGACACCGCGCAGCGCACGCTGTTCGACGCCCTGGATTGAGTCTGTCCAAAGCTGGTTAAGCCTGCATGAAGTCCGCGTCTCAATCGCCGTAACTCTTGACAAAATCGGGCATTAGGTTAGATTCGCCCCTTGCTTCCGGGGCCAGAAATTCTATTCGCGCGGGCAGATTGAGCGACCGCATGACAGAGACCACTTCGATCGATCTGGCC
>JANRLS010000133.1:0-14466 GCA_033762315.1 Pirellulaceae bacterium
CCGTCATGGACCCCGTCGGCGATTCCACCGCCACTCGGGATCGGTCTGTCATAAGTGGGCCTCCTTTCGGTTCCACTCCTTACGACCAACGTCACCATGCGGTTTAGCTAGCGAAAACAAGTTTTGAAATACGCTCTAGACTAGACGAGGCGAATCACGCGGAGCTTGCCGGTTACGATTTGGCCGCCGGCTTGATGGTGGCGAACAGCATCTCGCCGGTCATTCGGTAGGCCGCCTCGTGCGGGCAGGCGTGAACGCAGCTCACCTTGGTGTAGTTATTGCCGACGATCTTATTGCACAGGTCGCAGGTGGTGGCCCGGTAGCGGAATTCGCTCCCTTCGACCTCGCCGTGCATGTTGATGTTGCCGTAGGGGCAATTGTTCGCGCACAGCCCGCAGCCGATACAGTTGTTCTCGATTTTGATTTCCAGGTTTGTGCCGTCCCGATGGATGGCATCGACCGGGCAGCCGATCAGGCAATAGGGATCGGTGCAACTGCGGCACGAGCCTGCGACGAGCCACTTGTCGAACCGCAAACCGTCGCGAATGAGGCGAGTGACGCCGCCGTGCGTGTCGGAGCATGCCTTGGTGCATTCGTCGCAGCGAGTGCAGGCTTCCAGGTCGAGCACCAACAAGCGCTGGGCGTTGTAGAGCCCCTGGTCGGTGAACGAACGGATGGCCGACGTGGAGACGCGCGGCTTTTCCGCGGCCGCGCTCTTGTGCTGGAATTTGCTCAGCGCGGCTTTAGCCTGGTCGATTAGCTTTGTCTTGAGCGCCGGCACCGCCTCGACCAGTTCGCCAAACGTCTTCACGTCGATCCGGACCATCTCCACGTCGTCGAGCGCGGCGCACGACGCGGTTCGCCGACCTTGATACGCGACCTGAAACTCCGCCGGCAGGGCGTCGCGAACTTCGGCGATATGGCTCAGGCAGGCGATTTCGCCGAACGACTTGTTCGGCCCCAAATAATCAACGACCCGCTCCTCATCCCCAAAGGTCTCGCTGACCTTCACATATCCGTAGCGAATCATGTAGAAGCAATCGGCCTTTTCTCCCTGCCGAAAAATGAGCTGTCCTGGCTCGACCCGCACGAGGTCCACCAGCCGATCCGCCGTGGGGGTTGCGGCGGCGACGGCGGGCTTCTCGGCGGATCGTTGCGCCCGCTCCTCGGTTTCGCCAAGCGCGCGGTCGAGAATTACGCGGCAGGCCTTGCGGTCGTCGTCGCTGAGCGACTTGAAGAGTGGCACACTCCGCAGATGGTCCCCCAAGGCCCGCTGGCGATAGACCTTATCCAAAATGGCGCGGGCGGCTGGATTGCGCTGCAGGGTGAAGAGCACATTGCGGCGAATTTCGAACACGTCGCAAGCGGACATCGCCTTGACCGTCGCTCCGCGGGGATACTGATTCATGCAGGCCATTTCGCCGAGGATTTTGTCATCGGCCGAACGGACGAAATCGGGTTTGCCGTCTCCCGCAACACTGCTGAGCCAGATGCCAAACTCGCCCGAGTTAAGCACATAGGCCGTGGCTCCGTATTCCCCCAAGCGGCAGAGCGTTTCTCCCGCCTTCAGCCGCCAGCGGACAATCGCGCTTTGGTTCCACTGTCGATAGCGCCAGGGGAGCACGCGGAGTAGCTCGCTATCCTCCATTTCGGCGGGAGTGACCGGCGATTTGCCGCTGCCGGGGCGAGTTTCTTCTTTGTGCCAGTCGGACTCGATCGGCTTGCGGAAGGTGAGGGCCGAAGTGGGGCACGAAAGCATGCACTCACCGCATTCGACGCAGGTCGATTCTCCCATCGGCTCCCCCAGGTCGAAGGCGATGTGAGCCGCCGGACCCTTGCCGGCCCGGGCAATCACGAAGTTTTCCTTTACTTCGGTGCAAGAGCGGGCGCAGCGGTCGCACAAGATGCACTTCGAATAGTCCACCTGGATCAGCGGCGAGGAATTGTCGATCCAGGCTGGAACCTTGGGATCGCGGGCGTGCGCGGCGACCTGCCCCGCCGGCACCTGGCGGTGGGGAAACCTCTCGGAAACGATCCCCAGCTTCGCGCCGTACCGTTCGACAAGCCGTTCCAGATCGGTCTGCTCGGCGGCTGATTTCGTTGGATTAGCGGGGGTCGCTTCTCCTCCGAGGTGGTCTCCGGCGAGCAATTCAAGCAGCACCCGCACGTTGCCGGCGATCTTGCTCTGCTCGACGGGACAGGCTTTCTTGTCTTTTTCCGTCAGCGGATGCAGCCGCTCCTTGAGCTTGTCGATTTCGGCTTGGAGGGCGGATTTCCGCTCGCCCGTCGCCCCTTTCAGCAGCGCTTCCTTACCGGCGATGATGCGCTCCCAGGCGGTGCCCGCGCTGCCATCGAGCGTGACGATGAACATGCCGTCTTCGACCGGATGAACGCAGGCGGGGACGAGTTTCGATTGGAACCGCAGATTCTCGAGGGAGGGGTCTTTGCGGTCTTTCTCAAATTTCCCCACCGCCACCGTGCAGACGCGGCAGACGCCAACCGGCGTTAGGTGCTCTTGATGGCAGAGCGTGGGGACCGGGTTTTGCAGCCAGGATTGCTTCAGGTCGCGCGAGAGTGCGTTGATTTCGTCGAATAGCCTGCCGACGGCGTCGTAGATGGTCGTATCACGTGGAATCGTGCGGCCCGAAGCATCGACAAAGATCACGTCCCCTTGGGCATTTTTCGTGGGGCTGGCTTTCTGAATCGTCATCCGCACGCCGTCGATCGAAAGTTTGACTTTCCGTTCGTAGTCGGCCTGCGTCTTGGGAACATAACGAATCAGTTGCCCATCTTCGCCGCGGGCGAACAGCCCTTCTTCCTCCAGCCGTTGGGCCAATTGATCGAAATAGACGTTCGCGGGCATGGTTCCCTCGTGCGGCCGGCCGGGCCGCTCAGGATTTCACGTCGTCAAGAAAATAGCTCAAAAGCGACTGAAGTGGATTGGGCGCCACCTGTCCGAGACTGCAGATCGCGGTTTCCGACATTGTCTTGGCGAGCGCGCCGACCGCGTTGTCCTGCTCGGTATTCCAGCGGGCCAGGGCGGCGTTGCGCTGCGATTTGTCTTGCAATTGCTTCCCGATTTCAACCAGCTTGGCCGAACCGATCCGGCACGGCACGCATTTGCCACACGACTCGGCCTTGTAAAACTCCAGGCACGACACGGCCTGATCGACGAGGTCGGTCCCATCGCCATAGACCACGATCGCCGCGCCGACCATCAGGCCGAGCGTGCGGCTGGCGGGGATGTCGAGCGGCATTTTGAGGATGTCGAATTCCTTGGCGTCCCGGCCCATGATTTTCTGGATGAGTTCCAGTGCGTCCTTCTTGCGAAAGGAGGTGATCGCCAGTTTCGGCGGCAAGAAGCCTCCCGATGGACCCGACATGGCCACCGCCTTCAGCTTCGACTTGCCGCGCATCCCGCCGCAGTGTTTTTCGATCAACTCTCCCAGCGTGATGCCAATGGGTACTTCGTAAACTCCCGGACGCTCGACATCTCCCGAAACGGAAAAGAAGCGCGCCCCCTTGTAGTCTGGTTTGCCTTGCTTGGCGTACCAGATGCCATCGGCCGCCCCCTGCGTGACAATGGCGGGAACCCAGGCCAAGGTTTCGACGTTATTCAGAATCGTCGGCATTCCCCAGAGGCCGTTAGTCTGCAATTCGGGGGGGCGATTGCGGGGTTCCGAGCGATTGTCTTGGATAGCCTCGATGAGGGCCGTTTGCTCGCCACAAACATAGCCGCCGGGGCTGACGAAAACCTCCACATTAAAACGCAGCGCCGTCCCCAGGATGCCGTCGCCGCAATATCCTTGCTTGCGCGCCCACTCAATTTCGTCGCGCACCGCCTGGATGCACTCCTCGTACTCATGGCGGATGTAAATGTAGCCCCGCTCGGCACCGATCAAGAGGCCCGCCAGGATTATCCCCTCGACCACCAGGTACGGCGTCCGCAAAAACAGCTCTCGGTCCTTGAATGTTCCCGGCTCGCTTTCATCGCCGTTGCAGACGACGTACTTCTTCTCCCCCGAGGCGGCGATCACCTCCGACCATTTCTTGTAGGCCCGGCCGCCGGCACCTCCCATGCCTAGCAAATTGGCATTCCAAAGCGCGATGGTAATGGGGTGCGGATAGCACTTGTCGGCTTTCGCCAGCATCGGCGGCGACTTTTGCAGCTTGTCGATTTCGGCGGGAATCTGGGCGATTTCCGCGGGATCGCCCGCGGCGGTTTGGTCTTTCTGGATCGCTTTCAGATGTTCGATTTTCGCCGCGATTGCCTCCCGCTCGGCGGTGAGAGCGGCGACCGCCCGCTCATGCCCGGCCGGGGTGAGCTGGTCGCGATACCTCCGCAGAGCGGCATAGCGCTCTTCGGGGGACTTGGCGTAGATATTGATGAGCCACTTGTCGGGCGATGGCTGAAGCTGCAGGGCGGCATCGGTGTCGTCGGGCAGACCGGTCGTCTTTCCAGCCAGAACCTGCCGGACGGTGGATTCCACTTCGGCGAGCGAACGGCCCATGAGCGCGCGAGGACGATGGTCGTGCTCGGCGTGGCCATTTGCACTGGCTTCATGCGCGTGGCCGTGTTCCGTCGTAGCGATCCGCACGGCCGGCGCGCGATCGCAGCGCCCCAGGCAAGAGACACCGCAAACGGTGCCCAACTCGCCCTGCGCGGCCTGCGCGTTGTGCTCCTCGACAACCCTCTGCAAGCGGTCCAAATACTGCGCCGAACCGCGCAGCCGGCAGGCCATGTCGCGACAGACGGTGATTTCATATTTGGGCAGCTTGGTCCGCTCCACCTGCTCGACCACATCGGACTCGAAGACGCGGAAATGAGGATAGAAGCTGGCGACTTCATGCACGCGGTACAGCGGCACCGCCAGATTCCGGGCGAGGCGCGCAAGGTCGGCGCGGGGCAGATAGCCGTGCTCGGTTTGCAGACGTAGTAGCTCTTGCAGGATCATGGCGCGGTCACCTTCGATAGTTCGCCGTCGATATTGTCCAGCAGCAAGGCGAGCCGCGTGGGGTTCGGATCTTGAGGCGTGCTGTAGGGGCCACTCGCCAAGGGGCTGAGCTCGTCGAAGAGATCCTCGTTCGCGGTGGCCAGGGTGGTATTCGACGGCAAGTCGCGCGCGAGGGCCTGCACCGCCAAATAGAGCTGCACGGTCTCGTCCCACGTCATTTTCCGTGGACTTTGCCCGCCACCCCGCCAGTGCGAAAGCAACTTGCGCAGCGCGGCGGCATGGGAGGGTAGGTCGGCCGGCTGGAGCGGAGTAAGGGGCGGAATTTTGGCGATGTCCGGCAGTTTCGCGGTGGGTTCATCGTCGGTTTTCGGCGGTTTGGCGGGGGCAAACAGCCCGTGCTGCCGGTTCCAGGCTTCGATTTGGGCCGGCCAGGAATGCAGGGCATCGGCCGACGGGTCGCCGGTGATGGCGAGCAGCGGATCGGCTCCCCAGAGACGCGGATAGCCCGTGTGGCGGACGGCAGCGACCGAGGTTGGCGACGACGGATCACGAATTGGATGATGGCAGGCATAGCAATCGAAATTGGCGAAGTCGTGCCCGGCAGGGGCGCGGTGGGCGAGCAGCGTGACAACTTGCCTGGCGGACTGAACCTGGCCGAACCGCCAGGCATCGACGTGGAAGGAGCCACGATGTTGCCGCTTGTCTTCGATCTCGTTCCAATGCTTGGGCAGGTTGAGCAGGTAGGCATCAAACTCAAACGCCAACCGAGGGTGGCCAGCGGCGATCAAGTCATGATTCATGTCGTAAGTCGTGTCCCCCGTCACCATCGGACCGACGTGGCAGCCGACACAAACCCCCGCGCGGGTCCAAAGGTCTTTCGTGGAGATGAAGCCCGGCGTGGTGGGCGTGGCATTGGCCAGGTAATGCGTATGCAGCCATTGGCCCGCCGGACCGTGGCACGATTCGCAGCTTACGCCCGCCAGGTAATCTGCCGGGGCGCGCTCTTTGCTTGGAATCGGCGCGCGATCGTCCCCCTGCGTGCCGGTCGCATGGCAACTGATGCAGCGCTGCTGCAGGAAGCGGAAGTAGCGGTCATCGTCGAGCCGCGAGGCATCGCGCTCGTCGGGGTGGAGGTTGCGGTAAATCTCGACCGAACGTTCGGTATAGAGAACCAAAAACGCCTGCCGATGCGGATCGCGCGCCTCCCACACGGTGGCGGCTGATCGCCAAGCGGGCTCGCGGGGCGAAAATGCCGCTCCGTGGCAACCGGCGGCGACACACGACAAATGCCCGACGAAATGCGCGCCCAGTTTGGTGGGGCCGGCCGAAGTGGTGGTAATCCTGACCGGTGCCGGGACAGCGAGTTCGGCGACTGGCTGGCAGCCGGTGGTCGCGGCGCAAACGACGAGCAGCGCGAGGGGCGGAATGCGAGGCCAGAATCGCGGGAGCATTATTTGACTCCTGCCGCGGGGAAACCTCGCATGAAGTCGCTGAAATCTTGCTGTCCCGCTGCGCGCCGCGCGTGCCCCGGTCCGTGCGGCTGCCAATTGCCGGCGTGATAGCGATGGCATTCCGCACAATCGTCGCGAGCCTTGCCTGGAGCATGGCATTTCACGCAGGTCTCGAGGGGCGGGATCATCACCAGGTGGTCGTCGAGTGGGATATCCCCCGTGGCGGCGGCGGGAGGAGCTTCGGCCTGCGGATGGCAATCCGCGCAATTCACGGCTCGATGAGTGGCGTGGTCGAATTTGGCGTGCTGGAACCAGAACGAGCGAATGTTGGCAGCCAGTACTGCGGGCATCTGGCCTGCAGCTGGCGGCGTGTCGAAGCGATGGCATTTCGCGCAGTGCGCTTCGTGCTTGGGGGCAAATTCTTCGTCGGGGCTCCACAGCGTGGGCAAGATCGCATCCAGCCGCCGCTGGACCGAGGCATCGCGCTCTTGAGCCAGGTTGTCGCCCGGTTTCTTGCCCGGAATGGGTTGGTTGGGAGATAGTTTGGCTGTGTCGGCAGATTCGCGCCCGACAACCCCCGCGAGAAACTCCCGCACCTCGGCGGCCTTGAGACCGTGCGGAATTTGTCCCCCCGCAACCTGCAAGTCGCCCCTATGGCAACTGGCACAGTGGTCTTCGTAGCGGATCGGAAGGGAGTAGGCACCGGCGGCAACCTGGCCAAATTCGGAGCCGGATTCGCTCCGCATCTTGGCTTCGTCGAACTGATGGCAATCGGCGCATACGAGCTGCATCTTTAGCGAGGGGGGAGGCTCACCCGCGCGCGGTTCCCATTTCATTTGCCAGGGGAGCAAGTGCTGGGCATGGTTGAACTTGATGTTGCCGGGATCGGTCGCCGGTAACGCGAACGGTGGGTGGCCGGCGACGTTGAAGGCCGAGACATTGTGCTGCGTGGAATCGTACGTTTTCAGCTTCCCGTGGCAATTCGTGCATTTCTCATTGGCAACGCGATTCAGATCGGCATCGATGCCCTGATGATCGAAGTGGCAACCGGCACAGGTCGCTTCTTGGGGGGCGAGTTCCACGGCGCTGCCTGTGAGCGGGTGATGATCGGCACCGTTTTTCATGTGGCAGTGCAGACACTGGCGATTGGAACCGAGTGCCTCGGCGGGGGGAGGATTCGCGAGCGTGCCGTCGGCCGCGATGATTTGGGGGGTAAATAGGCCCAGCATCCAGCGCGTTCCCTCGGCATCTGCGCGGAGCGCAGCAAACTGCACGTGGCAGGCCGAGCATTTGCCATTCCAGGCTTGATGCACGCCCGCCACGGGGCCGGGTGAGAACTGCTTGCTAGCCCCCTCGGAACCCACGAGCCAGCCGCCGATGGTCCAGAGGACGTAAACCGCGGTGAGCAGGCCAAACAACGCGGAGCATCCGCGCTTGGCCCAATCGAGCCTCGTCCAGCTGCGGTAATAGTCGAGCGCGATGCGCCGCGTGCGCTGTTTCGCCGATTCCCAGCCTGGTTGATCGGGAGCGTTCATGGGCTAGTTATAAACCAGGGCGCCGACGACATGACCTACGAGCAGCCAGACCAGCGCCACCGACAGCGGCAGGTGGACCGACAGCCAGCAGTGCAACCAGAAGTGAATTTTGCTTTGCAGGTTGAGCTGCCGCCGCCGCTCGCACAGGGCGCGAAGCTGCTCGACCACTTCGCGGGCTTCGGGGCGAACATGCTCGCGCAGATCATCGAAATACCACTTGAGCCGCGACACCGAGCCGAGGCGGCCCCCCTCGCCGTGGCCGGTGCGGAGAAACTCCAGTACGTCGTTTTGCAGGGCCCGCTCCAGTTCCGGAGAGCCTTCGCGCTCGGCCGTCGTTGGCACGCGCGGATCGCGGCTGAGCTTGACCAGCGTCCCGACATGCCGCGCGGCACCGACTACGGGCAGGCCGCGCTCGCGAGCCCGCCGCGCGGCAAGTGGATCGTGTTCGGCCGGATCATGGACCTCGGTCGTTGGCTGTCCGCCAAAGACAAGCACCAGTCGCTCGGCATCCGCCGCGAGCTGCGCGCCGACGGAGTCAATTTGCGAGTAGATCGTCTCTTCCTGCACTAGATTGGTCATCAGCTTGGGCAAGATGTTTTGCAGCACCAGACCCAGCACGCCGCTGGCGATGACGATGTAAAACGCCACCGCCAGCAGGGTCGAAAGCAATCCGCCAAAATGCAGGCTGGTGTGATACATCACCAGCGGCACCGCGAGCAGCCCCAGCCAGATGTGAGCCGCCATCCACCAGCGGGCGCTGCCGAGCGGAATTCCCAAAATCGAGCGGCAGGTGCGAAAAAGCCAGGTCTTTTTGAAGACCAGGGCGAATTCGAAGAGGCAGATCAGCCCGGCGAACACGCCGCAGGCAAAGCCCACCGACGAGCCACCACCCGGCAGCCGGCCGTTGGCGATCCAGGTCGAGGCATACCACGCCCCGCAAACGCCCGTAATGACGAGGGACAGCACCAGCCAGGTGCTGTGCAGGAGGCCAAATTTTGCACGGTTGAAAAGCACGGGTTGATCCGGGGCGATCCTCTCGATCCGGGTGGTTATTGGATATACTCTGGCGGGGTCGCTGTCAACGAGCGACCGCGGCACTTTGCCGTCAATTTCCTTACGCGAGTCTCGCCGTGTCGTCTGATCGTTCCGCTGCCGACCGCCGTCGCTTTCTCGCCGCCGGATTGACCGGCGCGGTTGCCGCGACATTGCCGATCGCCAGTTCCCAAGGTGCCGCCGCGGAGGTCGGCCCGTTCGAGCTCGACGAACTTACCATTGCCGACATGCGGGACGGCATGGAGGCGGGCAAATATTCGGCGCGCGGGTTGGTGGAGAAATACCTCGGCCGAATCGAAGCGGTTGACCGGCTGGGGCCCAAGCTCAATAGCGTGATCGAGCTGAATCCGGACGCACTGAAAATTGCCGACGAGCTCGATCGCGAGCGCCAGGAAGGCGGCCCGCGCGGGCCGCTGCATGGCGTTCCAATCTTGCTGAAGGACAATATCGACACGGCCGACAAGATGGCGACCACCGCCGGGTCGCTGGCGCTTGTGGGAGCGCGGCCGCCGGCGGATGCGTTCCTGGTGCGCCGACTGCGGCGGGCGGGAGCGGTTTTCCTGGGAAAAACCAACCTCAGCGAATGGGCCAATTTGCGGTCCAACCGCTCGACCAGCGGCTGGAGCGGGCGAGGGGGCCTTACGCGCAATCCTTGGGCGCTCGACCGGAATACTTCCGGCTCGAGCTCGGGATCGGCGGCGGCGGTCGCGGCCAATTTGTGCGCGGCGGCAGTCGGCACCGAAACGGATGGCTCGATCGTCAGTCCGTCGTCGGTGTGCGGGATCGTGGGGATTAAGCCAACGGTCGGCCTCGTCAGCCGGACCGGCGTCATTCCGCTGTCGCACACGCAAGACACGGCAGGCCCGATGGCTCGAACCGTGCGCGATGCCGCAATCCTGCTGGGCGGCATGGTCGGAATTGACGACGAGGATGACGCCACGGCCAGCAGCCTGGGCAAGAGTGCCGCCGACTACACGAAAACTCTCGATAAAGACGGCCTGCGTGGCGCGCGCATCGGCGTGGTCCGGAATTTCTTTGGCTTTCACGAGGGGGTCGATCAACTGATCGAAGAGTCACTCGTGGGCCTCAAAAGCCTGGGAGCCACGCTCATCGATCCCACGCCATTGCCGCACCAAGGGACGATTGGCCGGGCGGAAACGATCGTCCTCCGCTACGAGCTAAAGGCCGACCTGAATGCCTACCTGGCCCGACTCGGCCCGAACGCACCGGTGCGGACGCTGGCCGACGTGATTGAATTCAACCTCGCCCATCACGACCGGGAGCTGCAGTATTTCGGGCAGGAGATCTTCGAGATCGCCGACGCGCTCGGCCCGCTGACCGACAAAGTGTATCGCGACGCGCTCGAAACGTGCCGCCGCCTCTCGCGAGCCGAGGGGATCGACGCGGTGATGAACGAGCATCAGCTCGATGCGCTGGTCGCGCCGACCGATGGCCCCGCTTGGGTGACGGACCTCGTGATTGGCGACCGGGGATTGGGCGGCAGCTCGTCAGCCGCCGCAGTGGCCGGTTATCCGAGCATCACCGTCCCCGCCGGCCATGTGTATGGCTTGCCGGTCGGGATATCTTTTTTTGCCCGAGCCTGGAGCGAGCCGCTGCTGCTCAAGCTGGCCTATGCCTACGAGCAAGGGACGAAGTTCCGGCAAACGCCGAAGTTCTTGCCGACCGCCGAACTGGGGGCGAAGGCGAGCTCCCCGCGCTAGTATCCGCCGTCCATTCCCAGCCGCATTTGCATCTCTTCGAATTGCTCGGCGAACTTGTCGCTCGAAGAATGCACGTGCTCGGCTTCGGTGATGAACTTCATCCGGTCGTCGCGCTGGATGCCAAAGCGACGGAAGATCTGCTCATACGACTGCTGCGGCTGCCCATACACAATCAGCAGCTTGTGCTCGTCGAACTGCACTTCCTGCGGAATGCCGGGGTTCAGCACCGCCATGCCGGTGCAACCATCGTTCATCAGCAGGTCTTCGTAATCCCAGAGCATGCTTTTAAGGACGGGCACGTCGATGTGCTCGCGATACAGATCGGTGTGGCCGGCGCTGTCGCGGTTGTGGCTTGTTTCGAGCACGACATCCACCTCGCCTCCCAGCGGCTCGATGAGTTCGAGGAACACGTCGAATAGAATCTCGCGGCTGGCGGCGGCCATCAGCACCGGAACCTTCGTTCCCGATTCTTCGTCGAGATAGAAGTCGTGGCGATAGCCTTGCCGCGGCACGATTTTCAGGTCGTAGGCGGGGCGGATGGCGTCGGTCAGCATGAAGCGGCCATAGCGCTTCACGCCGAGGTGCGTTTCGAGTTGATCCTCGGTCAAAGTCTCGAAGCTGCTGGGCGTGGGGGCAGCTTGCGATTCTTCGTGGAAGACGCCTCGGAAGAACTTTTTCAGGAAGCCCATCGTTGACCTCAGGTCGAATGCGTAGGCGGCGGGGGTGTGTCGCGAGGGGGGCTTGAACGCGAATTCTGAGCAAACCTAGGTCACGAAATAGACAGGTTGTCGAGCGGATTCCCGCACGCCGCCCGGCTGGCCCGCCGCCGGCCGCGCCGCCGTCATTCTCGGCACAATCGGCACGGGGGGCGGCCAAGCGCGGCGGATGCCGGGGGGCTGGCGCGGCGGACTTGCAACTCTAACCGCCGCTGGCGGGGTGGCCACTCGGCGAGCCCCGTTTCGTCCTGAAAAGTGTGACGCTGGCGCTTGGCATTCGGCCCGGCGAAACTTTGCGGGCCAGCGACATCGGCGGGGTCTGATATAATTCGACGAGAAACTTCCTCGGAGCGATCGTAATGCCTGTTCCTGTCCTCTCTCGTGCTTCCCTTGGCTGGCTCGTGCTGGCAGTGCTGGCACTGGCGGGCTGCGAACCCGCGCCGAGCCAGCCTTCTGCCACTACGCAGCCCGTGGCCGAAAGGATCGCCGAAAAATCGCCCCCCGCCGCCGAACCCTTTGTCCCCCTCGCCGAGCCTCGTGACGGGGGCCGCTTGCTCGAAGAAGAGTGGTACGCCCTGTCGATTGCCGGCAGCCGGGTGGGATATACGCATGCGACCATCGCCGAGGTTGAGGAAGGGAAGCAAAAGCTGCTCCGCCTGCGCGGGGCGACACGCATGGTCATGCGTCGCGAGGGACAGCCGACGACGCAGGACATTTTGCTGACGAGTTGGGAAACTCCCGCCGGCCAGGTGCTGCGCTGCGAGAGCCGCATGACTGCCGGACCGGCCGAGCTGGTTGCCACGGGCACCGTCACTGGCGACAAGCTGGAACTGGTCACCGGGTCGCTCGGCAAGACACAGCGTCAGTCGCTGCCTTGGCAGGCCGATTTTGGCGGGTTTTTTGCCGATCAGCAGGCGCTTCGCCGCGCCCCGCTCAAGCCCGGCGAAAAGCGCACGATCAAGGCCCTGCAGCCGGTGCTGAATGTCGTGGCCGAGATGCGGTTTACGGCCGGCGACTACGAGACCGTGCGGCTGCCGGTGGGAGAGCGCAAATTGCTGCGGGTCGATTGCCAGTTGCAGCTGGGCAATCAGCCGCTGGAGACGATCTATTGGATCGACGAGCAAGGGCACGCCCGCAAGTCGCTGGTGCCGCAAATTGGGCAAGAGATTGTGCAAACCACCGCGGCCGACGCCTTGCAGCCGGGCATCGGCACGGGCTATGACCTGATGATCGCTTCGACGGTGAAGCTGCGGGGCGAACTCCCCAATCCGCCGGCGACGAAGCGTGTGGTGTACGAGGCCCGGGTTTCGCAGGGCAAAATCGCCGGTATTTTTCCCGAATGCCTGGCTCAGCGGGTCAAGCCAATCGACGAGCAAACGGCCGAGGTGACGGTGCTGGCGATTCGTCCCGACGATCCGGCGAAGGCCGATATACCGCCGGCGCCTCCGGCTGCCGATGATCTGGCTCCGAACAACCTGATTCAGTCCGACGATCCGCTCATTGTGAAGATGGCTCAAGAAGGTGCCGCGGCCGGGTCCGATTGGGAGGTGGCCCAGGCGCTCGAGCGGTTTGTCTCGCGAACCATCACCAGCAAAAATTACTCGCAGGTATTCGCCACCGCCAGCGAAGTGGCCCGCGCCAAGGAAGGGGACTGCACCGAACATGCCGTGCTGCTGGCGGCACTGCTGCGGGCGCGAAAGATTCCCGCCCGCGCGGCGCTGGGCCTCGTGTACTATCCAAAGCAGCGGGGCTTCGCCTATCACATGTGGAACGAAGCCTGGATCGACGGCCGCTGGGTGCCGCTGGACGCCACTTTGGGGCGCGGCGGCATCGGGGCCGATCACCTGAAACTGGCCGATACGAGCCTGCAAGGGGCGTCGGCCTATGGCGCGATGCTCCCCGTGATCCAAGTGTTTGGCCGCCTCGAACTCTCCGTGCAATCCGTCGAGTGAATCACGCCCCCTTGCCTTCCGCCTCGTTCACCAAAAAGCTTGCGCCCGAGCAGATTCCGCTCCGCACGCCGCGGCTCGTGCTGCGCCCGCTGGCCGCCGACGACGCACCAACCGTGCAGCTCTTGGCGGGGGAGAAGGACGTCGCCTCGACGACCCGCCTCTTGCCCCATCCCTATCCCCCCGGCGCGGCCGAAGCCTGGATCGCCACCCTCCCCGACATCTACCAGCGGGCCGAAGGGATCACCTGGGGAATCGCCCTGACCGATGGCCCCTTGCTCGGCACCATCCGCCTCGTGCTCAACCCGGCCGACAACCATGCCGAGCTGGGCTACTGGGTCGGCAAGCCCTTTTGGAACAACGGCTTCTGCACCGAAGCGGCCCGGGTGGTGGTGGCGTATGGCTTCGACAAGCTGGACCTCGAACGAATCTATGCCAACTACATGGCCCGCAATCCGGCTTCCGGCCGCGTGTTGCATAAGCTCGGTTTCGTGCAGGAAGGACTGCTCCGCCGCCATCGCCGCAAGTTCGGCCGGTACGAAGACCTGATCGTGTGCGGCATCGTGCGGAGCGAGTATCAGAAGCTGAAAAAGGCCGCCGCTCCCGCCACCTCCTCGCTCGCCACCGACCAGGCAATGCCGCCGGGCGAATGAGTGCGAGGGCTCCCCGCCATGCCCCCTACTTATTGCGAATTCCGAATCGCGTTCCGGCTAATTTCTTCCTAAACGTCATGGCACCAACGACTTGCGCGCTATTATCCCGGCGCGAATCGCGGCCCGCTTACTATAGTTACAAGGGTTTCGGTCACCCTCACCATTAGCCCCTCGTCAGGCCCCAAGGGGCCTGGTTCGCGGTTGGCCAAGATTGACTTGCCAACCACGCCAGCAGCGGCCGGCGCTGTTGGCGGCACTGTTGTTGGCCCCCGCGTACCTCCGCGAACGAACTCGCACGCAGCGGCCAAGTCCGTCGGGCAACCTGCCTCCCCGCCCCCAGCTTGCCAGCCAGGCTCCCCGCCAGAAGCACTTAGCGTTGGTTGCCACGCATTTGCACTGCTGGAAACCTGCGTAGCCCAAAAAACGCAAAATC
>JANRLS010000134.1:0-14498 GCA_033762315.1 Pirellulaceae bacterium
CACGATCGCCCGCACGACCGACCGCACCTCAGGCGGCAAGCCAGACAACTGCTCCGGTGAAATCGGCGGCGACATGCCCTAGATGTCGCCGATTTCCCTCACCGTGGAAAGACCAATTCACTCCAGGGCGTGAACGGTTACCGCGTTAAGGTAAGATATCCAGGAATTGTTCCGTCGACTATCTCGCTATGCGTTTCTGGTGGCACCGGTTCCTCAACCCAACCTTCGCCCACAACGATGGATGCCTGGGACTGTAGTGAGCTATCAATTATCGCTACCTCTCCTCTGCTACGTATTCCGACGATCACGTCGTTGGTTAACTCTATCGCTGATTCTTGAGTTACCACAAGCTCGCCTTGCCCATTAGCAATAACCCCAACCTGAATACTCGTTCCCTCACCCATTGAGCCTCGAACTTCCAGCTTTCCACTTCCAGCTGAAACCAGTTCAAACGACGAAAAGTCGGGTGCCACAACGTAATGGCCTAAACCGCCGATTTTTATGTCGTCGAATTCAAATTTGGTGATGTTGGTAAGCAAAACGCTTGAAGCGACCCCGATTCCACCAATATCAAAGCCAACGCCGCCAAACGGCGACAACAATGAACCGGGACCGGTGATTGTAAGGTTCGTCGCCGTCTGGCTGTGCGTGGAAATTCCTTGTTGATTAAAGTCAAAGCCGTTAAGGTCAATTATAATATTGCCTGCACTCGCTTGTATCTTAACGGTCTTTGTCTGATTGCCATATAGCTTTACTGATGAACCATTGGCATTATTAAACAGAGCGGTATCACCGGCAGCCGGCACCACTCCACCATCCCAATTGTCAGGCAAATCCCAGTCGTCGCTCGCTCCAAGTCCGGTCCAAACGTGACTGGCCAGCGGAAGTCGAGGTTCCAGCGACTCAAGGAACTTGAGACGACGAAAAGGATCCTTCCAATAGTGGTGCCGTCGCATTTATCGTTCTCCAGAATTGTGCGCCCATTAAATCAATTTGTGAGCAAAAAGGTTCATTCTACAATTCGCACTCGAATGCGCATACTATTTGCCGCAAGTAGCGCTTTCCCTTCGTCATCAATTTCGCAGCGTTCAAATGACAGCTCTTTGAGCGACGGTGATGACAGCAACGCTTTTACTCTCGAACGATCGACCTTCGATTCAGAGATTCTAAGGGACGTAATCGATTGTGAGTGTGCTAAGCGGGCGAGCTGGCTTTCGCCGGCCAACAGCGTCTGGATAGTCAAGACTTCAAGCAAAGGCGCATTCTCCAAAAACCCGAAATCGTTTGCGGCAACCAAACCCAATTCTCTCACTTGAATCAATACGCTTTTTGGCAAACGCTTAAATTGATCTGGCAGACAACTCCGGATGGCGATGACTCGTCCTTCCTTATCTGCAGAATAGGAGATTCCTATTGCCATGGCGATTGGCGCTCCAACTTGGACATGCGGACATCGCTCGTGAAGGTAGAGCAGTGTGGTAAGTCCCACGTCTCGCCAATCGATCTTTAGATCCTCGACCATTCCACGGTCAGCTAGCGCGACCACATCGTCCCTGTCCACAGACAGCCCTTGAGCGTGAAGACGCTTGAGCGGTAATTGGGAAAGCGAAGACAGGTCGATTCGATCTTGACCCAAGATACTGTCGCTGTCACGCAACCATCCGATGTTTAGCGACTCAAGTTCCTTCTGTCGGAGCAACATCGGAATCGCGAAATCGAGAGTTATTGTTGTACGCGAAATATCAAGCGTTCGTAAATTCGGGTGCGACTCGCAAAGTTCTTCGAGTCCTGAGTTGGTCAATGAAGATTGTGCCAGGCAAACCGCCTTGAGTGCTTTTGAGCGTTTTAGCGCGAACGCAACTTCGTTTCCATCCTTACATTTTGGAAAATCAACTTCGGCTAGTCGAGGCAGCGCAGCTAACCAACCGATTGCGCGTCCCGAAGCGCGGCATTCAACGGCGATTATCGTTTCGACCGTGACAATTTTGGCGACCGCTTCGAGATGCTCGTCGCCAGCGTGCGTCGGGAGTTCGACGGACACAATGTCCCCCCTGTCGCTACGGGTAGACTTGATCCCGAGGTTCTTTAAGCTGTTGTTGTCGTTGCCTGCCTGGACGAGGCTGGACAGAAGAATTGCAATGAGCGGTGCTAGCGCATGGCGAATAAAGGTGGACATGATCGCTTCCTCCCTGAGAGGACTAGAAAAACCCCGAACAGAAACCTGTAGAGACCAAGGCGCGGGGGGTGGATAGTTGTCCTAGAGACCGAAACTACGTCGTCAATAATCTCGTCGCCAGATTTCGCGATTATTCCGCGAATCGGCGGGTGGGATTGGCGGCTTGCAACCTGCGGGCGGGAACAGGCATTCTTGATGGACGACACTTCAGCGGCATCGCGAATCGCCACGTCGAGAACCAACTTTTGCAAGTGCCGGTGGTTCGCAATCGACTCGACGCAGCTGCGCGACACTTGGGAATTCGTAATGTGGGATACGTCTAGTTGGGGACATTCCGCAAATGTCGTCCCTCCGCGATTCGTAACGGCAGACGTGAAAATCCGCACGACCCGAACTTGACGACACTCGCGCAGGCGCTCTAACTCGTCGTCGCGGATTTTCGTTCCAGCAAGATGAATGGTGTGGCACCGAGGAAGCCGCGCGATTCCGTCCAGCGCGTCCTCATCAAATGGATGGCGAAAGGTGACGCTGGTCACCATGCCGTCACGGTCCTTGCCCAATAAGGCCCGTTCCTGCAGCAGCGCACGGATAGCCTCTTTGTCGTCCGCCGGTCCATCGGCGGCGGTAACGTCAATCCCCAGCGCCAGTGCGAGCAGAAGAAAAGTCATCGCAGCACCCCGGATAAGTGACTATTCGCACCAGATGGCGAAAGCTCTGGTGCGAACGGGTGGGATAAGGGGCCAATCGCGGGAATTGTAGCAGGTCAAGTCGCGTGGTCAATCATTTTTCACGCGGCTGGGCAGCCCCTTGCTCACCTCCGGCCGCGAAGAGCGAAGGTTGCCCGCAAACCGGACCAGCGGGGGGCATTGTTGCTTCGGACCGGCGGGCTTTGATCGGTTCACCGGCGAGAAAACGGCCCAGTTCGTCGGCCAGTTCTTCGGCGGTGGCGTAGCGCCAGCCGGGGCGCGAGTTTCAGATCGTCGCGCAAAACAACCTGCAGGAGTCGATCTCGTCATCTCCCGCCATTGCCGGCGGCCGGCTCGCTCTACATCCGCACCTTCAACGCGCTGTATGCGATTGGCAAGTAGCGGCTGGTGGGGAGTGTGGGGGAACGAAAACGGCCCGGCGAGCGAAGGCTGCACCGGGCCGAACGGGTGGCTGAGGGGACTTGAACCCCCGACATCCAGATCCACAATCTGGCGCTCTAACCAGCTGAGCTACAGCCACCGCGACAATCCGGAATTTAGTCTGGCTGGCGGGGGCGGTCAACAGCGGAGCGTTGCCAGCGTAGGGCGATGCCACGCATCGCCACGAAGAACGCCAAACGACGAAGCGCGGCTTCGTCCTACAGGGAAACGACGAAGTGGGGCTTCGTCCTACGATGAAATCGCCGCGCTAGAAACCCGCCAAGGCTTCGGCTTCGGTGTTCTTGATGTCGAACAGTTGGTTCAGCCGGGTGATGGCGAAAACCTCGTAAATTTCGGGCTTGAGGTTGCACAGCCGCATTTTGCCGCTGTGGGCCTTCACCTTTTTGTCGAGGATGATGAGCTTGTTGAGCGCCGCCGACGAGAGGAACTCGACGTTGGCGAAGTTGAGCAGCAGGTTCTTTTTGTGCTCTTTTTCGACCAGGGCGAAGAGCTCGTCCCCCAGTTCTTGAATGTTGGCGGCGTCGATGATCTTCCGGTCCAGAAAACGGACCATCGACACGTCTCCCGCACTGCCGCTGAGACTGGTGACCTCGATACGCCGATTGACAGCCATGAACCGCTCTCCCACCGCCGCCGCGGAGCAATTGCCTAAAAATGGAGCCGATGCCCGAAAATGGATAAGCCTTGGCGATAGCCTATCGCGGCGGGGGCGATTTTGCAACTCTCGGTCGCGGGCCGGCGAGCCGCTAGGGCGCGGGGATGCCGGAAGTCTCCTGGCGCATTACCGCTTTGGTGACGAGCAGGAAGTTGGCTCCGCGATACTCAGTGATTTGCCCGCTGACGACCCAGGTCGGCACGCCCCGAATTTCGCCCAGCAGGCGGGCAATTCGCTCCAGAGCCAGATTTTCGAGCACGCGCACCGAATCTCCCCCCGCCGCCGGGCTGAACGCCACCTGGTCTCCCGTAAACCGAAAGGTGCCGACAACGTCGATCAGCTTCGTTCCCTCCCGCAGTCGCTCGCCCGGCTTGGGGGGAGTTGGCGGGGCGGGGCTGGCCGGCGAGGTTGCTGGGGCGACGGGCAAGTTCCCCGGGCTGGGGCTTTGGGCCCAGGCCCCGGCGGCCAGCGACGAGGCGAAAAGGGCGGGCCAGGCGAGGCGGCGGATGGTGCAAATCGATAGGTGCATGGGTCGGCTCCTGCGAAAAGGGCCTTCAAACCTAGCTTGGGCTAAGTAGCTGGGGCGAAAACGTGGCGGATTGGCGACATGTGGCGGGGGAGCAACGGAGGTGCGCCGTTTGCGAAACACGGCGATCGGCGCAGGATTGATCGTAAGTGCTTAATTGGCAATGATTTGCAGCGCTTTTTCGGCTTTGGAGCGGATGGGCGGCCCAGGGGTTGCTTTGGATTCCGGCAAACACCCCGGAGACCGCCGCTCATGCCCTGTTTGTCCCGCTGGCTCGTTTTGACCGCCGTTTGGCTGCTGGTTTTGCGGGGGGCGATCCCTGTCCGGGGCCAAGACGATCTGCCCGGCGAGCTGACGGTGCGGCTGGCGAGCGGCCGGGAGTTTACGGCGGCGGTCGATAGCCGCACGAGCGACCAACATTTGGTGCTGCGGTTCGCTCGCGGCCGGGCGACGGTGCGGCGGCCGATCGAGTGGAACCGGGTCGTCGCGGCGACTTATCAAGGGGGGACCGTGGATCTGGCCGACTTGCGGACCTTGGCCGAGCGGATCAAAACTGAAGCCGCTCCGGTTCCGGCCGCGATTGCCGGGCCCGAATTGCCCGTTTCGCCGCCGAAAGCAGCGACTCCGCCGCGCGTGACGACGGTGACTTTCGACGCCCACCTCGCCAATTGGGATGGAGACGTCGAAACCGACGGCCTCGTCGTCGATGTCGCGCCGCTTTCGGCGGATGGGCAACTGGTGGTAGCGACGGGAACGGTCGAGATCGAGCTCCATGCCCTGCCGACCCGCCAACCGCACGACACCCCCCATGCCGGCGAATCAGCGGTGGTGCTGGTCGAGCGCTGGACGCGTTCGCTCCGCCCCGCCGACTTCGCTGCCGGCGGGGCACGGCTCAAGCTCCCTTTCGGCCAAATTCACCCGGAGTTCGACACCAGCCTGCTCGCTCACGGCCTCGTCCACCTGCGGCTGACGGTGGCGGGAGACGGCGTGTTCGATTCCACGCAAGATGCCGTCCGCCTGCGTCCCTGGTCTCCCACCCGCGACCAGCTCCAGCAGCAATCCCACCCCCGCTTTTTGCCCAACGAGCGGTTGGGGAGGAGGTAGGTGGCGATGAAGAGCCGACTTTGAGAAATTAGGTCTTCCCACCCGACTGCACCAGGGCGGCGGCGAAGCCGAGGAGGTCGTCTTTGCTCCGGCAGTGCTCGATCACGGCGGTGTAGTCGCCGCATTTTTGGGCCAAATCGACGAGGCCGGGGGCGTTGCCCAGGGGCTGGATGCTGCCGAGCTCGAACTTGACGGCGGCGGCGAGCGCTTCGGCCGAGCGGCCGACGCGATTGAGCAGATCGACATAGGCTTCGATTGCCGCCGCGCCGTGGTATTTCGGATCGAGCATCTCGGCCTTGGTGCGGAAATAGTCGAGCGCCGCGTCCACGTTTTCCCCCAGTAGGGCCTGGAAATAGAGCGCGCTGGCGGGATACAGCTCGGCGAACGGCTCGTCCCCTTGATACTGAAACTGCTGCGACAGGCGGCGGCCATATTCGGTCAAATCGAGGGCCATTCGCAGGTCGGCCGGGTTGGACAGCACGCGGGCGATGCGCACGGTGGCGGCCAGGTGCGTCGTGTCGAGGTGATAAGCGTTGTCTTGAAACAGCCACTCCCGGTCAGCGACCAGCTCGCCGAGGGTTGTCGCGGTGGGCTGCTGCCCCTCTTGCCGGGCGATGTCGCTTTTCACGCTGCCGACGAGATCGCCATGCACGCGGCGGAGCAGCTTTTGGGCGGCGGGAACCTGCTCGGCGCGCGGGCGGCGGGCGACGGCGTTGTCATAGGTCGTGATGGCGTTGCAGGTTCCGAATTCGTCGAGCACGAGGCCATAGCCCCGGCCGATGTCGATTCCTTCGTGCAGGCAAACCTCGACCAGCTCCTCGGAATTCTCGTCGTTTGCCTCGATTTCCGCGAGCAGCCGGGCCGCCTCGGCTTTGTCTCCCACGGGGCGGAGATACATCCACCCCTCGCGAACGTGCCCTTGCTTCAGGAGCAAGGTTCCCACTTCGCGGCAGGCGGCGATGAGGCCATCTTCGAGCTTCGTCCGCTGGGCTTCCGAAAGGTTATCGCCATTCTCGGCATAGAGCACCGGAAGGCCGATGCGCCGGCGGGTTTGCATTTTCAGAATCTCGAACAGCTCGTGATACTTTTTCTGTTCGCGAAGGACCGCGGCCGCCTGGTCGAGCGCCCCCTCGGCACCGCCGGCGGCGAACGCGGATTGAAGCTGGTCGAAGGGGGAGGATTCGGGCATGGCGGTGGATCCCAAGGGGGCAAGATTAAACCCCTCAGCTTAACGGCTGGGGGATGTCCGTGGTAGGATTGCAATTCCAGCAGAACCGGCGGAGGCGTGTAGCCAACTTATGAAATTGATCGTTGTTCCTGGACGGCTCATCAGCCCAACGCAGATTGAACTTTCAGTTCCCGTGGACCTTTCGGAATCAGAGATCGAAGTCGAAATTCGAGTCAAGTCCTCGCACACTGAAGGCTCGCAAATGAAGCTTGTGGAGTTCTTGTTGGACCTCCAAGGTCGCAATCAGAACAAGCCGGGCCGCACTAAGGAAGACATCGATCAACAAATCCGCGAGGAACGCGATAGCTGGGAAACGGGACGTTGAATTAGTTCGCCGAATTCCTGCAACAAGACCGAACCCGCGAACTCATCACCGCCAGCATGCCCACCGATTCCCCCTCCTTCGCCAATCTCCGTGTCGCCGCTCTCGAAAGTCGGCGGGGGGAGGACATGGCCCGGCTGATTGAAAAACTCGGTGGCCGGCCGTTTGTCAGCCCGTCGATGCGCGAGGCCCCGATCGAGCACAACCGCGAGGCGATCGATTTCGCCCATCGGCTAATTACCGGCGGTATCGACGTGATGATCTTCCTCACCGGCGTCGGCTTTCGGCATCTGTTGGCGACGGTCGAGCGGCATGTCGATCGGCAGCGGTATCTCGATTCGCTCCGCGACATGACGACGATTTGCCGCGGCCCCAAGCCGGTGGCCGCGATGGCCGAGGTCGGCCTGAAACCAACGCACAAAGTGCCGGAGCCGAACACCTGGCGCGAGCTTTTGGCGACCATCGACGGCGGCATTCCGATTGCCAATCAGGTCGTCGGGCTGCAGGAGTATGGCATCACGAATCACAGCCTCGTCGCGGGGCTGGAGGCGCGCGGCGCGCGGGTGGCGAACGTCCGCGTGTATCAGTGGGAATTGCCGACCGATACCGGGCCGCTCGCCGAGAACCTGCGGGCCATTGTCGCCGGCGAGCGGGAGGTGCTACTGATCACGAGCGCGCATCAAATCGCCAATTTGCTGCGCTTAGCGGGAGAGCTGAACCTGGAGCCGCAGCTGCGCGAGGCGCTCCGGTCGGTCGTCGTCGGTTCGATTGGCCCGACGACGAGCGAAATGCTGCGCGACCACGACCTGCCGGTCGATCTGGAACCGGAACATCCCAAAATGGGGCCGCTGGTCGCGCTTGCGGCCGAGCAGGCGAGCGAACTTCTGGCCCACAAACGACGGAGAGCGGCGGTGACGGCGATTCCCGGCGAGGCGGCTCCCTACGATCCGCTCGATAAGCACGCCCCCTGGTACAACAGCCCGTTTCTGAAGGCCTGCCGCCGCGAGCCGACCGAGGTGACGCCGGTCTGGCTGATGCGCCAGGCGGGGCGCTACATGGAGGAATATCGCCAGGTTCGGGGTCAGACGACCTTTCTCGACCTCTGCAAGAATCCGCCGCTGTGCAGCGAGATCATGTGTACCGCCGTCAATCGGCTCGGCGTCGATGCGGCGATCATCTTCTCCGACCTATTGCCGATTTTGGAGCCGATGGGGCTGGAGTTGGAATTCGCCAAGGGAGAGGGGCCGGTCATTTATAACCCGGTCCGCGCGCCGGCCGATGTGGATCGAATCGTCGAGCTGGAAGACCTGGGCGCGCTCGATTTTGTCTTTGAAACGGTCCGCCGCACGCGCGCCGATTTGCCGAGCCACCTTCCGCTGATTGGCTTTGCCGGCGCGCCGTTCACCCTGGCCAGCTACACCATCGAAGGGGGAAGCAGCCGCAGCTATCTGCATACGAAGTCGCTGATGTATCGCGACGAAGGGGCCTGGCGGACGCTCATGGAGCGCCTCGCGCGGACAATCACCCGCTATTTGAACGCCCAGATTGCCGCCGGGGCGCAGTGCGTGCAGCTCTTCGATTCGTGGGTCGGATGCCTGGGGCCGGATGACTATCGACGCTACGTGCTGCCTTATGTTCGGCAAATCACGGGGGGCATCACGCCGGGCATTCCGGTCATCAACTTCGCCACCGGCAATCCGGCCCTGTTGCCGCTGTTGCGCGAGGCGGGGGGACAGGTGATCGGCATCGATTGGCGTGTGCGGCTGGACGACGCCTGGCAAACGGTGGGGCACGACCGGGCGGTGCAGGGGAATCTCGATCCGCTGGTGCTGCTCGCCGAGCCGGACGAAATTCGCCGCCGGGCGAAGCTGGTGCTCGATCAGGCGGCGGGGCGGCCGGGGCACATTTTCAACCTGGGACACGGCGTGGTGCAGCAAACGCCGGTCGAAAACGCCATCGCCCTGGTCGATGCGGTCCACGAACTGAGCCGGCGCTAAGCGGCCCGCGCGGGCTGAGCAGCGTTTTTCAGCGGCCACCAATCGGCAACCCGCTGGAAGAGAGTCGGCGCGGGACGCAAAGCGACCGGCACGCGCTGGCATTCAATGGCGCGCCGAAAAAACGCCTGCACGTTCGCCTTTTCAAAAGCCGCCGGCACCCGATTGCCGAGAAGCCAGGGCTGGCGGACATAATCGAGATACAGTTCGTCGCTGCGATCAACTTCGATTATCCGGTCGATCAGCGCCTCGACACTGCCGTGGTCGAAATAGTTGAGGAAGCTGCGGGTGTTGAAATCGCGATGGACCAGTGGATTTCCCCAATAAATGGGCAAGCTGGCGGCCCACATTGGCTGGGCGAGCTTTTCGGTGGTATAGCCCGGATGCGAGCAATTCTCGAAGGCAATCGTGAATTTGTACTGGGCGATAAACTCCAGCTTTCCCCGGCTTTTGTCGGGAATTTGGCCCCCCAGGTTGTTCCGCAGCTTGCCGCCGGCATCGATGCGCTTATAGCGCGATAAGCGGTCGAAAAACTGCGTCCGAAAGCGGCATTTCGCGTTGGAATAGACGAAGTTGCAGAACTTCGTTTTCCCCGCCAGCACCGCCGCCGCGTCGATTTCGCCCCCTTTCACCAGCTTCGCCAAATCGCCATAGCCCGAGTGGGCATAGTTCGGCAGCCGGTGGTGATCGGGGTGGTCGGTATGCTCGAACGACAGGGCATAATCGCAGTGCCGCCAATCGGGGGGCACGTTCTCGCCGGTGTAATAAATGCGCCGGCAGCGATAAGTCCGGTGCTGCTTGCCAAAGCACGAGAAGAAGAGGACATGCGGCTTGTCGGCGGGGCCGCTGGCGAGTTCCAAGTCGTACATTTCGCCGAGATACCGCCAGATGAAGTTGCGGCGCGGATCGAAATCGCGCCGCCACATGTCGGTCATTGCAATCCGCAGCTTGGGCTTCATCCGCGCGTCTCCACCAAAGGGGGTGGCAGATTAGCCACTCTCGGCCGGAGTTTCCAGACGAGTTTTGGCGACTGGCGGCCGCCGAATCGATCGGGCGTCAAAATGGATCGCCCAGGCCCTGGGGCGATTGGGGGCGGGCCGCGGTCGGGGGTGATTCCTGGCCCATCCCGCCAAGGGACTGGCGGGACCACCTTGGGGACGACTTTCCGCGACTGCTCTTGCTCGCTTGTCGCGCGCTGGCCCATAATCGCGACCGCTAAGCCCCGCTGGGGGCGGCAAAAGGGAATTTGCTAGCAGTGGGGAGCGACATGGATGTGCTCGCGGGGAAACGGATCGTCGTCACTGGCGGCGCGGGCTTTCTGGGCCGGCATGTTTGCCAAGAGTTGACGCGGCACGATCCGGCCGAGATTTTCGTCCCCCGCAGCACGCGCTATGACCTGCGGCAGCGCGAGGCGATCGTGCAGCTGCTGCACGATTCACGCCCCGATTTGATTTTGCATCTGGCCGCGGTCGTCGGCGGCATTGGGGCGAATCGCGAAAACCCCGGCCGCTATTTCTATGAAAACGCGGTGATGGGGCTGCACCTTTTGGAGGAGGCTCGCCTCGCCAAAATTCCCAAGGTGGTTTCGGTCGGCACCATTTGTTCCTATCCCAAGTTCACCCCGGTGCCGTTTCGCGAAGAGGAATTGTGGAACGGCTATCCGGAAGAGACCAACGCCCCCTATGGCCTCGCCAAAAAGATGCTGCTGGTGCAGGCGCAGGCTTATCGCCAGCAATACGGCTTTAATGCGATCACGCTCCTGCCGGTGAATCTGTATGGCCCGCACGACAATTTCGATCCGGCGTCGAGCCATGTCATTCCAGCCCTGATTCGCAAGTTTGTCTTGGCCCAAGCGGCGGGAGAAACCGAAGTTTCCGCCTGGGGAACGGGGAACGCCTCGCGCGAGTTTCTGTTCGTGCGCGACGCCGCCGAGGGGATCGTCCGGGCCGCCGCCGTGTACAACCAGCCCGAGCCGCTGAATCTTGGTTCCGGGCGGGAAGTGACGATTCGCGAGCTTGCCGAGCTGATCGCCCAGAGCTGTGGCTACCTAGGCTCGATTCGCTGGGATGCTTCGCAGCCCGACGGCCAGCCGCGGCGCTGCCTCGACACCACGCGAGCCGCCCGCGAAATCGGCTTTCGGGCCGCCACGCCGCTGGAAGACGGCCTGGCCGAAACGATCGCCTGGTACCAATCGCAACTGCAAACCACCCCGCGCGGCCTCGCCGCCTGAACGCCGCCCAACCCAACTTCGCACGCAAGGATGCGCACGATGGATTCCGACTACGCGACCGCCGCCAAACCCAAGCGCGCGCTCATCACGGGGATTACCGGCCAGGATGGCTCGTACCTCTCTGAGTTGCTGCTCGAAAAGGGATACGAAGTGCATGGCGTCGTTCGCCGCTCCAGCACGTTTGGCACCGAGCGGATCGAGCATCTGTATCAAGACCCGCACGAAGGCTCGCGGCTGGTGCTGCACTATGGCGATCTTTCCGACGGCACCGCGATGCTCCACCTGGTGTTGACCATCGAGCCGGACGAAATCTACAACCTTGGCGCGCAAAGCCACGTCCGCGTATCGTTCGACCAGCCGCTTTATACGGCCGATGTCGATGCCCTGGGGACGCTGCGAGTGCTCGAAGCGGCGGTGCAACTGAATCGCCGCCGCCCGGTGCGGTTTTATCAGGCATCGTCGAGCGAAATGTATGGCCTCGTCCACGAGGTGCCGCAAACCGAGAAGACGCCGTTTCATCCCCGCAGTCCCTATGGCTGCGCGAAGGTGTTTTCGCACTTCCAAACGCTCAACTATCGCGAGGCGTATGGCCTCTTCGCCTGCAACGGCATCTTGTTCAACCACGAATCGCCGCGGCGGGGGGAGACTTTCGTCACCCGCAAAATCACCCGCGCGGCGACGCGCATTCGCGAAGGGCTGCAAACCAAGCTGTTCCTCGGCAATCTCGACGCCCAGCGCGACTGGGGCTATGCCAAGGACTATGTCGAGGCGATGTGGCGGATGCTGCAGCACGACACGCCGGACGACTATGTCATCGCCACCGGCCGCACGAGCAGCGTCCGCGATTTCCTGGAGCTGACCTTCGCCGAGGTGGGGCTGGCCTGGGAGCGGTATGTCGAAATCGATCCCCGTTATCAGCGGCCGAGCGAAGTCGATTTGCTGCTCGGCGACGCGACCAAGGCCCGCGAAGTGCTGGGATGGACACCGAAAACCTCGCTCGAACAGCTCGTTTCGTTGATGGTGCAGTCCGATTGGGAATTGGCCCGGCAAGAGCGCTGGATGAAGCAGCGTCCCGCCGCCAAAGCCGCCTGATCCGTTCCCAATCCACCCCCGCCGGAGGCAATCATGCTGGAAGCCGTCTTACCCTTGGTGCGGCGCGATCTCGACCGGTTCCGGATTTTGGAACGGTCGATCGCGGCCAATTTTTCGTCGCTCCAAACGTGCTGGGTGGTGGTCCCCGACGGCGAATGGGGGGAGCTCGCCGCCGCGATCAAGCATCCGCGCTATCGCGTCGTCCCCGAAACCGAAATCGCCCCCGAGCTGGCCCGCTGCCGGGCGAAGGGGTGGTACAAACAGCAGCTCGTGAAGCTGGCGGTGGCGGAACATGTCGAGTCGGAGTTTTATTTGCTGTTCGACGCGGATGTGATTTGCGCCCGGCCAATCACGCAGCGCGACCTGCTGCAAGATGGCAAGGCGCTTTGCCATCGTTATCAGGGCGATCGGCACGCCAATTGGTATCGCTACGCCGAGCGGGTGCTGCGGGCGAAGCGCAGCGGCTGGGTCCACGGAGTGACGCCGATGATTCTCGCCCGGCGGGGGGTTTTTGAATTGGCGGCCTACATCGAGGGGTTTCGCCCGCGCCCCGCGCCGTGGTGGAAAGAAGCGGTGGAACTGGCCCGTGGCTGGCTGCGTCCGCCAACCGACCTGAACTGGCGGCGGACCCTGCTCGCCAGCTTGCCCTGGACCGAATACGCCCTCTATTTTTCGTTTCTCGAATTCGCCGGCCGGTTCGAGCAGTATCACGCCCATTCCGATGTCAGCCTCTGCGGCCAGTCGATTTGGAAGAACTGTTCGTTCGCCAACTGGCGACCCTCCCGCGATGTCGCCTCGCAGCGGCCGTTTCTCGTGGTGCAATCGATCGCCAAAATCCCTCCCCAGCAGGTCATGGAACGGGTCGAGCATCTCTTCGCGGCCTGAGGCCGTTAAACGAATACTCTGGTGTTACTGCTCGTGCCCTACACCGGCTCCAGAATCACCGCCAGGCTGTCGCCGGGCTGCACGGCGGGAAAGGTGCGGAGCACCAGGATGCGGCCGGATTGTTGCGACAGCACTTCGTGTCGCTGGCGGCCGAGCGGATCGACCACGCACCCCAGCGGCTGGCCGGGGGAAATCGGCTGGCCAAGCTCGACGGCGGCCTCGAAACAACCGGCGGTGGGGGCCGGATAGCAGCGCTGCATGTGGCCCGAATGGGGACGCGGATCTTCGACGACCCATTCCACGGCCGATGGGGGCGGCAGACGGTCGAGCATTTTCAGCAGTCCAAGCACGTTCAGGCAGCCGGTGACATAGGCCCGCACCCCCGCTTCGGAAAGCTGCGCGCCGCCGAGGTACTCGGTGTAAATCGCCGGGACTCCGGCATCGCGGGCCACCGAGAGGGACCGGCCGGGGAGGGTCGGATCGGTTCCCCACACCACCGGCAGATTGAATGCCCGGGCCATTCGCCGCTGCTGGTCGAGGATGTCGGCCCGCGGATGCAGCACATAGCCCGCCATCGGCCAGACCGAGAGGCAGGTGCCGCCGGTGTGCAGATCGATGTAGTAGTCGGCCGCGCGAATCAGGGTCGAAAGGGCATGGGCCGTTTGCTCGGTGATCGTGCCGTCGGGCCGGCCGGGGCAAGTGCGGGCGAGATCGAGGCCGTCGTCCGCCGTTCGGTGGCCGCGGGCGAGGGCCCCTTCGTTGACCACCGGCACCAGCGTTAGTGTTCCGCGCAGCTGGCCCATTTCGGGCAGCGCCACGAGGCGGCGAATCGCCACCATCGGCTCGAATTCATCGCCATGCACGCCGCCGGTAATCAAAAGATGCGGTCCCGGCTCGCGTCCGGTGACGACGTGCGTTTTCAGCTGTGTTGCTTGGCTCATGCATCCATTGCAGCCGATGGGGCCGCGTAATTCAACCGTGCTCGCCCGTGCCGAACCCGAGGTCGGAGACCGGCTGTTGTGCGCAGGTCCCGCTGTTGTGCGCAGGTCGCCTGTTGTGCGCAGGTCTCCGACCGCGTATGTGTCCCTGTTGTGCGCAGGTCTCCGACCTCGCACGTGTCGGGAGACCTGCGGTCAAG
>JANRLS010000135.1:0-37771 GCA_033762315.1 Pirellulaceae bacterium
AAATCAAGCAGGCCAAGGGCTTTTTGGAGCACAAAGATAAAGTGCTCGTCACCGTCGTTTTCCGTGGCCGCGAACTGGCCCACATCGACGAGGGACGCAAGGTGATGGATCGCGTCGTCGCCGAACTGGCCGAAGTCGGCAAGCTCGAAGGGGGCATTCAGAACCAAGGCAAGCGGATGAGCTGCTCCCTCATGCCGAAGTGACGGAATGTGGTCCGCCGCAAAGTAGTCCAGTCGCTTCGCCGAGCGAATTCCCCATCCTGCGTGCTGGCTGAAGGCTGCTAGCACCCCTCCGCCAGCGAGCGGCTTGCTCTTGACGAGTGGGCACTTGCGGGAGACCATCCTCCACCCGCCGGCTTCCAATGGTGCCGGCGATCCGCTTGGAGGAGACCCCGCCCCATGCCTTTGCCTCGCACCTGCGCCGCCGCGCTGATTGGCCTACTTGTCCTCGGCTGCCGGTCGCCTTATTACGCGGATCGGGGCGCGCTGTTGGGCGGTTTGACTGGCGCGGGGGTCGGCGCGGCCCTCGGAGACGCCACCGGCAATGCCGGGCCGGGGGCGGTGATCGGCACGGCGGTGGGAGCGCTCACCGGTGCGGCCATCGGCGAGGGAATTGACGCCGACCTGGCACGCTCGCAGGCCGAAATTCAGGCCCGAATGGGGAAGCAGTTGCAAGGGGCGGTGACTTCGGACGACGTCATCGCGATGACGCGGGCCGGCCTGTCGGAAGACGTGATCGCGACCCACATTCGCGCGAGCGGCGTCGCCAAGTCGCCCGACGTGAACGACCTGATCTACCTGCGGAATCAGGGAGTCAGCGACAACGTCATCAAGACCTTACAGCAAACGCCGCCGCCGCAACTGGCGAGCGCCGTACCGGTCTATCCCGCCGCGCGGGGGCCGGTCGTCGTCGAGCACGTCTATCCCGCCTGGTATCCGCCGCCGCCGGCGTGCCCACCGGTTGGCTTTTCCTATCGCCATTGGGGACGCCGCCACGGCTGGGGCGTTTCGGTCTGGCCGTAACTTGCGCGATGTCGGCACGCTTTGCATCCAATAGCCGGGGCCAAACCTGGTCCCGGTCGGCGATATGCACGCGAGTCATCGACGGATCTAGTAGTTGCGCTTCGCAAAGCCGCCTAGGAAGGCGCTTCGAAGTTCCAACTTAAGAAAATTCGCCAAGTCGCAATCAATAGCGAACGGAATCTTAAAACCCCCTCCATAGGCTAAGGAGATACTTGTTTTGTGGATATTTGGCCTTCGGAGGACGAAATGAGTGATTCAGCGAAAACGGTGAACGGTGGGGGCCTTGAAATTGCCGGTGGGATGCTGCTGCCAGCTAACGTGTATCCGCAATCACTCGGAACGAGCGTCCTCCACTGGTTCGGTGACGCGCTGGGCCGACTGACCGGAGAGATTCCGCCAGGGTATCTTAACGGCCCTTACTTTAAGCAGTGGATTCGCGGCAGACATTCAACAGCCGATTGGTTCTCGATTGGACCTTACCAGCCTTTGGACGGCGTCGGCACTTTCCGCATCAAGATGTTTATGCTGGCTCCTGTCAATGCTCGAAACGCAGGACAAAACGCGTTCTACATTGACGTGTACGACTACGATGGTGGAACGGTGTTGGCATCGGCAACATTCTCGGTCGCCGATTTGCCATCGAACTCTGACGCATTCGCGATCATTTCGGTTAATGCTCATTCGATTGTCTCTGGACATAGGTACGAAACACGAGTTCGTGCCGAGGGTGGCGCTGACCTGTACGTTTATCTGCTTCATTGGGAGGTTGACGTTTTATAACTGATTACCCTGGCATTCAACCGCTAGTTGTTGACTAGCCAGCGATCACTTACCCCCCCGGCATTTGCGCTCGTTTCCGCGATCATTGCCCACGATATGGGGCGGAGTCCCTTCGATCGTTCAAATCGTTCGAACCAAATATTCACTCGCATTCTGGTGCGCCATTTTGTGACCTCCCTAGTCACGATGGGCAATTGTTTTGGGCGCGAATTGCGGCGACGCTCAGGAGCGCGATCCCCGGCGACGCAATCACCCGACCGAGGTTTCCCGTCCTTGTCTGGCCCAAGTCGCGGGCGAATTCCGCCCCCGCAGGCCCCCACCCACGGCTTCCCACCCGTTGCCGCAATGCGGCCGTAACTCGGTGGCGGGCAACGACTTCCGGTAATCGCCAGGCTTGCTAGTTGATGATGATACGCTTAATGGTTTGTTAAAAATACCTCTGTATGGTGGATATGCCATTGAAACACGGGTACAAGTAGCCCGTTCGCAGATACCTCTATGTGGGAGGTTAAGCGGCTCGTTAGTTCTGTAAGGAACCCTCTGTCCGCACTGCGATGGTTCTACTTCCCTGTTTAGGAAAGGGTCCGAGCAATGGCAAAATCCCGAAGGTCGAGTGAGTTTGAAAATCCCAGCGAGGTTGTCGAGGCAACCGCGGAGACCGCCGCCCCCGGCGACGTCGAATTCGAGAACCCCGCTGACGTGAGCAATGAAGAGGAGTTCGCCGCGAGTGCCTCCGGCGACGACTCCGAACTGGCCGTCTCGCTCTCGGCTGCCGACAGCGGCGTCGTGCAGCTCAAGACCGCGATCGAGAGTCTGCTCGTGGCGCAAGCGGGACCGCACACCGAGGGAGTTGCCTTCGCGGCTTCCGATTTGGGCGGGACCGGCAATATCCAAGGGGTTGGTTATGCCCTAGGAACGGCCGCCAGCGGCGGCGAACCGGGGGCGACGTCGCTGGTCGTGTTCACGGCCGAGCCGACGAGCGAAGACGAAGTGAAAGGCTCCATCGCCAATGCCGCGGCGGCGAGCGACGAGGAACTCGATGCGACGCCGGTCACGGTGGTCACGACCGGGCTAATCGAGGCTTTCGCGCATCGTTTTCGCGCGCGACCGGCCCCGTGCGGGATATCGGTCGGCCATTTCAACATCACGGCCGGCACGATCGGGGCGCTGGCCCGTGGCCGATCAGGCGTGCGGCGAAATCGCTTGCTGCTGCTCAGCAACAATCACGTGCTGGCCGATGTCAACGCCGGTCCGATCGGTGCCGCCATCATCCAGCCGGGAAAATTCGACGGGGGCGTCAATCCGCGCGACCGGATCGGCAGCTTGGAGCGATTCGTGCCGGTCAATTTCGCCGCCGGATCGGTCAACTTCGTCGATTGCGCGACGGCCTGGGTCAACACCAGCCTGGTCCGCAAGGAGTTCGTCCACCTCGTCAACGGGCAGCAGCGGTTCTTCCGGGTCAATAGCCAAACGATCCAAGCCCAAGTCGGCATGATCGTGGGCAAGTCGGGACGCACGACCCAGCTCACGCAGGGTCGGATTACCGCGATCGGGGTCACGGTGAATGTCAACTTCGGCAATGGCCGCGTGGGAACCTTTCGCGACCAGTTCTCCGTGGTCAGCACGACCACCGGCGCGAACTTCAGCCAAGGTGGGGACTCGGGGTCGCTCATTTGGACTTGGAACCCGGCGCGCAACCCCGTCGGCCTGCTGTTTGCCGGTGGCGGTGGCGTGACGTTCGCCAATCGAATCGACCGGGTGAAACAGGCCCTCGACATTGACCTCGTGACCTAAGCGCACGGTCCTCACGATTGTCCCGCGCCCCGCGCCTTTCCGGCGCGGGGCGAGTTAACGGCGGTCATTCGCCCGCCGATCACGGGCCAATAGTTCCCCCGTTGCCCCCTACGCGATACAATCAGGAGAGCGGTCGGGTGACACGCGGTTTCTCGCTTCGAGATGCCTGGCATTCCGCCGCTCGTTAGGCGACAGGGAGGCTTTCCATGTCCAGCAAATTCAAGTTCGAAGAGCCCGATTTTGATGCCGCTGCCCCCGCCGATGGTGTCGTCGAATATCAACCGGCCGACGCGGCCCCCACGTCGGCGGTTGAGGGAGTCCTGCGCCGACACGAAACGCGGCTGTTGTCGCTCCCCGGGGTCAAAGGGGTGGGGATCGGCTCTGGTCCGACCGGTGACGATTGCATCCAGGTCTTCGTGGCGCATCCGGGAATGGTCAAGGGACTTCCTGCGAAGGTGGAGGGCATCTGCCTGACGACCACCGTGGTCGGCGAGGTGGATGCGTATAACGCCCGCGCGTCGCGGGGCTAATTCAACCAGTCTTCAGCGGGCCTGGACTTCACCAAGAGACTTATCACGATTGTTGCCTTCTCCGTACGGCAAGCCTTGTTTTGAACCACCGCTGCTTGGCGATTGTCGAGTGCGACCGCTAACGCTCGTTGACCGGCGCAAAACTCTCGCCGCGACCGGCGGGCAGACCGATCATCGTGTCGAAGGCAGTTCGTTAACCTCCGACTACGCTGACAATTCAAAATTTTCGCGCGTCTTCGGAGCTACCATGAAGTTGCCCGCACCCTGGCTCAGCGTAATCTCTTGCTTGCTGCTTCTCGCCAGCCGTGATGGGCAGACGCTGGCTCAAGAAAAAGTGACCACGATGGACCCCACCGAACTCGGCATCGAAGCGTATGTCTATGGCTACCCGCTCGTCACGATGGAAATCACGCGGCGAGTGATGACGAATGTGGCGACGCCGGAGGGCACCCACGCGCCGATGGGGCAGTTTGTCCGGATGCGGAAGTATCCCGACGCCGCCTTTCGCGACGTCACCGCCCCCAATGCCGACACGCTTTATTCCACCGCCTGGCTCGACCTCGCGCGCGAGCCTTATGTCCTGAGCCTGCCGGACATGGACGGCCGCTACTTCCTCATGCCCATGCTCAGCGGTTGGACCGATGTGTTCGAGGTGCCGGGCAAGCGGACGACCGGCACGAAGGCCCAAACCTACGCCATCACCGGCCCGCGGTGGCGGGGCGAGTTGCCGGCGGGAGTCAAGGAGCTCAAGTCCCCAACCAACATGGTTTGGATTCTCGGCCGGACCTATTGCACCGGCACGCCCGATGACTACGCGGCCTGCCATGCGATCATGGACAAATACGAGCTTACGCCGCTCAGTGCTTTGGGCCGGCCGTATTCGCCCCCCAAGGGCCCAGTCGATCCCAGCATCGACCAAAAAACGCCCGTGCGCGAGCAAGTTCACAAACTCGATGCGGCGTCCTACTTCTCGCTGCTCGCGAAACTTTTGAAAGACAATCCGCCAGCCGCCGCCGATGCTCCGCTGATCGAAAAGCTGGCCCAGATCGGCATCGTGCCGGGCCAGGATTTTGACGCGAGCAAGCTCCCCGCCGCGGCGGCCAAGGGCGTTCCGCTCGCCGGCCAGCAGCGCATCCTGGGGCACTTCAAAAACGCGGGAACCAACGCCGGCGGCTGGATTTTCACTACGAACACCGGCATTTATGGCACCGACTATTTGCAGCGAGCGTTCATCACCGCGATTGGCCTGGGAGCGAACCGGCCGCAAGACGCGGTCTATCCCACGTCCGAAGTCGATGCCGATGGCCAGCCCTACAGCGGGGCGAACCATTACATAGTGCATTTCCCGCCGGGCAAGACGCCCCCCGCTCAGGGTTTCTGGTCGCTGACGATGTACGACGGCGGCTACTTCTTCGTCGATAATCCCCTGAATAAATACACCGTCAGCCCGCGCGACAAGCTGCAATACAATGCCGATGGCTCGCTCGACATTCACATTCAGCGCGAGTCGCCCGGCAAGGAACGCGAGGCCAATTGGCTGCCGGCACCCGAAGGCAAGTTCATCCTCATGATGCGTCTATACTGGCCGAAAGAGAGCAATCCCTCGATCATCGATGGCACCTGGCAACCGCCGCCGGTAAAAAGGGTTGCCAAGTAGCGGCCTCGCGGCTGGATCCGCGGGCCGCCGCAGGTCAAGTCTTTCCTGGGAGTTGACCAATGAACCACCAGCAGCTTCTCGCAGCCATCGAAGCCCGCTACGGAATCGCGCTGCCGCCTACCTATCGACATGCCGTGGCACAAGGCTGGATCGATCCAGGCGTGTGGGAAAACTACACGCCGCTCTTTATGGGAGAGTGGCTGTCACTACAGGCGATCCTGGATTATGACTTTCAGGCGGTCGAAAAAAATGCTCCCGCTAATCCGGGGCTGATTCCCTTTGCCCAAAGTCCGGGTGGAGATCCCTATTGCTGGCATTCGGGCCGCGCCATGGCTGGCGAACCGGTCGTGGGCTACACCGAATTCGGTGAGTTCGACCGTCTTGAACTGGTCGCGCCGAGCCTGCTGGGATTTGTCTATCGCAATGCCCTCGAACAACTGTCCGCGGGTTGCGAGTACGAGGATGAAAGAACGGCCAAACACAATCTGGCCCGATGGCGGGCCACTTGGTTTCCACTTTTTCCCCGGGCTTGGCAACAGACGCTGGCAGCGATTCCCGATGTCCCCCTGGTCGAATGGACCCGCACTCTCCGGAGCGGCTACCAAGAGCGCGGCCGCAGTTTCCTGCATCCCGATGAATGTCAGAAAATCATCGCGCGCGATCTGCAATTTCCCGGATTGGGGCAGACGCTGGAGCTCTAGGTTGCCCTGCAAGCCGAATCGAATCGCTACAATCCCGGCATGACCACTACCTATCCCCAGCTCGATGTCGTTGCCGTCGGCGCGCACCCGGACGATGTTGAAATCGCCTGCGGCGGCACGCTGGCCAAACTCGTGAAGCAAGGCTATCAGGTCGGGATCATCGACCTGACCGACGGCGAGCCGACCCCCGGTTCGCCAGGGCCCGAGGTCCGCCTGGCCGAGGCTCAGGCGGCGGCGAAAGCACTCGGCGTGCAGGTTCGCCGGACGCTCGATCTGCCCAATCGCCGCCTGTTCGACAATTTCGAGGCCCGCGTGCTACTGGCCAAGGAATTTCGCAAATACCGGCCGAAAATCGTGATCGGCTTTGGCGACAAAACGCCCCTCGCCTCGCCCGATCATTGGCAAGCGATGCAAATCACTGATGCCGCCGTGTTCTATTCGCGGCTCACCAAGTGGGACGACATTTTCGACGGCCTGCCGGTCCACGCGATTCAGGCCCAGCTCTATTTTCGCCTCGCCTTCGAGCCGGAGACGCTCGGCGGCTATCCGAGCCATTTCACGGTCGATATTGGCGAGACGCTGGAAACCAAGCTCGCCGCGATCCGCTGCTATGCCACCCAGTTTCCCCCTGGCAAGGCTCACGTGTTTGACCGCGTGCGCGGGGCCGCGCTGATTGCCGGTGCCGCCGCCAGCTTTGCCGCGGGCGAGGTGTTCATCAGCACCCGCCCTCTCGGCACGCTCGATCTCGTCAAAACCGTGCTGCCGAGAATGCAAGGGACGTGAACGCGGCTACCGCCCGATCTTCACTTCGCGATAGCCGTTCCCGCTGGCCGCCGCCCGGGCCATGCCGGGGGTCGAAAATTCCATCACGATCTTTCCAGCGCGGTCGATGGCGATGATCCCGCCGGCATCGGGGGGAAGGGTCTTGGTGAGAATGTGCGACACGGCTTCGGGGAGGGATTGCTTCAGATAGAGCATCCGGGCCGAAACATCGCTGGCGACACTGTGCCGGATGAATTCCTCGCCGATGCCGGTGCAACTGACGCCGCAAGATTGGTTGTTCGCATAGGTGCCGGCCCCGATGATCGGCGAATCGCCGATGCGGCCGAATTTTTTGTTCGTCCGGCCGCCGGTCGAGGTGCCGGCGGCGAGGTTGCCGTGGGCATCGAGGGCCACACAGCCGACGGTGCCATAATGCGGGTCCTCCGACGTGCTGGCAGCTTGTTTGCCGGCGGGATCGGCGCGGCGTTTCGCTTCCCACTCTTGGCGGGCCTTGTCGGTGCTGAACCACGAGTTTTCGACCCGCTCAATGTTCAGTTCGTCGGCGAATTGCTCGGCCCCGTCGCCGGCCAACAGCACGTGGGGCGTTTTCTCCATCACGAGGCGGGCGAGCGAAATTGGGTTTTTCACCGTGCGCACCGCCGCGACCGCCCCGCAGCCGAGCGTTCGGCCATTCATGATCGAGGCATCGAGCTCGTGCTTTCCTTCGCTGTTGAACACCGCTCCACGCCCCGCATTGAAGAGCGGGTCGTCCTCGAGAAAGCGAATGACTTTCTCGACGGCGGTCAGGCTGTCTCCCCCGGTGCGCAGCGCGGCGAGGCCGACATCGAGCGCTTTCTCCAGCGACGCCTCGACCGCCCGAACTTCGTCGGCCGGCATCTTGGCGGGGTCTTTGCCCGCGCCGCCGTGCAGCACCAAGGCGAACGACGGTTTCTCCTCCGCCACGGCAATGTCGATCATCAGCAACAGGCCCGCCAGAATGAGCAACGTGGTTTTCATGGTTCCGCCAGCTTAGCAGTCGTGCCGCGCGGCATGTATCAGCCGACCAGAAAGCGATCGCCCAGCACCCCTCCGCCCGACCACGCAGGAATTTTGCCGAGCAGCTCACGCGCGCGGGGGATCTCGGCGGGCCGCACCCAGAGGTCGATCTCCAGGTCCGCATAGCCGCCGGTCATGTCGATCGGGTTGCCGTTGTCGGTGATCTCGAACGGCACTTTTCCTTCCGCGAGCAGCGGCTCGCACAGTTTCCATTCCGAGAATCGCAGCCGCGACAAGACACGGACGTAGCCGGCAGACGATAGTTCCGCGGCAGACTTAGCGGGGGGCATCATGATTTGGTCAATCCAAGCTCACGCGACTTTGCTGCTCGCACTTCATCGTCATACCTTGCCGGCAGCCAAGCAAGGTGTGGACCGTGCCGCACACCACCGGTTCGGATTACTTGCAGTCCCGTTCACGGGGCTTTGCCAAACAGGCGCGCCGTTGACGGCGGGTTACTTGATGGTCAGCCATGCAACCATTTAGGCCCGTTTACGGGGCTTCGGTTTCATCGGCTTCAGCCGCTGGCGGCCTATCGTCGTAGCGTTCGATTCGTTCGAGTCGGTCGAATATATGACCCCGTGCGTGGTGCTCCTTTTGCCTTCGAACGTATCCGATAACCCAGGGAAAGTCTTTCGTTCCAAAGCTGACGACGCCATAGCCGGTCTGCCATTGGATCGCCACATTTTTCAACCCAAGGCGACGGTTGACCTCATGCGACGAATATCCCTTGAGCGCCCCGACAAGCTCCGAAATCTGCACGGTTGGCTCAATGGAAATGGCCAGATGCACGTGCGTTTCGGTGCCGCCGATTTCATGCACCAGCACATCCCCTAGCTTGGCTGCTTTTTCGCGCAGACAAGCGTAGGTCATCGCTTCGATGTCCGCTGTCAGCAGCGGATGACTGAGCTTCGTGTGCCAGGTGAGGTGCAAATTAATTTCGCTGTAGTAGTTGTTCGCCATCGGTCGGAGGGTGGCTAAAGCCGATTGACCAAGCCCCGTGAACGGGGCTACGAGGAATCATACTACTCTCCCTTGCCAACCCGCCATCAATGGCGGGCCTGAAAGGCAAAGGGCCATGAATGGCCCTCGCCGCCAACCGGCCACGCAGATACTAGAGGCCGCAGCCCACCACGGTCCCCGCGACCGTGACCGCCATGACCGAATCAAACAGCGATCGCCACTGGTCCTTCAGCGGAAACGCCGCCAGCGCGACCAGGAAGGGGACCAGCCAGACGAGCAGTCCGAGGAGGAGGGCGCGGCGGATGGACATGATGAAATTCCGCGTGGGTGGCTGTGGTCGGCGCAGCCGCCCACGGCGAGGCCACCATCCTATCCGCTTCAGCCGTGGTTCGCTGCGCGAACCGCAGTTACGCCTGAAGCAGTGAGTGGGATACCATAGGAAAATGTCAAATCGCCGCCTTCTACGCGACAATCTGATCCGCGCCTGGCACGCCACCATCACGCGTGCCTACGCTGGACAGTTCATCAACTCAGAACGGGGCCTGCAGGTTCATTTTTGCATCGAATTGCTGAAAGAGTTCAGACGCCGACGCGTTTCAAGACGGTTGTTCATTGAGCCGACATTGCAATTCGTAGATAAGGTGATGCGCACGCCTGACCTCCTGATATGTAACACGAAGCAGATCATCGGCGTTGTCGAATTCAAGTATTGCCCTCGGGCACGCCCGAAAACAGGCAAAGATCTCAAAACGCTTGCTCGCATCCGCGACACGACTGGCGTCATCTCGATTCAAAACGAACGTTACCTTGGCGAAGGGAAACTGCGTCAGTATTCCGTCGCCGAGGACGCCGTGTTTTGCTGGGCAGGCGTTTATAGGAGTGATGAACCGATTGCACTCGACTTACCCGGCCTCCTGCGTCTGGATGCACTCACAGCGTGCAATGCGCCTCCGGCAGTGCTGCCATGTCCCAAGTCCAGAAAGTGACCGCGAACGCCGCTGCGCTTCCATAACGCCTAAAACTCCGCGCTTCCCGGCGTGCGGGGGAAGGGGATCACGTCGCGGATGTTGGCCATGCCGGTGATGAACTGGACGGCACGCTCGAGGCCGAGGCCGAAGCCGGCGTGGGGGACGGTGCCGAAGCGGCGGAGGTCGCAGTACCACCAGTAATCTTCGGGCCGCAGGTGCTGCTCGGCCATCCGGGCGGTCAGCACGTCGAGCCGCTCTTCGCGCTGGCTGCCGCCGATGATCTCGCCGACTTTGGGGACCAGCACGTCCATCGCTCGCACGGTTTTGCCGTCGTCGTTGCAGCGCATGTAGAACGGCTTGAGGGTGCGAGGATAGTCGTGGAGAATGACCGGCCCCTGGAAATGCTGCTCGGTCAGGTAGCGCTCGTGCTCCGATTGCAGGTCGATCCCCCACTCGACCGGAAACTCGAATTTCTGACCGCTCTTTTGCAGAATTTCCACCGCCTCGGTGTAGGGGAGGCGGCGGAACTCGCTGGCGACGATTTTTTCGAGCGTGGCGATGGTGGTCTTGTCGTAATGCTCGTTGAAGAAGGCCATGTCTTCAGGGCAGTGGGCAAGAGCGTCGCGAAACAGACGCTTCAGAAACCGCTCGGCGAGGTCCATGTTGTCGGTCAAATCGGCAAAGGCGACCTCCGGCTCAACCATCCAGAACTCGGCCAGATGGCGGCTGGTGTTGCTATTTTCGGCCCGGAACGTCGGCCCGAAGGTGTAGATTTTGCCGAGGGCGCAGGCGAAGATTTCCCCTTCCAATTGGCCGCTGACCGTGAGGTACGCCGGCTTGCCGAAGAAGTCGAGCTCGTTTTTGACCGGGGGTCCGGCGGCGGCGAGCTTGGGGAGATCGAGCGTCGTCACGCGGAACATCGCCCCCGCCCCTTCGCAGTCGCTGGCGGTGATGATCGGCGTGTGGATATAGAGGAAGCCCTCTTCCTGATAGAAATTGTGGATGCTGCGGCTGACGCAGTTGCGCAGGCGCGTGACCGCGCCGAAGGTGTTGGTGCGGGGGTGGAGATGGGCCCATTCGCGGAGCTTTTCGAGCGAATGCTGCTTCTTTTGCAGCGGATAGGCTTCGGGATCGGCGGTGCCATGCACGACGAGCTTTTTGGCGGCCAGTTCGGTGGTTTGCCCTTTGCCGCCCGAGGCTTTGATCTCCCCTTCGATGGAGACACTGCACCCGGCGGTGAGGTGTTTTACCTCGGTTTCATAGTTCGGCAGGTTTCCGTCGGCAATCACTTGCAGATTGGCGAGCGAGCTGCCGTCGTTGATTTCGAGAAAGCTGAAGCCCCCTTTGCTGTCGCGGCGGGTCCGAATCCAGCCTTGAACGAGGGCCGTGCGGCCGATAGCCTCTGCCCTGCGAGCGACCGCCACGGAAATTTTCTCCATCGCCTGCATCCTTCCTTGTGAAGCCTGAAGCCAGCGGTCATTCTGGCGATTCAGGCGGCGATTACACAAGCCCGCGGTGTTTCACCGGGATTCGTTTAACGGCAAGCCGAAGGGGGCGGTGTCATGAGCGTAACATCGCAGTCCCCTTCGGCTTGCCGATAAACGAGGAGGAGGGAGTCCCGCTTGCAGAAAGTGCGTCCGATCAAGCCTGTGCCCCACACACCCGCAGCCGTCGGTCGGGCCGAGCCGATCGCGCCGCGCGAGTGGCTGCTCTTGGCGGCGATCGTCGCGGCGGGGGTGTTGCTGCGCGGCTATGCGGTGGCACATTCGGGGGTCGAGCATTTCGACGAGGGGGTGTATGCCTCGAATGTCTATTTTGGCCAACCGAGCTTTGCCTATCCGCAGCGGAATATGTATGCCCCGCCCCTTTTGCCGTGGCTGATCGAGGCGGGGATGCTGATCGGCCTTTCGCCCAACCTGGCGGCAGTGCTGCCGGGGTTTCTGGCGGGTTGTGGAACAATCGTGGCGTTGTGGTGGTTCGGCCGGTCGTGGTTCGGGCCGGCAGCCGGGCTATCGGCGGCGGTGCTGTGCGCGTTTTCGCAATATCACATTGCCTATAGTGCGGCCGCACTGACGGATGTGCTGCTCGGGCTGTGGATCGTGCTGGCGGTCGATGCGATGGCCCGCTCGCTGGCCAATGCCGATTTTCGCTGGGCCATTGGTGCTGGCCTCTATACGGGGTTGGCCTGGTGGACGAAATACAACGGTTGGCTCCCGCTGGCGATGGAAGGGGGGGCAATTCCGCTGCTGTATCTGCTCGTGCAACCGGATCGAAAGCGGCTGCTCGGCTGGCTGGGGTGTTTCGCCGTGACGGTTATCGTCGCCCTGATTGCCTGGAGCCCCTTCTATCTTTCGCTTGCCCCCGGCGAGTATGCCGCCATCACCGCCAATCACGCCAAAGCGGTCGTCGGCTTCGCCGGTTGGCTCGATTCGGCAAGCCGGCAGATCGCGGCGATGGGAGTGATGGAGGGGGGGGGGAGTGTCGTCGGATTGGGCCTCGCGTTCGGAATTGACTTTTTGTTTACTCACGAGACCGGCCGAAAAGCCATGCGGTTTGCAAAGGGTGGCCTGGTCCTATTCCTGCTGCTGGTCGCGATGCTGACGCCGTTCGTGGTGGCAGGGTTGGCGGGCCTCGCGGGCCTTGTAATCGCGATTGGCAAGATTTATCGCGCGCCGAAGTTGACGGAAAGGCTGACCCGGCGGGCCATTGCCGTGGCCCTCTTGGCCGCCTGGTGGGGAGGTTTGTTCGTCGCCACCCCCTGCTATTGGCCGTTTCCTCGGTTGGTGTTGCCGTGGCTGGTTTGCTCGTGGCTCGCGTGGATGGCAAACGCCCCGGATGCGTTTGACGAGGAAAAAAACACCGTCCCCAGCCCTTCCAAACGCTGGGAATACGCAATCGGCTATGGCTTACTCTGCGTGGCATTTGTCATTGGCAATTTGAATCTATCCGCGAACGACCACCGAGTAGCGACCGGCGATCGCCGGGAGTTGGCTCGCATCGCAAGCGAAATTCAGGCGAGTCTTGCCGAAGATCAGCCCCGCGCCATCTATGTCTTCGGCGAGCCGGCGATGTTCTTTCAACTGCGGGCCGCCGGCGAGGAGATTGTCGAACCGATCCAAACGATCGCCACGACGGCGGCGACGATGCAAGGCCGGCCGATTCCGACCTATCTCGTCGCCGGTCCGCATGCGAACCGCGATCCGCGGTTCGTCGCCGCGCTGGCCGCGGCGCAAGTCCAATGGGAATTGGTCCGCGCCTATCCGCATCGCCCGAGCGTGCTCGTCTGGCTTGATCTCTACGATCCCCGGCTGCCGCCAGGGTCAGAGAGGGGGGATTTGGACGAAATCAGGCTTTATCGGCTAACAGCGCGGGAGGATGCGACCGAAAAATGAGGGGACGATCCGACCGAGAGTAGAACTCACGCCCGGAAAAGCGCTGACCCGCCAATTCGCGGTGGCGGAAGCTTAGCCACTGTTTTTGCCCGGAATCGGAATCCCCATCATTTTGAGCAGCATTTGCAGGTCGTCCCAGACGTACTTTTTCGCGGCGGGGTTGCGCAAGAGATAAGACGGGTGATAAGTGACAAGCACCTGGCTGCCGCGATAGCGATGCAGGCGGCCGCGGAGTTTGCCGACCGCTTCGGTCGTTTCGAGCAGCGCCTGGGCCGAAACGCCGCCCGCGCAAACGATGTATTCCGGCCGCAGAATCTCGAGCTGTCGCTCGAAAAATGGGCGGCAATTGGCCACTTCGTCCGGCTCCGGCGTGCGATTCTCCGGCGGTCGGCACTTGAGGACATTGAGAATATAAACATCCTCCCGCTTCCAGGTGCAGGCCTCGATAATCTTGGTGAGCAGTTGCCCCGCCCGACCGACGAACGGCTCCCCAAGGCGATCTTCGTCGGCACCGGGGGCTTCGCCGAAGAACACGACCCGCGGTGTCGGTGTGCCGACGCCGAACACGGTTTGCTTCCGAGTGCAGGCCAGCGCGCGACACAGCTTGCAAGCCCGCACCTGGCCGTTGAGCTCGTCGAGCAATCGCTGGCGCGAGGCGGCATCGCCGGGCAAATCGGTCGGGTAAGGTTGTGTAATCAGCGAAGTGCCAGGCAACGCGGCCACGGGCTTGGGTCGAGGCATGGAACTAGCGATTTCCGGGGCGGCAGCACGCGGGGGGGTGTTTTGTCCCCCCGCCGCTTGAGGGGGTGCGGATATGGGCCGAACGGCGACCGGCGGCGGCGTTATCGAATTGCCAGTCGGCGGAGGGACTTTGCCGATCTGGCGAACCCCGGCCGCAGACAGGGCCTCCAAATGCTGGGCCAGTGCCCGGCGAGCAACCATCAGCGAGCTTTGATGTTCGTCCATGCCAGCCAGTTTCATCGCCGCGGGGCAGTTTGGCGGAGTATAAGTCTTGCCGCTCCGGCTCGCGAGTAGTCGGGGAATTAAGCAATTTACGAAACTTTTTCGTCGGTTACGACACTTTAGGGTGGGACAGAGCGCGGCCGCAGCCACTATCGAGCGTTGCGGCATCCGGTAGGATACAGGTCTGCCCGATCCTTCTCGCCTTTAGTCCTCTGCCAGCCATGTCCGTTCCGCAGGTCGTTATCGTCGGCCGCCCCAATGTGGGAAAATCGAGCCTGCTCAATTGGCTGGCCGGGATGCGGATTTCCATCGTCGATGACAAAGCGGGGGTCACGCGCGACCGCGTCACGCACCTGATCGACTATGCCGGGCGGTTCTTCGAGCTGGTCGATACCGGCGGCGTCGGCATCGTGGACGACGACAACCTGGGCAAACAGGTGGAAGAGCAGATCGAAGCGGCTCTCGAAACGGCCGATGTCGTGCTGTTTGTCGTCGATGCGCGGACTGGCGTTTTGCCGCTCGACAGCGAAGTCGCCAAGCGGCTCCGTTATATCGATAAGCCGATCATCTGCGTGGCCAACAAGACCGACCACGAGCAGCTCGACTCGCAAGCCGACGAGTTCTATCGCCTCGGTCGTGGCAAGCTGATTCGCGTGAGCACCCTGCAAAACCGGGGCAAAGACGAGCTGCTACAGATGATTCATCAGCGGCTGCCGGAAACGACGATCGACGAGCCCGATCCGCAAGAGGTGGTGCTCAAGGCGGCGATTGTTGGCCGGCGCAACACGGGCAAAAGCACCTTCGTGAATACGCTCGCCAAGGCCGAGCGGATGATCGTCAGCGAAATTCCCGGCACGACGCGCGATAGCGTCGATGTGCGGTTCGAGCTCGACGGCAAAACGCTGATCGCCATCGACACTCCCGGCCTGAAGCGAACGCGCAGCATTCGCTCGGATATCGACTTCTATAGCACGCACCGCGCTCAGCGCAGCATCCGCCGGGCCGACATCGTGCTGCTGTTCTTCGATTGCACGCAGCGGCTGTCGAAAGTCGATAAGCAGCTGTGCAAATACGTGGCCGATCAGTACAAGCCGTGCATCTTCGTCGTCAACAAGTGGGATTTGCTCTATGGGCAGATGCCGACGGAGCGATGGGTCGATTACCTGCGCGATACGTTCCCCACGATGTGGCACGTGCCGATTGCCTTCATCACCGGGCAGACGGGCAAGAATGTGAAGGCCCTGCTGAATCACTCGCAAATGCTGTTCAAGCAGTCGCTGCTTCGCGTGGGCACTGCCGAGCTGAATCGCCTCGTCCGGGCGGCGCTCGAGAAGCATCCGCCGCCGCTGCACGGCATTCTGCGCCCCAAAATTTTCTATGGCACGCAAGTTGGCACGCAGCCGCCGACGATCGTGCTGATTTGCAACGAGCCGAAGGCGTTCCACGCGCAATACCGGCGCTATTTGCTCGGCGTGCTGCGCGATAACCTCAACTTCGGCGAAGTGCCGATCAAGATGTACTTGCAGAAACGGCGGCAAACCGACGACCGCGACGAGTTGCAAGCTGGCCCGGACACCCCCGAAGAAGCCGCTGTGATCGAAGCAGAGTTTGGCGGCGAAGCGGATTCGTTCGACGAGCTGGAAATCGCGGACGAGGAGTAGCTGCTGCCGAGCCGTCGCAGCGCACGGACTATTCGATTTCCGATTGAATCATCTCCGGGTCGCGCGGTACCAGCTTCTGGGCGCGACAATCCACGATGAAGTCCATGTCTTCCAGCACAATCGCCCCCAGCAAGACCTCCGTTCGCGCCGGCTCGACAATCGCCCGAAAGATGCCACTCCGCGAGAGCAGGCTCACTTCCACCGCGTTCACGATCTTCTTCTTCGCGCGACTTTCGTCGGCATAGCGCACACCAGCCTCGCCGATCACCGGCACACCCAGCGCATCAGCCGCGGACTGGGGAATCACCAGGTGGGCGGCACCGGTATCGACAATAGCATCAATCCGGATGCGGCGAACTTTCTCGGGCGGAATGTCACCGTTTCTGGCACGAACCTTGTCCTCATAGTTTGTCAACTCGACTTCCAGCGCGATCCGGCCCTTTTCCGTTTTCTCTCCCGCGGTCGATGCTCTGGTCATTTCCGAACCTCCACGCGAGTGCGAATCTATCCGTATTCTATCCCCCGGTTGGTTGGTTGAAAGTTGCCCGATAAACTTGGCGCTTTCCGCTCTGAAACCGCAGGAGGTTTGTCATGCTGATCGGCGTGCCGCGCGAGATCAAACGGGACGAATATCGCGTCGCTATGTTGCCTGTCGGTGCCGAAGAGCTGACGCGGGCCGGCCACCGGGTGCTGATCGAAGCCGGGGCCGGCCTCGGCAGCGGCATCGCGGACGTGGAATATGCCGAAGTCGGTGCCGAGATTGTCGCCACGGCCAGCGAGATTTTTGCCCGCGCGGATTTAATCGTCAAAGTCAAAGAGCCTTTGCCGCCGGAATATCCGCTGATTCGCGCGGGGCAAACGCTCTTCACCTATTTCCACTTCGCCGCCAGCCGCGAATTGACGGAGGCGATGCTGGCTCGCGGTGCGACTTGTCTCGCCTATGAGACGCTGCGCGATGCCCAGGGCCGCCTGCCGCTTTTGACGCCGATGAGCGAGGTGGCGGGTCGGATGAGCATTCAAGAGGGGGCCAAGTATCTCGAGCGGCCGCAGCTTGGCCGCGGCATCTTGCTGGCCGGAGTGCCGGGGGTCGCGCCGGCGCACATCACGATCCTCGGGGGTGGCGTGGTGGGGGCGAACGCCGCCAAAATTGCCGCCGGCTTTCAGGCGGATATCGCGATTCTCGACGTCAATATGGATCGGCTCCGTTATCTCGACGACATCATGCCGCCGAATGTCAACGTCCTCTTCAGCGACCGGCATACCATTCGCCAGCAGCTGCGCCTGGCCGATTTGGTCGTTGGCGCGGTGCTGATTCCCGGCGCTCTCGCGCCCCGGCTGGTTACGCGGCAAGACCTGAAGCTGATGAAGCCCGGTAGCGTGGTGATTGACGTGGCGATCGATCAGGGGGGCTGCTTCGAGACGAGCCGCCCCACCACGCACAGCGACCCGACGTATCTCGAAGAAGGGGTGCTGCATTACTGCGTGACGAACATGCCCGGCGCGGTCGGCCGGACAAGCACCTTCGCACTGTGCAACGTGACGCTCCCTTGGGTGCTGCAAATTGCCCGCCTCGGGGTCGAGCCCGCCCTGCGACAATCCGCGCCGCTCGCCACGGCCGCGAACATTCACCGCGGCCGCGTGACCAATCAGGCAGTCGCGCAAACGTTTGGGCAGAGCTACTTGGCAATCGGATCGATTCAGAGTTAGCGAGTTTACGCGACCAGAGCTGCAAGTCGATTGCGAATCTCGATCAGTACGGATTCCTTCACTTGACCAAATGTGGCGGCAACCAACGACTGTGCCAACGTGTAAATCTTGTCCACACGAACGGTACTCGGCCGGCGCAACATTCCGTGGTGCAGATCGGCCGAGTTAATGTTGAAGCTTTAGGTGCCCACGGTGAGATTCGACGTCATCGCCACCACCACCAGGTCAGTGCTCGTTTGGTGGTAACGGTCGTTGGAAATCACAATGACTGGCCGACGCTTTTGGCTTGAGAGGTCCGTGAAAGGAATGGGAATCAAGACGATTTCGCCCTGTTTAGGCATGGTTCCAATCCTCATCGTCCAGGCGATTGTCCCAAAAATCGAGGCTGCTTTGAGCGGCCAGGACCAAATCGTTGCCTGTGTCTCGCGGTTCTTCCACCACGAAAATATGAACGCGCGCCCCGGCAGCGAAGGGAACGATTAACTCGACACGGCCGCGCTCCTGAACGTTCGCCTCGAACTTGAGGGCCGTCAACGGGATCAGGGAAGCATCGTTCATGATCAAGCTCTCGTTTCTCAACTTACTGCAAGCAACGCCAATCGGCAGGTTGGTTACAATTGAATTGTACATTCACCGAGATTGATTGCGAGCCACAAATCCCGTGAATCCGATGCCCCCAAAAATAGAAACCATCCGCTGGGTCGGCGACGAATCGGGCCATTTGGTGCTGATTGACCAGACTCGCCTGCCGCAGGAGCTCGTCGAACTCGAGTGCCGGTCGCTCGAAGCGGTTTGGGAGGCGATCAAGCAACTGCGGGTTCGCGGTGCGCCGGCAATTGGCATCGCGGCGGCCTATGGAATGGTCTTGGGGCTACAGCCTTATGCCCAATTGGGACGGACGAATGCCGATTTCATGATCGGCGTCGCGGTCGTGGCGCATCGCCTAGCCACCAGCCGGCCCACGGCCGTGAACCTGTTCTGGGCGCTCGACCGGATGAAGGCCCGGGCCAATAACTTTCTGGATACCGGCCCCCGCGGCTTGCATGCCGCCCTGCTGGCCGAGGCCCGGGCGATTCATGCGGAGGACCGGGCCATTTGCCGCGCCATCGGCCGGCATGGCGCCGAGTTGATTGCCGACGGCAGCGGCGTGCTGACGCACTGCAATGCCGGCGGGCTGGCGACCGCCGAATATGGGACGGCGCTGTCGGTCTTATTCACCTGTCAGGACCAAGGCAAATCGCTGCGGGTCTTTGTCGACGAAACCCGCCCCCTCTTGCAGGGCGCTCGGCTAACCGCCTGGGAACTCGTCCAGCGCGGGATCGACGCCACGCTCATTTGCGACAACATGGCGGGGCAAGTCATGCGCGAGGGAAAAGTGCAGGCCGTCGTCGTCGGTGCCGACCGCATCACCGCCAATGGCGACACGGCCAACAAGATCGGCACCTACTCGGTCGCCGTGCTGGCCCAAGCCCACGGCATTCCGTTTTATGTCGCGGCCCCGACGACCACGTTCGACTTATCGCTCGAAACGGGGGACCAGATTCCGATCGAGCAGCGTTCGGCCGCCGAGATCACCAGCGGCTTTGGGCGGGTGACGGCCCCAGAGGGGATTGGCGTCTATAACCCGGCCTTCGATGTGACCCCCGCCCGCCTGATTCGGGCGATTATCACCGAGCGGGGGATAATCGAGCCGGTGAACCGCGACACGATCCGTCGCTGTTTCGCGGCGGAGCAAGCCACCGGCGCGGCGAGCGCGGCACGATAATCGGGACACTGCAAAGTGGGGTCCAACCGTGCGAAACCAGGAAATTCCCATGCCCGTTCCCGTCCGACTTTTCCAAGCGATCTGGCTGCTGGTGTTTGCCATTGACGCCCTCGCGAGTGACGATGTTGCTCCCGTCGAGTTTTCGCCGGCGAAGGTCTTCGGGCAATTGCCCGCGGGGTGGACTCTAGGGGCCTGTTCCGCCGTGGCGATTGGTCCCGCCGACGAAGTGTATGTCTTTCACCGCGGCCAGCATCCGATTCTATGCTTCGACAGCGAAGGCAAATTCCAGCGCTCGTTTGGCGACGACGAAATCCATACCGCGCATGGCCTGCGGGTCGATGCCGACGGAGCGCTCTGGGCCACCGACATCGGCAATCACCGCGTGTTCAAGTTCGAATCGGCCGGCAAACTGCTGCTGACGCTGGGCACCGGCCAACCGGGTTCGGGGCGCGAGCAGTTCGATCGGCCAACCGATGTCGCCTTCGGCCCCCAGGGCGCGATTTATGTCGCCGATGGCTACGGCAACAGCCGGGTGGTGCAGTTTTCCCCCAGCGGCGCTTATCTGCGCGAGTGGGGCAGGAAGGGGAAGAGGCTGGGCGAATTCAACCTGCCGCACGCCGCACTCTTCGATCCACAAGGCCGGTTGCTGATCGGCGACCGCGAAAACAATCGCATCCAGATTTTCGATGCCGACGGAAAATTTCAGCAGGCGTGGCGCGGGCCCGCTCCGTATGGCCTCGCGCAAGATCGTGACGGCAACCTGTTCCTAGCCGATGGGCGGGCGAACAAGGTGTTGCTCCTCTCCCAGGATGGCAAAGTACGACAAAGCTGGGGGGGCCCGGGAACGGCACCCGGCCGGTTCAGCATGCCGCACATGTTGGCGCTCGATTCGGAGGGGAATTTGTACGTTGCCGAGGTGAACGGCCGGCGGGTGCAAAAATTCGCCCGGCAGCCGGCGGGACGCTAACGCCGCCAATTACGCCACGTCGTCCCCTTCTTCCTCTTCCTCGTCGTCGTCTTCCCAATCTTCGTCGTCATCGTCCCAGTCTTCATCGTCTTCTTCATCTTCCTCGTCGTCGTCTTCCTCTTCTTCTTCGTCGAATTCTTCGTCGTCCACTTCCTCCCATTCGTCGTCGAAGTCGTCGTCCCCCTCTTCCTCGTCGTCGTCTTCCTCGTCCTCCTCGTCTTCGAGTTCGTCTTCTTCCTCGTCGTCGTCCCAATCATCTTCCTCGTCGTCCAGTTCCTCCTCTTCGAAGTCGTCCTCTTCGTCGTCCATGCGCGGTTCGGTGGCAAACTGGGCGGCCCACAGCGAGGCATGCCACGCGGTGTCGAGATCCAACTCGGTGGGAATGGAAACACTCACGTCGAAAACTCCTTCTGGGGAAACTTACGCGAACTCTTTGGTGTAGGGTATCGTCGCCGGCTCTTCCGACAAGTCGCCTGACGATAGATCGTCCAAATCGCCATCGGCATTCGGATCGTTCAGCGTTTCGGCGGCAGCCGGTTCGTGAATCGTCGGATCGATTGGCGGGAGCGCCAGCGGCGCGGTGTTCGTGGGAAGGGGAGCGCCGCGCAGGGCTTCGGCACGGGGCAAATCATCGAGGTGGCGGAGGCCGAACAACTCCAAAAAACGTTTCGTGGTGCCATACAGGTACGGGCGGCCCAATTGCTCGCTCCGACCGGCGATGCGCACCAGGTCGCGCTCCATCAATTGCCGCAGCACCTCGCCGCAATTGACGCCGCGGATCGCCTCGATATCGGCCCGTGGAACTGGTTGACGATAGGCGATTACCGCCAGTGTTTCCAGGGCGGGTGCCGAAAGCCGCGTCTCGCTGGGAACATGCTCCAGCCGCCGCAGCCAAGGGGCGAATTTTCGCCGCGTGAGCAGCCGATAGCCCCCCGCCACCTGCTCCACGCGAAACGCCCGTCCCGCCAGGTCGTACAGCTCGTTCAGCCGGCCGACGAGGGTTCGCGCGCGGGTGCCGTCCGGCAGTTTGGCGAATTGGCTCAGCTTGCGACTGGACAGCGGTTCGCGGGCCAAAAGCAGCACCGCCTCCAGGCGGGCGAGATCGCCATCGCGGGCGGTGGGCGAAGCGGGTTGCTCGGCGGTCGATTCGGGCGATGTCGCCGGTGCGGCAGCCAAGAGCGAATTTCCGCCGTCGCGCCACCGCGCACGGCCGAGCGGGGAGCGATAGCGCGCGCTAATGCTTCGCAACTGCTCGGCAGGTAGGGGGCTGATCGTTCGCATGACGACAGGGTATGGGACGAGGCAAGATGCGCGCGGCGGTCCGATTATTCCCGGTCCGCCGATTTTCTGGCCGGATATTCAGTTGTCGGCAAATGCGTGGCCGCTCCCCAGCGGAATCGCAGCAACATAAGCAGCCATCGCCACTTATGACAAGTAGCCGAGCGGGCGGTTTGCCCCCAAAGTAGGGTGTGTTTTTGCGCAGTCTTCGCAAATATCCCATCTTCACAAGTGTGGGCATTTCTCTTTCGGGAATTGCCCACAGGTTCTATGATTCGCCCCGAATCTTTCGCCTGTGCCAAGGAGGGCCTGTCGTGCGATCCATCGCCGTGATGAATCAAAAGGGGGGAGTCGGCAAGACGACCACCGCCGTCAACCTGAGTGCCGCTCTCGCCGAGGCGGGGCAACGAGTTTGCCTCGTCGATCTCGATCCGCAGGCGCACGCCTCGCTCCATCTGGGGCTGTCGCTGCGCGATGGGGAACCCAACGTCTATGACGTGCTGACCGGCGACAAGCTCTTTGCCGACGTCCGCCGGCCGATTGGGGAAAACCTGTCGGTAGTTCCCGCTCACTTGGACCTCGCCGCCGCGGAGGTGGAACTCGCCGGCGAAGTCGGCCGCGAGCTGATCTTGCGCGATAAGCTCGCCCAGGACGACGAGCCGCTCGATTACCTGGTGATCGATTGTCCCCCATCGCTCGGCGTGCTGACGATCAACGCCCTGGCGATGGTGCGCGAGGTCTTTTTGCCGCTGCAGCCGCACTTTCTCGCGCTGCATGGCCTGTCAAAGCTATTGCGGACCATCGAGGTGGTCAGCAAGCGGCTCAATCCGGGATTGCGGCTGTCGGGGGTGCTCTTGTGCATGTACGACGCGAATACCCGCCTGGCGGCTGAAGTGAGCACCGATGTTTCGGCCTACTTTAGCCGCGAGCGAACGCCGAACAACATCTGCTCGCAAGCCCGTACGTTCGCAACTCGCATTCGGCGGAACATTCGCCTCGCCGAAGCGCCGAGCTTTGGCCAATCGATTTTCCAATACGCCCCGACTTCGCACGGGGCCGAGGACTATCGCCAACTGGCCGCCGAAACGCTGAGCATGGCGACCGAAGAGCGGGCCTTGCCCCTCGCGCGGGCCGCGTGAGTTGTTTGATCGCCAATCGCGAGGTGGCCGATATTCACCCGTGAATTGCCGATGTCCCTGGATTGCTGACTTCAAGCTGCTACTGGGAGCCCAGTCATGTTGACGCTTGCCGAGTCGCGGAAAAACGTCACGCGCGGTTCGTCCGCCACGGCCATTGGCAGCGCTTCGCCGACTCCCCGCTTTCTGGGCCTGCGTCTCGCCTGGCAAAAGCACTTCAGCCCGTTCAAAACCTATTTGCGCCGCGATCGCGGCGTGATCGTGTTTCTCAATCCGAAGGTCGGCACGACGATGTTTCGCAGCGTGCTGATGGACGCCCTCAAGGCATCGGGGGCCAAAACGCAGCTCAGCCGCTGGTGGCCCCTGCGGCATACGCGGCGACTCTTGACCGCGCCGCCGGCCGACTTTTTGCACGCCGCGCTCCATCCCGAGCGCTACACCGCCTATGCCTTCGTGCGGAATCCGTATTCGCGGCTGTTATCGGCGTGGCGCGATAAGTTTGCCGCCCGCCACGACGATGCCGCTCCCCCGCGGGCCTTGGCTCGCACGCTTCCCGGCCTGCGCAAATTCGCCGCCAGTCGGGGCTTGCCGCTCGCGGCCGACGACGCCAAGGTGCCGTTCGCGACGTTCGTGGCCTATGTCGAATGGCAGCACGAAGGGACGCGCGACCACCACTGGGACACGCAGCGTTCGGTGCTGTGCAGCGACTATATCCCCTACGGCCGCCTGTTCAAAATGGAGACCGAGTTCACGGCGGGGGTGATTGCCATCCTCACCCACCTGGGCCTGCCCACCGAGGGGGTCGCCGAAAAGCTGGCCCAACCGATGAACGCCAGCCGCAAGCTCAGCCAGCCCGCCTACAACGCCGACCTCGCCGCGCGGGTCGAGCGCATCTACGCCTGCGATTTCGAGCGTCTCGGCTACGATCGCGAGTCGTGGCGGGGGATGTAGCTTTCCGCCCACCGGCCGGTGCATTCGCCTGCTTAGAACCACTCTTTGCGCTGGATCGCGTAGAGCTGATAGAACTCTTCGTCCGTCTTGGTCAGGTACATGATCCCTTCGACGAGGCCGATAATCGCCATTGCGAAATAGGCCAGCAGCGGAATCACCAGGCACGAGCCGGTGATGATGCCGACGAGCGACACCGCGAGCATGATCGCGCCGGCACCGTTGAAGCCCAGCACGAACTTGTGAATCCCCAGCGGTCCGAGCAAGATGCCGCAAATCCCCGCGGCGATTTTCTTGCTCGCAAATTCGCGGACCGCCGGATTCTGATAACCGGGTTGCCCCATGCCAAAGCCCGTGGGCATAGGAGCCTGGAATTTTCCCTTGCAGTGGGGGCAATCGACCGCCGAGCCGGCATACATCGCGGGGAGCGAGACGGGGGTCTGGCAAAATGGGCAGCGAACGTCGATCTGTCCGGATTGGCCTCCGCCCGGAGGCATCGGCTGGGGCGAGAAGGGGTTATCCATGCGAACTTCCGATAAGCTGACGCGCAACACCGAACGTCTCGCGCGCCATTCTGTGAGGGTCGGCCGCGGAAGTCAAGCATTCGGACGGATCAACGAAGGCCGCCCCCTTTTGCATTGGGCTGACCCCCTTGTCTAGAATCTCCCGCACCTATTCGGGGGATTCTCATGTCCGACAAGCATGCCGAGCGGAATTTGCTGGTTGGGTTTCTGGCGCTCCAGCTCGACTTCATTCGCCGCGAGCAGTTCCTGGCGGCGATGAGCGCCTGGCTCAGCGATAAGTCGCGGCCGCTGGCCGACGTTCTGCAAGCCCAGGGAGCGCTGACCGCCAGCGTTCGTCCGCTTTTGGATGCGCTGGTCGTGCAGCACTTGGCCCTGCACGCGAACGATCCGGAAAAGAGCCTTGCCGCGCTCAGCAGTGCCGGCAGCGTGCGCGAGGAGATCGCAAAGTTTGGCGACGACGATGTGAACTGCAGCGTGGCGCTAGTGGGAAAAGATCGAGAACCCACCGACCCCTATAGCACCGTGGTCGTCGGCCAATCGACAAGCGAGGGGGCGCGGTTCCGCAGAGGGCCAAGGTTTGATGGCGGTGGCATCGGAATCTTGTACAAGGCGGAAGATAGCGAAATTCACCGTGAAGTTGTGGTCAAGGAACTGAAGGAAAATTTCGCCGACGATCCACTCTACAGGACCCGACTCCGGCTGGAGGCCGAAATCACGGGCGGACTAGAGCATCCGGGCATTGTTCCCGTTTATGGTTTGGGGGCTAACTCGAATGGTCGTCCGTTCTATGCGATGAAACTGATTCGTGGTGGCAATCTGCAGGAGGCCATCAACAAGTTCCATGCTCCCTTAAAGGACTTGCCCACTGATTTGGCCCATTTGGATCGCGGCGAGCGATTGCACGAGTTTAAGAAGCTAATGGGCCGGTTTATCGACGTGTGCAACGCCGTGGCCTACGCCCATAGCCGCGGGGTGCTGCATCGCGACCTAAAGCCTGGCAACATCATGCTTGGCAAGTATGGCGAAACGCTGGTGGTCGATTGGGGATTGGCCAAGCCGCTCGATGTGGGCGAATTGCCGACCACAGTGGGCACGGAGGGGCTTCTTAGCCCTGCAAATTCGGGCAGCGCTTCAACTCTGCAGGGGAGCGCAATCGGCACGCCGTCCTACATGAGCCCCGAACAAGCCGCCGGCCGGATCGACCAGCTTGGCCCGGCGAGCGACGTTTTCAGTCTGGGGGCCACGCTTTACAGCTTGCTGACCGGGCAACCGCCGCAGACCTCGAACAACCGGGACGAGGTTCTGCGGCGCGTCGAGCGGGGCGAGTTCCCTCGGCCGCACGAGATAAAGCGGGACATTCCGCCCGCGCTGGAGGCCGTCTGTCTCAAAGCCATGTCACCCGTACCCGCGGACCGTTACTCGTCGGTAACGCTCCTGGCCGCCGATCTTGAGCGCTGGCGTGACGACGAGCCCGTACACGCCTATCCTGAGTCGTTTGTCGAGCGTGGCCGGCGCTGGGCGCGGAAGCATCAAGCAGTCGTAGCGACGGCCGGTGGCGGCTTGTTGGCAACCGTGTTGCTGCTGTCGGTGTTGGTGGGAGTAGTCGTCTCCGCGAAATCGAAAATAGAAGCGGCCAATCTCAACCTACTCCTGGCGAACAAACGAGAGACTGCAGCCAAGGAAGCCGCCCTGAAGAGCGCAAGGATTGCCGACGACCAGACAAAAAAGTATCACGCCCTTCTGCAGCGTGTGGTGTATGTCGTGCAATACGACTTGGTCAAAGTGCCAGGGGCCGAGGACATCCGAAGGTCGTTGTTAGAGCGTTCTCTGCAAGATCTCGAAATGATTGGAGCGGACTATTCAAAACGAAGCGAAGTCACTCGCGACATCGCCGTCGCTCAATCGCAACTGGCCGAAATATTCTTGCAGGTTGGCGATGAAGACGGGCTAAATGGTGTGAGCCGAGCGGTGCCTCTCGCTGAAGCGTCGCATCGGAATTTCCAAGCCTTGGCGGCTGCCGAGCCGGACAGCTTGGATCGCCAATTGGATTTGTCCGGCTCTTGGGAAAAGCTCGGTGATTTGCGATCCCGGCAGGGCAATTTGGATGCGGCGCTACTCGCCAACGAAGAGAGCTTGAAATTGGCCACGCGCGCGGCCACAAAGCACCGCACGTTCGCCGCGCAACGCGCGGTCGGGCAGGCGCACTTGAAAATCGGCAACGTCCAAATGGCCCAATCCGAGTTCAAGGCGGCTTTGGCGAGCTATCAGAGCGGCTTAGCGACCTTCGAGAAGTTACTGGTTGATGACCAGAGTCCGACGAGCGAGCAGGACCTTGCCACCGCGCTCAACAAGGTGGGAGACGCCAAGCGGAAATTAAACGATACGGCCGGCGCGTTTGCCGATTACGAAAGGGCCCTCCAGATTCGCCTCAAGCTTGCGGAGCGGACCTCGGACGATGCTCAGCAGCGCAGTGTGGCCATTGGTTACAGCTCTCTAAGCACGACGCTGCGAGACGCTGGCGACCTGGCCGCTGCCAGCAAGTATCAGCAAATGGCAATGGAGATCATTCGCGCACTTGCCGACAAGGCACCCAACGAACCGCAGCGGCAGCGGGACTTGTCGGTCATGTACAACAAACTCGGCAAGATTCTCATGCTGAGCTTGAAATTCCCCGACGCGATGCAGGCCCACCAGAACGAATTGGCAATCACCAAAACGCTCGCCACCGCCGATCCTGCCGATGCCGACGCGCAGCGCGATCTGTTCCAAACCTACCAGAGTCTGGCGACCGTCGCCGAATTCGACGCCAAGTTCGGCAACACGGCCGAAGCGGGCAAACTGCTAGAAGCGGCGATTAGCAATTACCAATTAGCGATCCAGGTGATCGAGAAGTTTCATCAAGACTCGAAGCAAACGCCATTCGAAGAGGACTTAGCAAAGCTCCGCGAATCCCTAACCAAGGCCGAAACTGCGAAACGAGAGGTCCAATTGCCCAACGAGGGGTGATTGGGACATCCGCTCGGCGGTAACCGCCGGCCCCGACCGGCCCGCCCGCTCGTGTTACAATCGGGCCGTGGGAATGTGCGGTCCACTTTTGCGGCACGACCTGTGAAAACGCTTCGCATTGCCAACGGCGCGGGATTTCTCGGCGATTGGCTGGATGCGCCGCGCCGGCTGGTCGAGCGCGCCGAGGTCGATTACCTGACCATCGAGCACCTGGCCGAGCTGACCATGTCGATCCTCGCCCGGCTGCGGGAGAAGGACCCAGAGGCCGGCTATGCCGAGGATTTCGTGGAAATTCTCGCGAGCCTCGTGCCGGCGCTACGGGCCCAGCCAAGGCTGAAAATCATCGCCAACTCCGGCGGCATGAACCCGCCGGCCTGCGCCCGTGCGGCGGCGAAGGTGCTGGCCCAGGGGGGCTTGGAAGAGACCTCGATTGGCGTCGTCACCGGCGACGATCTATTGCCAAGGATGGCGGAGCTATTGGCGGCGGGCTGCCAATTCGTGAATCTCGATACCGGCGCGCCGCTGGCCGACCTGCTGACCAGCGAGCGCCATGCGGGCACGGCGATTGTCTCGGCCAATGCTTATCTCGGCGCGCGCCCCATTGCCGAGGCGCTCGCCGGCGGCGCGCGGATCGTCATCACGGGGCGCGTGGCCGATGCGTCGCTCACCGTCGGCCCGGCAATGCACGAGTTCGGCTGGAAATGGGACGATTGGGATAGGCTCGCGACGGCCAGCGTCGCCGGGCACTTGATCGAGTGCGGCGCGCAAGTGACCGGTGGGTATAGCGTGAATTGGCAGGATTACAAACTGGCCGATGTCGGCTACCCGATTGCCGAGCTTTCCTCAGACGGCAGCACGATCATCACGAAGCCGACGGGAACCGGCGGAGCGGTGACGCGGCGGACCGTCGTCGAGCAGCTCGTTTACGAGATCGGCGATCCGCGGCACTACCAAACGCCGGATGTCGATTGCGACTTCACGACCGTCAGCGTCCACGAAATCGCGGCTGACCAGGTCCAGGTGCAAGGCGCATTGGGGCGCGAAGCGACCGACACCTACAAGGTGTCGCTCGCCTATCGCGATGGCTACCAGGCCAGCGGCAACTTGCTGGTCTATGGACCCGATTGTGCCGCGAAGGGGCGGGAGTGCGGCGAGATCATCCTGCGGCGGTGCGAAATGGCGGGCTACCAACTGGCCCGGACGAACATTGAACTGCTGGGGAGTGGCGCGGGGGTGCCCGGCGCGTTTTTTCATCGCAAATACCAGCCACCGGGAGAGCTGGTGTTGCGCGTGACGGCCCACGATCCGCGCCGCGAGGCACTGGAATGCTTCGCCCGGCAGTTTGCCCCGCTCATCACCAGCGGCCCCGCGGGCCTTGCCGGCTATGCGGCGGGTCGGCCGCAGGTGCGCCCCGTGTTTGCCTATTGGCCGTCGCTGGTGAGCAAATCGCTAGTGCCGGCACGGGTTGAAGTCCGGCCGGCAAAGGAGTGGAACCGATGAGCGCGGGCAAGGTCAAGAAGCGACTCGCCGAAATGGCTTCCGCCCGCAGTGGCGACAAAGGGAATCACGCCAACATCGGGGTCGTGGCGAATAGCGAGCTCGACTACGCCGTGCTCGTTAGCCGCTTGACGGCGATTCGCGTGCAAGAGCATTTTCAGCATCTGGGCGTCACACGCGTCGAGCGCTACGAACTGCCCGCAGTCGCGGCCCTGAATTTCGTGCTCTACGACGCGCTGGGCGGCGGTGCCAGTCGCAGCCTGCGCATCGATACCCAAGGCAAGCTACTCGCCACTTCGCTTCTCGACCTGATCCTCGTCTTCGACAGCCCCCTGTAACTGACTTCCGTCCCCCGACTCCAGACTCCCGCCCCCCTTCCTGCCATGTCCCTCCTTGTCCACGTCCGCCACCCCGCCGGCATCATCACGTTGAATCGCCCGGATAAGCGCAATGCCCTTTCGCGGCAGCTGCTGGCCGATATCGCCCAGGCATTCGACGACCTGCATCAGGAGCGGAAGGTGCGGGCCGTGATTCTGACCGGGGCCGGCACCGCCTTCTGTGCCGGCATGGACCTGGCCGAGATGCAAGAGACGGCCCGGCAGCCCGACGCGCTGCTGCGATGGCACGAAGACGCGGTGCAATATCGCGAGCTACTCGACAAGATGCTCCTGTTTCCCAAGCCGATCATCGCGGCGGTGAACGGCCCGGCCGTCGCGGGTGGCGCGGGACTGGTTGTGGCGAGCGATATCGTCATCGCGTCGGGAACGGCGAAGTTCGGCCTCCCGGAGCCGCGGCGGGGAATTGTCGCGGGGCTCGTTTCGCCTCTCTTGGTGTTCAAGATCGGCGGCTCGCACGCGGCCAACCTGTTGCTGACGGGGAGAATGATCGAGGCAGCCGAGGCTCAGCGGATCGGCCTCTATCATGAACTTGCCGCCGAAGGGCAGCTCGCCGCGCGAGCCGAGGCAATCGCGGCCGAAATCGCGGCTAGCGCTGCCGAGGCGATTCAGCTCACCAAGAAGATGCTCTACGAAACGATCGGCGAGCATCTGGGAACGCAGCTCTCATCGGGCGCGGCGGCCAGCGCCACCGCCCGCACCACCGAAGCCGCCCGCGAGGGGCTCGCGGCCTTTTTGGAAAAGCGCGAGCCAGAGTGGCCGTGAGGTTAGCCGACACCATTTAGCCCAGCCAGCGCTACTTGCGCTCTTCAAGACCCAGATTGGCGATGATGACTTCGCCGCCGGGGGTGAGGCGGCGGATCTTGGCGGCGAGGACCGCCTTCTCCGAGGCGTTGGCCTTTTGCAGCTTGCGCTTGATGACCTTCAGCTTCTTCTTCCGATGACGGCGCTGCGCGAGTTCCCGATGACGTTGAATAATGCCGCCCATGAATGGCTCCCCAGGAATGCTGGCAGTGGCATGCCAGCGAATGGACTGAATCGTGTTGGCTTGAAGGCAATCCAGCAGAATAGCGGCCCTGGGGAAGGCGGTCAACTTGGGTGGGACTATACAAAATGACCACACGGCGAGCCGGGAGAATATCTGGCCAAATTTCTCAAACCCAACCAGGGGAGCGGGCCGATATAGCGACTAGCAGCACCGTGCCGCGCGGTCCGGGTTGAACCTGGACGCTGCGCGCCGCCACGCGTGCTAGCATCCCCCCGAACGGAATCACTGACAAGGAAGGATCCTTGCATGACGACGAGCTCCTTGCGCGTCTATTACGGGCCCGAAGAGGACAACCTCGCCCGGCCCGACACCCTCCCCATCCGCGGCGAGCAGGTGGCCCTGACTTTGGGCGAGGTTCTGCCCCTGCTGATGGACGCGGTCCGCAGCCGGCGGGGCTGGGTCGATGATTTCTCGGACGACGAAATCACCATCTCCAGCGACCTGTACGAAGTGCTGCTGGCCTATCAGCATTTCCGCCGGCCGAGCGCCTAATCACCGGCTCAGCTTTCCTAAATTGACGCCTCTTGGCCCGGTTTCTGCCGGGCCTTTTTGATGCGCTCGTTCCATTCCGGACGGCCGGCACGCGAATCTGCCGCCGAACACCTGAATTGCTCTCAATTTGCCGGTTATTCCGGCCCCGGAACGGCCCGAGATGCCGGTGGGGTAGGTGGAGATTCCGCCCCGGTCGGTTACGATGGGACTTTACGCCCTGGCGAAAGCGGGGCGGTGGGGCTGAATTTCCCGCGCCAAACGGGAGACGAATCGGCCCCCCTTCGATACGCTGACGCTGTTCCCTCTGCCTGAGCAAGATGCCCGGCAGCCGCCCGGATTCTTCGTTTCAGGATTCGCCTCCATGCTTTCCGTTCGCTGGCCGTTTGCCAAGGCTCGTCGCCCCCAGCCTCGCCGTCCGGTCTCGCGCTGGCGGCGGGCCTTTTTGGAATCGCTCGAAGACCGCCGCGTGATGGCCAACGTGGCGGTCTTCGACAACGGAGCCTATGTCGATACCACCGGCGGCAGCAGCGCCGAATCCGACGCGATCCAGGCCTCGCTCGCCGCGCTGGGCCACACGGTCAGCACCTTCACCGCCACCGATGCCGCCGGCATTCTCACGGCCTTGGCGGGGCAAGACGTGGTGCTGTTCCCCGAGTTTGAGAATGGCAGCCCGGCGAGCGCACTCGATGCACAGGCCCGCGGAGCGCTCGCAAATTTTGTGGCCAGCGGCGGCGGGCTGGTCATTTCGCGTGACTACACCTCGTTTCTCAACACGATCTTTGGTTTCTCGCTGGTCGAGGGAACAGCCGGCACCTCGGCGATCACTGGCGCGGCGGTGGGAACGCAATTCGTGGGGGGGCCGCTCACCTTGCCCGCGAACAACCTGACCATGCGGTTCAATAACGGCAGCCTGCCGGGAGGAACACGGTCGATCTATTCCGACCTTGGCGGCTCGATTGTGTCGCTCATTCCCTTCGGCACGGGTCAGATTGTCCACCTCGGTTGGGACTGGTTCAATTCGGCGCCGCTGGGCTCGGTCGATGGTGGCTGGGGAAACGTGCTCAATAGCGCCGTCCGAGAGACCGCCGGCAGCATCTTCAATCCCAGCTTCGAGCAATCCCCCGATTTCACTGGCTGGACCGTCACCTTGCCGAATGCGGAGTCGGTGGCGACGGTCAACCGCTCGAATACGGCGGCTTTCCGCACTGACGGCTCGGCCGGCGCGGTGCTGAAGGTCAACGATCACTCGACCACTCCGAGTACCGGCGTCGCAGGTCCAATTATCCGCAGCATCTCGTTTCCCGCCACGGCGGGCGATCGGGTCAGCGTCGATTGGCGCGTGATTGAACTTGGCGATCGGGCCAATGCCCGCGGGTTCTTGCGGCGCTTCTCGGACGACGCCATCGTCGGCACGTTCTTCGATTTCTTCACCCCCACCACCACCAGCGGCACCACCAACTTCGCCACCGCCACGGTCACCGTGCCGGCTACTGGGTCGTACTATATCGATTTTCAGAGTGGAACCTTTGATACCACCGGCGGCGGTTTGCTCGGTGCCGAACTGCGGGTGGACAATGTCGTCACCAACCGCAAGCCGGTGATTACGCTGGCGGGCTCGACCGGCACGGAACTCGATTCCGACAATCAAAACTTCTCCTGGCTCGCCAAGGATCACGACGGCAACCTCGCGACCACCAGCGTCACCGTCACCCGCGATGCCGCCTCGGTCTTTACCAGCACGGATGCCGGCGGCTTGCTGGATTTCAACTCATTCGGCATTGGCACGTTCGTTTTGACCGTGACCGCCACCGATTCGTCCGGCAATTCGACGACCGCCACCCGCACGGTCACCGTGAACGACGACGACCCCAGCCCCCCCACGATCGTGCTTGGTGGTCCCTTCGGCACGCAAAGCGATAGCTTGCCGCCTGGCAGCTTTACTTGGGACATCAGCGACGCCGGGTCGGGTCTCGGCAGCTTCCTGGTCGAGATCAAACGAGACACCGTGACGCTGTTCAGCACCACCACGGTGGCAGTCGGCTCGTTCAACCTGGCCGGCTATGGCCTGGGCACCTTCACGATGACCGCCACCGCCACCGATGCCGATGCCGACTGGACCGGCGATGCCGCCACGAACACCGCCACGCGAACCGCCACCTTTGCCGACGACGATGATGACGGTCCGGCGATTGTGCTCGGTGGCTCGATCGGCGGCGAGAACGACGGTCAAACGCAAAACTTCACCTGGAATGTCAGCGATTTTTCGGGTCTGTCCGCACTGTTCATCGAAATCAAACGCGATGGCCTCGTGATCTTCAGCACCACCGGGCTAGGCGCGGCAATCGGCTCGTTCAACTTCGATAGTCATGGGTTGGGCACCTACACCATCGCCGTCTCGGCCACCGATGCTGACAACGACCGCCCAGGTGACATGGCGTCGTCCGCGGCCGGCCGCACGGTCATCGTCACCGACGACGACACCACGTCGCCGGTCATCACGCTCACTGGCTCCTCGGGTTCCGAAACCGACGGCCAGACGCAGGCGTTCACCTGGAACGTGACCGATCCCGAATCCGCCACGCAGCTGGCGGTGTCGGTGCAAATCTTCCAGACCGGCAACCCGACTCCGATTCATACCTCGACGAACTCGACCGGCACCTTCAACTTCGACGCCTTGGGCCTGGGAACTTTCACGATCAATGTCTCGGCCACGTCCGATTCGGATTGGACGGGGGACAGTCTTTCGTCGTCCGGCACGCGGACGGTCATCGTCGTGGACGACGATACCGATCCGCCGACAATCGTGCTCGGCGGCTCGACCGGCGCGGAGACCGACGGCCAAACGCAAAATTTCACCTGGAACGTCAGCGATTTTTCGGGCCTGTCCAGCCTGTTGGTCGTCATCCAGCAGGATGGCAACACGATCTATAGCACCGCCTTGCTCTCCGACGCGGTCGGCTCGTTCAATTTCGATACCTATGGCTTGGGGACCTTTACGATCAACGTCTCGGCCACCGATGCCGACAACGACCGGCTAGGAGACTCGCTTTCGTCTTCCGCCAGCCGCTCGGTCGTGGTGACCGACGACGACACCGATCCGCCGCTGATTGTGATCGGCGGCTCGACCGGGACGGAAACCGACATCGCCCTGAACGAGTTCACCTGGAGCGTGACCGATTTCTCCGGACTTTCGGCCCTCAGCATCGTCATCCAGCGGAACGGCATCACGATCTATAGCACCACGAACATCGTCGACGCGGTGGGGTCGTACAACTTCGACGGGCCGGGCCTGGGCACCTATACCATCGCCATCTCGGCCACCGATGCCGACAATGACCGGGCGAACGATTCCCTCTCGTCGTCGGCCACCGGCCAGGTGATTGTGATTACGGCCGGCGTCAGCGGCGGAGCCGAGAGCAACTGGTTCCGGGTCCGGGCCAGCAGCACCAGCAAACCCAATGGCGAAGTGAAGGTGTTCACGACGGTCAAAACAGGGACGAAGATCGTCGAGACCTTCCTCCGCAAATTCACCACGTCCGAGGCGATCATCATCAATGGCAATGGCGGCAACGACACGATCGAGGTCATGGGAACGCTGACCCGCGGCGTGCGATTCTTCGGCGGCCCGGATAACGACGTGCTCGTCGGCGGCAATGCCGGAGATGTGCTAGTCGGGAATAATGGCCTCGATGTCCTCACCGGCAATCTGGGCCGCGACCTGTTGATCGGGGGCCGCGACGTGGATCGGCTGTTCGGCGGCAAAGCGAGCGGGAATACCGATAAGAAGGACGAGAACATCCTGGTCGGCGACGACAGCCGGCTGGCGGTCAACGATAGCGCCCTCGTGAGTCTCATCACGGAGTGGAATTCGCTCCGCTCCAGCACCTCTCCCTCCAACTCCACCCGCGTCGGCAACCTCCGCTCAACCATCAATGCCGCCGCCCTGGCCGACGACGGCGCCGCCGACCAGATGTATGGCACCGCCGCCCTCACCTGGTTCTGGGATCTCGGCACGCTGAACGAAAAGATGACCGGCAAGCGTTCAGCGGATTGGCTGAATTAGCCGCGGCGAACAGGGGCCCGCAACGGCGGAGCCCCCCCGCCTTGCCCTCCCACAGCACACAGGCCCTAGAATGGGGCTATTGCCCTGCTACTCGATTCGGGAATGCGAGGCCCACCCATGCCCTCGGGCGATTACTCCAACCTGCCGCTGGCCGAAGAACTTCTTTCCGCCCTGGACGCCCTCTCGGGTCTTCACCCCGGCTTTCGGCCGGCGCATGCCAAGGGAGTCATGTGCGCGGGGACTTTTGCCCCCGCCTCCACGGCAGCCGGGCTGACGAGCGCGCCGCACGCGGTCCGCCCGAAAACCCCAGTGACGGTTCGCTTTTCCGACTCGACTGGCGTGCCGACGATTCCCGACAACGATCCCGCCCACTCCGGGCCACGTGGCATCGGCATCCGGTTTCATCTGGCTGAGCACGAGCACACCGACATCGTGGCCCATTCGACCAATGGCTTTCCAGTGCGCACTGGCGAGGATTTCTTGCAATTCCTGCGTGGCGCGGCGGCGGCCGCCGCCGGCAATACGGAAGCTCTCGGTTCGTTTCTGGCCGCGCATCCAGCCGCGAAGCGATTTGTCGAAACTCCCAAGCCGATCCCCTCCAGCTTTGCGCGGGAGTCTTTTTTCGCGATTACGTCATTCCAGTTCACCAGCGCCGAAGGGGCCACCCACCACGGCCGATTTCGCATCCTGCCGGCCGCGGGGACTGACCACCTCAGCGATGACGAGGCCGCGCGGCGGTCGCCGAACTTTCTGTTCGAAGAACTACGCGAGCGACTGGCCCGCGGACCGATTCGCCTGGAGATAGTCGTGCAACTTGCCGAAAGCGGCGACGACGTGACGGATGCCAGCACCCCTTGGCCGGAGACCCGCCGACTGCTGCCCTTTGGCACGCTCACGCTGTCATCTCTAGCGGACGACCAGTCGCCGGAGCTGCGCAAAGTCATGTTCGATCCCGTGCCGCGCGTCGCTGGGATCGATTCTTCTGGCGATCCGCTGACGGAAACGCGGTCCGACATCTACCTGCTCAGTGGCCGACGCAGGCGAGGGGCCACGCCCGCCTCGTGATGCGCCCTAGGTGCCTGGGCAATCGGTATGGGTTGCGCCGAGTCTTTCGATTCTGCCGCTTGCGGCGGAAGTGGGTGGGGTGCATGAGTGCCGCGAAATGCACCGTTCCGGTGAATCGCCTTTGTCTTGCGTCAATCATTCCACCAGGCCGCTGCCCCCCTTGAGAGGCCGACATTGGCCCCGGTCGGATCAAGGTGGCAGACAATATCGCCAGCCAAGGAAAAGACTTCTTTTCTGCCCAGGGAATAGTTCCGCCGGGCCGCGCATCTTGACTGCGGATGCTGGAGTGTGTACAATTACACATATTAGCAAGGTGGCTTGTATAGGATCGGGCGATCTTTGACAAGTTGGTTGCGGAGAAGGGGATTCGCGAGGGGCGAGGGCCGACTTATTCGCGGCCGCCGAAACCCTAGTAACTATAGTAAGCGGGCGAAAAACAGCGCGGCACATTTTGCCGTAAAGCGTTGCAGGGATGGAGGTTGTGCTCAGGGCTTATACAGCGCGATGTGGGCGCTTCAATAAGCTGATTATTCCAAGTGCCGCCTTGTGAATGCGCAATCGGCAAGACCTGGGAAGAATGCGCAAACCTTGCCGATTTTGCCGCTTGGGGCGGAAGTGACGCTTGCGAGGGTGCGAATCGAGCGCCTTTGCCGTCCGTGCCGATTAAGCGGAAGTATCCATCTTGCGCCAAGGAATGCGTGGTGAGGATTCTGACGCTATCGGTGCTGGCGGTAATCGCGGTTGCGATACCGCTCGCTCCTGCGCGAGCACAGTACGGCATTGGGGGGGATTGCAACCTGCCCGCCCCGCCGCCAATCGATCTCGACCTGCGGTTTCCCGATCCTCGCTGCGACGCCTGGTTGCTGGCGACCGACTTCCTGTCGCTGCAAATCGGCTCGGCAGTGCCGCTCGTCAGCTCGCAAGGACCGACTGGCCCCTCAATCGACCGCGCCCATGCCGGCGACCACAACGAACCGGGCCTGCGGGCGACCCTCGGCCGCTCGTGGGGCTGCGGCATCATTTGGGAAGCGACCTATTTTGGCCTGAACACCTGGTCGCAAACCGACACCGTGTTTGGCGATTCGGTGAACCAAACGTTCCTCGTCACTTCGCCCAACCTGATCATCGACGACATCATCGGCGGGTTCGACGACTTCATCACCTTTCGCTATCGCTCGCAGCTACACAACGCGGAGCTGAATCGCCGGCGGGTGCGAGTGGTCAGCGAATGCTGGTCCCTTTCGACACTGTTTGGAACGCGCTACATCCACTTCAGCGAAGACCTCTTCATGCGGGGAGAGGACATCACGTTCTCCGCCTTTGAGGAGCTGACCGGCCGCTCGCGCAACGACATGATCGGCGGACAGCTTGGCATCCGGGCCGTGCGGCACTGGGCGTGGTGGCAAGCGCGAGTCGGCGCGAAAGCGGGGCTGTTCGCGAATCTGTGGGAACAGCGGCTCTTCGACGAAGGGGATGCGGGCACCGGCGGCGGTCCAAGCGGGGTGCTGCAAGATGTCGATGAGCACGGCTGCTCGGTGGCGGCCCTGTTGGAAATGGACGCCTCGCTGTCGTACAAACTTCGCGAGAATCTCTTCCTCCGCGGCGGCTATCAGTTGACCTATCTCGTTGGC
>JANRLS010000136.1:0-33451 GCA_033762315.1 Pirellulaceae bacterium
ATGCGGCCGAGCGCTGGCCGGACGAGGCGTTTCTGACCGTTGCGGAGTCGTCGTTCGCGTTCCTCGACTTGGTGACGACGGCGGAGGGCGTTTTCTGGCCCATCGGCAATCGCGACTGGTACTCGCACGGCGAAGAGAAATCGCTCTACGACCAGCAGCCCGTCGAGGCCGCCACGATGGCCGCTGCCGCGCTGGCGGGGTTCCACCTGCGGGGGGACGACAAGTATCTCGCCGTATTCGAGCGCTCCCATCGCTGGTTTCATGGTCAGAACAGCCTCGACCAGCCACTGGCCGAAGTCCCATTTGGGGCATGCTTCGACGGCCTGCAACCGACCGGTGCGAACAAGAACCAAGGAGCAGAATCGACGCTCGCCTACCTTTGGACAGAGCTGCTCCATGGCGCCGCCCAGAGCGGGGCCAACACCCGGCCACTGGCCGCGATTCACAGCGAATAGCCAGGGCTGGCGAATAATCGCCGGCGCGAGCCATCCACGAAAAATCACCCATCCGAGAAATCGAAATGCTGCGGAAATCGAACAGACCGAATTTGTACACCGAACTATTTCATCGCCATCCCGATAATCCGATCCTTACCGCGCAGGACTGGCCCTATCCGGCCAATACGGTCTTCAATGCCGGGGCTTGCCAGCTGGGGGACGAAACGATCCTGCTCGTGCGCGTTGAAGATCGGCGGGGTCATTCGCACCTGACCGTCGCGCGTAGCAACGACGGGGTGACGAACTGGCACGTCGACTCCAAGCCCAGCTTTCCACCTGATCCGACGAACTTCTCCGAGGAATTGTGGGGAGTCGAAGATCCGCGGCTGACCTGGGTCGAGGAGCGCCAGGAGTGGATCATCGCCTATACGGCCTTTTCTCCCAGCGGCCCGATGGTGTCGCTGGCTAGCACGAAGGACTTTTCGAGTTTCACCCGCCTGGGGCCGGTGATGCCGCCGGAAGACAAGGACGCCGCCGTATTTCCACGCCGGTTCGGAAAACGCTATGCGATGATCCACCGCCCCGTTTCGGCCGGCAGTTCGGGCGCGCACATCTGGCTTTCGTTTTCGCCCGACCTGACCCACTGGGGGGACCATCACATCCTGTTGCACGCGCGGCGGGGCGCTTGGTGGGATGCCAACAAGATTGGCCTGAGCCCCCCCCCGCTGGAAACGCCGGAAGGCTGGCTGCTGCTGTATCACGGCGTGCGGCATACTCCCGGCGGTTGCTTATATCGACTGGGGCTCGCGTTGCTCGACCTGGAAAACCCGTGGCAAGTGATCCGCCGCAGCGACGAGTGGTTCTTCGCGCCCGAAGCCTCTTACGAACGCCAAGGGGACGTCAACGGGGTGGTGTTTCCTTGCGGCTGGATTCTGGACAAGAAAACCGGCCTGATCCGCATGTACTATGGCGGGGCCGACTCGTGCCTCGCCATGGCGACGGCCCAACTGACCGACGTGCTGGCCTATATCCGCACCTGTCCCGCGCCGCCGCCGCGAAAACGAATGGGAATGACTTTATCTGAGTAACCTGGCTGGCCGCTTCACGTTGCAACTTCACCGGCCCCCCACGATGCTGATCCAAGTTGGTTACGAAATCTCGTTTGTCTCTCCGCAGCCCGCCCCGATGGTGCTGATGTTGTATCTGCATCCCTCGCGCGAGCCAACGACCCGCCGGCCAGATCGACTGGAAGTGACGCCGCCGGTGCCCGTGGCCGAATACTTCGATCTGTACGGCAACCGTTGCGGGCGGATCGTGGCACCAGCCGGGCGGATTTCTTTCCGTAACGAGGCGCTCGTCGAGGACTGCGGACTGACCGACTTGCAGGTTCCCACCGCCCATCAGGCTCCGGTGCAAGACTTGCCGCACGAGACGCTGCTCTATCTGCTCGCCAGCCGGTATTGCGAGGTCGATAGCGAGCTGAAGGACCTGGCGTGGGGCCTGTTTGGGCAGTTGCCCCCCGGTTGGCCGCGGGTGCAGGCGATTTGCAACTACGTGCATCGGCACATCCGCTTCGACTACATGCTGGCCCGCGCGAATCGGACGGCCCTGGAAGTCTATCGCGAGCGGGTGGGAGTTTGCCGGGACTTCATGCACCTGGCGATTACCTTCTGCCGGAACTGCAACATTCCGGCCCGCTACTGCACCGGCTATTTGGGGGACATTGGCGTGCCGGCGGTCCCGTGCCCGATGGATTTCAGCGCCTGGTTTGAGGCTTATCTGGGGGGCCAGTGGTATGCCTTCGACGCCCGCAACAATGTCCCCCGCATTGGCCGGGTGCTGATGGCCCGCGGGCGCGATGCGGCCGACGTGGCCCTGACCACCACCTTTGGCGTCAACCAACTGGCGTCGTTCAAAGTCTGGACGGACGAGGTGACGGGGCCATGAACTATTGGTATTTCGCCTATGGCAGCAACTTGCTGGCCACCCAGATGGTCGCCCGCACGGGCCCGATTCGCACCGGCGACGAGCGGCCGCGCATCGCCCGGCTGCCGAACTATCGCCTCACGTTCAACATGCTGGGAGAGGACGGACAGGTGTATGCGAACATTGTCACGCCCGGCGACGGAGTGGTCGGCGTGATTTATCGCTGTGGGCGAGAAGCCTTGGAAAAGCTCGACCGCTTCGAGCGCGGATACGAGCGGCAAAAGGTGCTGGTAATTGACGGGCAAGGGCTGCAATGGGGTGCGATGGCTTATCTCGCCCGGCCGCACCGCGTGACATCGCCAGGCCGTCCCAGCGCCGAGTATCTGCAGAAAATACTGACCGGCGCGCGCGAGCACGGCTTGCCGGAGGAATATGTCCAGGCCATCGAGACGCTGGCCGTGAGTTCGGCGGCGACCGCCGCGAAGTAGAGAACACGTCATTTTTTAATCTTTGTTTGACCGAGGAGCGTTTGATGATTCGTTTGATGTTGGTGGACAACGAGGGGAAGGCCATTACTCCGGAAGAGCTGACGACCGTTGCCGACTTGCGCGAGGCGGCCGAACGCGCACGACACATGATTCGCGAATGCGATCGCCTGGCCCGGCTCAAGGCGCCGCAGCAGTCGGGAGTCGCGGGTATTCCGGAAGGGACTCCCTACCTGAAGTAGGCCGGGCCATCTCGGCGATTTCCCGCCAGTCCGCCAATGACCTGTGGTGCCATTTGCGGGGTATTCGACGGGCCAGTGGTTTCTCGATTGGTCGCCCGTCGGTAAAATCCGTGTGCCATGACGGCAGTTACGCCGGAAGCTGCCGGAGCCGAGCGGTTGCGGCAGCTGCCGAACAGTTTGACGCGGTATGCGGGCTTCGCCGCGGCGATCGGGGAATTGGCTCAGGGCCGTCCCGCTTCGCTCGACGGAGTCTGGGGTTCGTCGTGCGCGCTGGTCGCCGCCGCATTGGCGGAGCATGCGCCCGGTCCGCTGGTGGTGGTTTGCCCCACGCAGCGCGAGGCGGAAGATGCCCTCGCGGACATGGCGCTCTTCGGCGCGAGTGAGCCGCTCCTCTTTCCCGCCTGGGAAGGAGACCCCACCGCTGGCGATGAGACCTTCGGCGAACGGCTGCGGGTACTGAAGGGGCTGCAGGTTCAAGGTTCCAAGTTCAAGGTTCAAGGTTCCCCAACTTTGAACTTGGAACCAGGAGCTCGAAACTCGACTGGACCGGTAATTGTCACTTCGGTCCAGGCCCTGTTGCAGCCGGCGCCCGATCGCGCGGCGATCGCGGCGGGAACGCGCATCCTGCGGCAGGGAGAGCGGATCGAGATCGACGAGCTTTTGCGTTGGCTGGTCGAGCGCGGATTTCAGGCCACGACAGCCGTCGAATTGCCGGGCGAGTTCTCGCACCGCGGCGGCATCCTTGATCTGTATGCCCCCGACTGGCTGCGGCCGGTGCGGATCGAACTGTTTGACGATGAGATCGAATCGCTCCGTTCGTTCGAGGTCGCCACGCAGCGGAGCCAGGAGACGCTCGCGCAAATCGACGTGACCGTGCTGCAAAACACGCCCGACGCGCCAGCGAGGGATCATTTCACCACGCATTTGCCCCCCACCAGCTGGTTTCTCTTGCTCGAACCCGAGCGGACCAGCGAAGAGGGCAAAAACTACCTGCAACGGGCCGAAAATCCGGCGGAGTTGCACCGTGTCGCGGCGGTGCTGGCCGAGCTGGCCCGCTTCCCGGTCTGTGCGGCGGCCGAAATTCAAGGAGGGACCGTCGGCTTGCCCTGCCATTTGCCGGTGGAATCGGTCGAGCGATTCAGCGGCGACATCAGCCGCGTCAAGGACGAGCTCGAAGCGGTCGCCCAGCGAGACGAGGTCTTCATCGTCGCGCCCACCACCGCCGAAGTCGAGCGGCTGCGCGAAATTCTGGCCGGCACCGCGCTTGCCGCCAGCAGCCGGCTCTGGTTTCCCATCGGCACGCTCCGGGCGGGGTTCAGGCTGCGGGGACAGGAGGCGGAGAGAGTTCAAGGTTCAAGGTTCAAGGTTCAAAATTCGACAACCTTGAACCTTGAACCGGGAACTTTGAACTCAACCGGATTACTGATCCTCACCGCGGCAGAGCTCTTTCACCGGGGCGATTTGCGCCGTTTGCCGCGCCGCCGATTGGGAAAGGCGATCGATTCGTTTCTCGATCTACGCGAGGGGGACTTGGTCGTTCACCTGGGGCACGGCATCGGGCGGTATCGCGGCCTGCGGATGATCGAGAAGCAAGGTCAGCACGAAGAGCACCTCGAGATCGAATTCGACGGCGGCACCAAGATTTTTGTGCCGGCGGTGAAGATCGACCTGGTGCAGAAGTACGTCGGCGGGACGAAAACGCGGCCGACGCTGGCCAAAATCGGCGGCAAAACCTGGCTCAAGCAAAAGCAGGCGGCCGAAGGGGCCGTGGTCGATCTGGCGGTGGAAATGCTCGAAATGCAGGCCCAAAGGGCCGCCCGTCCGGGCATCACCTTCGGTCCCGACAGCGAATGGCAACGCGAGTTCGACGCCTCGTTTCCTTATCGCGAAACCCCCGATCAGCTGGCCGCCATCGCCGCCATCAAGCTCGATATGCAAAAGCCCCGGCCGATGGACCGCCTGCTGTGCGGCGATGTCGGCTTCGGCAAGACGGAAGTCGCCATGCGGGCCACCTTCAAGGCGGTCGATAGCGGCTTTCAGGTGGCGGTGCTCGTGCCGACGACCATCCTCGCCGAGCAGCACTTCCATAGCTTCCGCGAACGACTCGCCGAATTTCCCTTCGACATCGCCAAGCTCAGCCGCTTTTGCACCCCCGATCAAGAGAGGCAAGCGATCGCCGGCCTCAAATCGGGCAAAATCGACGTCGTCATCGGCACCCACCGGCTGGCGTCGCAAGATGTCGAGTTCCATAACCTGGGGCTCGTCATCATCGACGAAGAGCAGCGGTTCGGCGTCGATGTCAAAGAGCGGCTGAAGGCCCTGCGCACGACGGTCGATGTGCTCACCCTGTCGGCCACGCCGATTCCGCGCACGCTGCACATGTCGCTCGTCGGCCTGCGCGATATCTCGAACCTGGAAACTCCCCCGGAAGACCGCCTCGCCGTCGAAACCAAGGTCACCCGTTGGGACGACCAGCTCATTCGCCACGGCATCCAGCGGGAATTGGCCCGCGGCGGGCAAATCTTCTTTGTTCACAACCGGGTCAACGACATCGAGCTGATTGCGGGTCGCCTGCGCCATCTGGTTCCCGATCTGCGGCTGGGAATCGGCCACGCCCAAATGCCCGACGACGAGCTCGAAGCGGTGATGGTCGATTTCGTCGAGGGGAAGTTCGATCTGCTCGTTTCCACCACCATTGTCGAAAGTGGCCTCGACATTCCCAATGCCAACACGATCTTTATCGACGAAGCCGACCGCTATGGCCTGGCCGATTTGCACCAGCTCCGCGGGCGGGTCGGCCGGTATCGCAACCGGGCCTATTGCTATTTGCTGTTCGAGGCTCACAAGCATTTGACTCCCACCGCCGCGCGCCGGCTCCGTGCGATTGAAGAATTCGACGAGCTTGGCGCGGGCTTCGCGATTGCGATGCGCGATTTGGAAATTCGCGGGGCGGGCAATCTGCTCGGCACGCAGCAAAGTGGGCACATCGCGGCGGTCGGCTACGAGCTCTATTGCACGCTGCTGGAAAACGCCGTTCGCACGCTGCAAAAAATGCCCCCCAAGGCCCGGCTGGAGGTGGATGTCAATCTGCCGGGGGATGCTTACCTGCCCGATGAGTATGTGCCCGACCTGCGGCTGAAGATCGACCTGTATCGCCGGTTGACGCGGATTTCGCGGTACGACGAGCTGGACGACTTTCGCTCGGAGCTGGTCGATCGCTTCGGCGAGCCGCCACCACCGGTGCGCCGGCTGCTAGCATTGATGGAACTGAAAATGGACGGGGCAGTCTGGCAAATCTCGGCGATTTTCCTTGAGGAGCAGTTTGTCGTCTTACGATACGAAAACCAGCCGCGAATCGAGCAATTGGCCCGTCGCCGGAAAGGGCAGGTTCGCGTGGTCGATGGCCGCAGTGCCTATGTGCCGTTGCCGCCAGGAGTTAGGTCGCCGGACGCCCTTTTCGACTTCATAAAATCGGTGTTGCGGGTGGCCGACTAGCCGATTAACATCCCGCCCCGATTGTGCCCTTCGTGCTGACGGCCGGAATTTCCCTCGTGATGCAACCTGCCTTGCGGCTCGTGACGTTTGCGGTGCTGGCGCTCGCCTTGCGCGCGGCGACGGCCCAGGTCGCGCCACCCCAGACGGCGCCAGCCGAGCGGGGCGATCCGTATGCTCCCCGTGGTGGGGCAACCGAAGCCCGCTATCCGCTGCCGGGACCAGCGGTTGCCCCCGGCCCCGGCAGCTATGCCGCGCCGCCCCCCGCCTATGGGCCGGCTCCTCAGCCGCCGGCGAGCACGAATCTCCCCCCGCCGTCGGCCAGTTCGCCGCCCGCCGCCGCCGGAGAGTTTTTCGAACCGACGAAAATCATGGCGACGGTCGGCGATCAATACATCTTCTACGGCGATGTCGCGCCGCTGGTGAACATGATTCTGGAGCCTTATCGGGCCAAGATGAGCCCGGCCGAATTCGCGCAGTTTGAAGCGAAGAATCGCTCCGCCGCGAATCGCCAGGTGGTGGCGCAGCTGATGGAAGCCAAGCTGCTTTATCTCGAATTCGACCGGACGATCGTCAAAAACACCAAGGGGGATCAGAAAAAGCTCGGCGAAATCCGGACCGACATGCAAAAGCGGATGCTGGAGAGCTTCGAGAAGGAACTGGCCGAAATGCGTCCCAAGGTGAATGCCGCCAAGCCCGACGAAATGCAAGAGCTGATTCGCCGCGACTCGATCATCCCCCGCGTCGCCCTGCTGATGCGCGATAACCAGGTCGAGTCGCTCGGCGAGCTCGACACCTTGCTCCGCCGCTACGGCTCGTCGCTCGACAAGCAGGTGCGGGCTTATGGCGAGGACCGCCTCGGCCGGCAGATGATCAGCAAGGCGCTGGCGAAGAAGCACGAAGTGACATATCTGGAGATGGCCGACTATTACCGCCTGCATGCCGAGGATTTCGCCCTGGCCGCGAAGGCGAAATACGAGATTCTGACCGTCAAATTCGTGAATTTTCCCGATAAGGGGGCGGCTTATAACACGATCGCTCAAATGGGAAACGAAGTCTATTTCGGTGCCCCCTTCGCGGCGATTGCCCGCAAGCACTCGCAAGAGCCGAACGCGGCCAAGGGGGGGGCTTACGACTGGACGACGCAGGGGAGCCTGGCGAGCGAGATCATCGACCGGGCCATTTTCACGCTGGAGCCCGGCAAACTGAGCCAGATTATCGAGGATGCGACCGGCTATCACATTGTCCGCGTCACCGAGCGGCAAGAGGCGGGGTCGGTGTCGTTTGTCGAGGCGCAGCCGAAAATCAAAGAAGCCCTGCTGCGAGAAAAGCGGCAAGCGGATTATCAGAAGTACATCGAGAGGGTCCGCACCGGCACGCCGCTGTGGTCGATCTACGACGACGAAGAAGCCGCCGCCCTCGCCCGCCAACAAGCCGCCGGCGGCGGCCAGCGGTAGCTCTTACCCGCGTTTCCAATCGGTGCTCGATCCCTCCCAGCCCGGACCAAACCTGGTCCCCGTGCGCTCGGCAAACGATGCCGATGCGAGTCGTGCGCTTGTCGATGTAGTCGGTGCAGGTTGTGCTTCAGCACAACAAATTGAAGAGTTTTTGAGTGATGTCATGCGGAAACATGACCTACGTGGATTCAGCCGTTGGCGATGCCTTCCTGGCAATCGGTTATGGCTGGAAATAGGCGTTGTTTCAGTTCAGCTTCCAAGTCCCGCAGGCGCTTGGCGGCGGTCCGGTGATACTCTGCGCTGATTTCGACCCCCAAATAGCGCCGGTCCAGCGTCCTCGCGGCAATCAGCGTGGTTCCACTCCCACAAAACGGATCGCAGACCACCTGGCCAGGGCTGGTCGTTAGTTCGATGAGGGCCTGCATCAGGCGCAGCGGCTTTTGCGTCGGATGGAGGCCGCCATCTTGGGCATCGGATTGGACCCGGATGACGTTATCGGGGGATTTGGCGTACCGCACGAACGCCTTTTCATGGAAGGCACCAATTTCGTGCTCGAGCACGTTGTCGGCGATGGTTCCGCCGATTTCGTACGGCTTCGTGAACCACAGAATCGGCTCGAAGACGGGGCGCAGATTGCCGACCCGCCACCCTTCCCAACGCCGTGACGACGCCTCGTCGCCGCGCCGTTCAAAGACGACGCTGACGCGCTGCGCCCGATGAGGTGCCGACTCGCGTAGCCAAGCCAGCATATCCTTGAAGGTGAATCCCGCATCCTCCATGGCGGCAACGCAGCGATGCGCGAGGCGACGGCCGGCAAAAATAATGGCGGACCCACCGGGCTTCAGAACGCGAAACCAGTGGGAAGTCCACGTTTGGCACCATTCGTAATACTGTCTGGGAATTTCGCGATCCGCCGCGGACCAACCATTGAGGGGCTTGCCGCGCTTCTGGAAGACCGCGCCCGCTTTCTGCTGGGCGGGACTTGATCCCAACAAGGCGGAATTCGTGTTGGAATGCAGCACGTCCCATTCATCGACGCCAATCCCGTAGGGAATGTCGCTCAAGATCAAGTGAACGGAATCAGCCGTCACTTTGGGAAGCACGTTCAGGCAGTCATCGTGAAGGACGGTATCCAGCATGACGCAATCACCCGATCTTGTCGTCTTTCGGCAGTTGCTTGATATAGTTCCGAATCGCCGCGATTTTCTCATGGACCTTTAGCGCTGCAATTAATTCAGCAATGGCTTGCTCGCGCGTGTACTGCTCGACTTCCTTGACGTGCTCCATCCAAAACTCGATTTCAGTTTCCGCGCGAGCCTCCGTGGCCTGTCTGCATTGGAGTAGTTCGGCCTTTAACTCGTCATAGGGAAGCGATAGGTGCTTGCATATCAATTCGTTCCCCCGGCGATGGAAATTGTCCTTGCGGTTCTTGTCGCGGACCGTCACCTTTTCTGCGAGTTGTTCGCTTAGGCTCCAGACATTGGCCAGGTTCAACTTCTCCGATTCACGGACACCGGCACGGATGAAGAACAACAGATGCTCCCAGCTCAATAGACAAACATTGTCATCCAGCGCCTGTCCGTAAATCTGGCTCGTTTTCTTCGGGTACTGGAAATACGGGCAGACCAGCACCGAATAGTTGTGGTCGCCGCGCCAATCGCGCATCGACTTTACCTTGAAGTCCTTCTGATTCTTCGCTGTCCGGCTAAGGCGAAAGGCCTTGGCATCGCCGACGAATGAGTACTCATGATACCGGCTCTTGGCGAAGACATCGGCGCAGTCGGCACGCTGCTTGTTGACCGCTGCGTGAAGCCCCAACTCTTGCAAACACTTTGCAAGCACAATGTCAGCCGCCTTGGCGAATAGCTTTTCCGCGCTCGAATCATGCTCGATCGATTCCGGAATAGCGCCGATTTCGCCGATCAGCGTTGTCAAAGAGGAAGCCTTGACCTGGAAAATGCGGTCTTCGAATTTTTTGACAGACGGACACGAAGTCCCCGGGCGACGCTCCTCTCTGAGTGACAATCTCAAGCAGTTCGGCGAACGTCATCTCGTGATTCAGAAAAGGAATTCATTGCCCTTCCTTGGCCCAAAGGATGGCGGAATGATTTGCGATGGCTTTGCCGAACGTTTATATTCGCAGGGCCAATGAGCCGCTGGGAGTGAACCTAGTCTAACGGTGTAGCGACGGGGGTCAATCACGCAATTAGCGGACGGGTGGCGTTGTCGGGCCGTGCTCGATGAAGCACTGATCGACTGTTAGAAAGCATGCACAGCACGAAACGCACCTTTGAGTGACGATCGTGTCGCCTGCGTGGTTTATTTCGCCGCGCTCGTCCACGCCGCCGACCGCTGTGAGCGGACAACCGACTTGGCGGACTTGTGGGGAGCTTGAATCCGTGACCAGCCTAGTCAGGGCGGGCAACTTTTCTTCGCGCGACTTACGGCGATGAGCGGCCGCGTAAGTGGTTGGGGGGCAAGGAGCTGCGGCGACGCGCCGCGACGTAAGTCGGGATCGAGCCAAAATTCCGCGCGCGAGTTCCTTGACGCGCACAGGTTTCTTTCAGATAGTTACGGCAATTCTGTTCAGTTTCCCGATGCTGGTTCGCGCGAGGTTCGCGATGCACCTGCCGTTGTGCATGAATCCTGGCCCTACTCGGCACGGGGCCCGGGGCTGGTGTCAGGCACCGCCAGCGGGCGAGGGGATTTGCCGGGCTATCAACCAGCCAGCATCGAACGACCGATCTGAAGGTAACTATTTTGGGTGATAAATCTACCAGGTTTCCAGAAACCCCCCGATGTGGCCCTAATGGCAACCGCAAGCCCGAAGTTTTCCCAGAAGGGGGGGTTCTGGAGCCGCTCAAAAAAAAAGCTGCAAAGCCATTCAGCATAGTGGTTTGTGGCAAAAGACATGGGTCCAAGTGCCACTACAATCCTGGCAAAGAAGGCGTAGGCAGGTTTCCAGCGAGTCGAAAACCGTGGAAACCATTCGTAAGTCTTTTTGCAGCAATGACTTAGAGGTGAAAATCGGGCCAAAAATCGCGGCCGGAGTGGAAACCAGCGACAATAGCCCGTGGGGGCATGGACGCAGGGCCTCCGACGAGGCCCAAGCGAGTGTCGTGATCGGGATGCAGATGAGGGACGCGGGGGGCGGGCTGGCAAACCCGCTCCGCGATGCTGCCCGGCCTGATTGCGGCGACCTAGAATGACGTAACCTGGGGCGTGCCGCGCCGCGTCCCGATTTTGCCCGCCCTGTGAGGTTTTCCATGACTCCCGCCATGCCACCGCAAACGATTGTCGTCTATCAGCAGGGCCTGCTTTCGCGCCTGTTTGGCTGGCTCGGCTGGCTGGGGTTTTTCGGCTGCCTGGCGATCATCCTCGGGATGTCGATCACGCTCAGCGAATATTTCGACACGACCGAGGGGATCGAGGAGAAGTTTGTTTCCGGCAATTCCTCGCTGGGGGCCGATAAGGTGGCGATTCTGTCCATCGAGGGGGTCATTCTCGAAGGGGATGGCTTCGTTAAGCGGCAGATCGACCGGATTGCCCAGGATGATAAGGTGAAGGCGATCGTGGTGCGGGTCGATTCCCCCGGCGGCACGGTGACGGGCTCCGACTACATGCTCCATCACCTCGATAAGCTCCGCAAGGAAAAGGGGATTCCGCTCGTCGTCAGCATGGGGAGCATCGCGGCCAGCGGCGGCTACTATGTGTCGATGGCAGTCGGCGATCAGAAAGAGGTCATCTTTGCCGAGCCGACAACCACAACCGGCTCGATCGGCGTAATCATTCCGCACTACGACCTGTCGGGGCTGATGGCCCGCTTCGACGTGAAGGACGATTCAATCGCCTCGCACGAGCGGAAGCAAATGCTGAGCATGACCAAGCCGATCAGCGACGAGCACCGGGCGCTGATTCAGCATCAGATCGACCAGATGTTCGGCCGGTTCAAAAGCATCATCAAAGAAGGTCGGCCCGTCTTCAAGGGAGACGAGGCGGCGCTCGACAAGCTGGCGACGGGCGAAGTCTTCTCGGCCGATGACGCCAAGAAGTATGGCCTCGTGGACCGGATCGGATTCATCGAAGACGCGATTGACCGGGCGATCGAACTGGCCAAGCTCAATAAGGACGAGACCCGCGTGGTGAAGTTCAAGCGGCCTACTTCGCTGCTCGATCTGTATGGCGGCGCGACGGCCAAAGCCCAGCCCGCCGGCGAACTGCTGCAACTGCTGGAATTTTCGGCCCCGCGGGCCTGGTATCTGGCCACTTCGCTGCCAGCGATCGCCACCAGCCGGCGGGCGGATTAGGCCAGTTGTGGGGCAGGCGTCTCGCCTGCCTTGTCATTCATTCGGCAGGTGCGACGCCTACCCCACGGTTTCGCCCCGCTCCAAAAACTCCGGTGGCACCCGGTCGGTGAGCCAGACGCTGTTCTTAGACAAATAGAACGCGTGGCCGGCGCGGTGCATGTCCCTCGCGCGGACGACCAGTACCACGGGGCGGCCGTGCCGCGAACCGACCTTGACGGCGGTTTCCTGATCGCGCGACAGATGCACTTGCTGGCGATTTCCCGCATGCAATCCCGTGGCGAGGATCGAATCGAGAAAACGAGTGGCGGTGCCGTGAAAGAGCCGTTCGGGCGGGACGGCGGGAGGCAGGGCCAGATCGACTTCGACTGAATGCCCCTGATTGGCCCGAATGCGGCGACCGTCGTCGCTGAAGGCAAAGCGTTTTTTGTCGTTGTCGGCGACCATTTGCTCCACGAGCGCCCGCGATAGGCTCCGCCCGCTCTGGTTGACTAGGCGGATCAGTTCGTCCACGTCTGCCCAGCCTTGTTCGTCGAGCGTCAGGCCGATCTCTTCCGGCTTGTGCCGCAGAACGAGGCTGAGGAATTTGCTGGTTTTGAGAAGATCGGCCATGAGATTGCCCCGGCATCTATCTTAACCGTGGGGCGGGCGTCTCGCCTGCCTGGTTCGTGACGTGGCAGGCGGGACGCCTGCCCCACCAAGAAACGACCGCGGGCGTCGCGACGGAATGGCCGCGACGCCCGCGTGGTGTTCCCTGCGCGCCGGAGCGGTTTTGAGGCCGCTCCGGCGTGCAGTAAAAAGCTTCACCGGGAAGCACCCCGTCACGCAACTGACCCAGAAGTCGCGTGACGGAGCTTCGTTGCTTCGACCCAGGAGGGAGGGTAGCGGTCAATTCCCGCAAACTGACCGCCTCCGGTGAAGCTCCTCAATGGCTTGGGGAGCTGGATTTCTCCAGGTTGCTTGACAAGTGGTTTCAGGCCGCTCGCCCGCGGCAGCGGATTCGCTTGCCGGTCGATTGGCCACAGGTGGCGGGAGTAATACCCGCCCCCGCGGAGCCCTGCAATTGCAAAACTTGCAAAAATTCCGCGCCGCGCGCCGGTTCAGCGGCCCCGGCGTCGAGCGCCTCGGCCAGCCGCAAGAGAGCCTCGATTTCGTCGTCCACTTCCAGGCAAAACGAGCCGGGCCACGGGGCCGGCAAGCTGTTGGCGGCGACGACCCCGAGCGCCCCGCGAAAGAGGGCGTGCTGCGGGCCGCATAAGGTTTGCACCGGATAGCCAGTCAATCGCCAGAAGACATCCCCCGGCTCGACGCGGCGGCTATCGAAGGCGATTTGCCGAATGATCGTCCATTCGCCGTCGCGCGGCGGGAGCGGACCAAAATGGAGCCGGCCGCCGGTCAATTCCGCGAGGTCAATGAGGCACAGCGACATGGGGGAAAGCTCCAAATCACCAAGGACCAAGGACCAACTGCTAGCGGAAGATGCGGAGCTTGGGACATTTGAGTTCTTCCGCGCCGCGGGTATAGAGCCACTCGCAGGCGATTTCGCGGTCGTCGTGCGCGAGTCGCCGCTTGCCAACGACCTGGCCGGCGCGATCTCCCTTCCCGGCGATGACGACGCTGTCTCCCGCGCGGGCCTGGCTCAGGGCCCAGCGAATCGCCGCCGCGCGGTCCGGCAGCGGATGGGCCCGCTGTGGCCGCTCAAAGCCGTCGAGCAGGTCGTGCATGATGGCGAGCGGCTCTTCGTAGCGCGGGTTGTCGTTAGTCAGCACGGCGAGGTTTGCCCCGCGCTCCAGCACGCGGCCGACGAGCGGCCGGGCGGCCCGGTTTTTTCCTCCTTGGCAGCCGGCGACGACGATCACGCGGCCGCTTGTCACCTGGCGGACCGTTTTGAGCGACAGGGCGAGGGTTTCGGGGGTGTTCGCCGAATCGACGAAGACGCCGAAATTTTGCCCGCATTCGAGCCGCTCCAGCCGGCCGGGAACGCGCTCGACCCCTTCCAGCCCGCGGACGATGGTGGCCAGGTCGAGGCCGCTGGCCAGACCGACCGCCGCGGCGGCCAGGCAATTCGCGACGTGGTGGTCGCCAATCATCCGTGTGCGGACCGGGGCCGATTCGTCGCCGGCGATCAGCAGAAAGGTCTGCTCGCTCTTGTGGCGCTCCAGCACCTGGGCCGACAGGTCCGCCTCGAGGTGGAGGCCGAACGTAAGGCAGGGCACGTCAAGCGACGGCAGCAGATTCCGCGAGCGGTGGTCGTCGGCATTCAGCACCGCCACGCCGCCGCTTTTGAGCAGCGTGAAGAGCCGCCGTTTGGCTCGCGTGTAGCCCTGGGCGGTGTTGTGCAGGTCGAGCTGGCCCGGGCGCAGATTCGTGAGTACGGCCGCGTCGAGCTCGATGCCCGCCGCCCGCCGCTCGGCCAGGGCCCGGCTATTCAGCTCCACCACGGCCGACTCGCAGCCGGCTTCGGCCATGCGGCCGAGCCAATCGGCCAGCTCCAGCGCCGTCGGGGCGGCGTGTTTGGGCCCGGTTTGCGAGCGCGAATCGCTGTTGCCGGCGCTGCTGACCACGCCGACCGCTTCTCCGGAGGCTTCGAAAATCGAGGCGAGGAGGATGCTCGTCACCGTTTTTCCGGCACTTCCGCTGACGCCGATGGTTCGCATTCGCAGGCTGGGCTGGCCGGCCAACGCTTGGGCGACGCGGCCGAGCGCCTCGCGGGTGTCGGGCGTCAGCACCACCGGCGCATCGACCGGCACCAGCCTTTCGGCCAGCACGGCGGCGGCGCCGCGGGCAACCGCCTGGGCGGCGTGCTCGTGGCCGTCGTCATCGGCAGTGGTCAGGGCGACAAACAGGTCGCCGGGGCCGCAGTCGCGCCAGTCCGCCGTCAGCCGCGAGGCGCGGACGTCGCCGCCGCGAAGGAACTGGGCCTGGGGGAGCGTTTCCCGCAGCGAAACGAAGCGCGGGCGCAATTGGGTCGATGCCATCTTCGCGGGCCTCCTTGCCGTGGAAGTGACGAACCTGAACTAGCGTGCCAGCGTGACGCCCTCCTGGCGCTGCTAGCACGCGGCCGCGGAAAACCGCCAGCCGATGGGAGAATTGTTCGCAAAGCGGGCGGAAGGTCAAGACGAACTTTGTGGTCGCGGAATTTCGTGGCTGCTAACCTTTGAACTAGTGCAGCCACAACGCTTGACAGGCGGCGGGTTTGCCGGCGGGGGCCTACTTTACTGCACTTCCGGGATGTAATTCAGCGTGTAATAGGCGGCCGGATGCAAGAGCGGCTGGCCGGCAGCGGAGCGGACGCCGTCGAGATGCAGCTCGTGGACGTGTCCTTCTTGCAGCTTGTCAATGACGAGGCGGACGGAAAGGCCGTCGTCGGCGACGATCGCCTTGCTGATGGCGGGGGTCGTCGGATCGACTTCCGGGCTGCCATACGCGGCCTGATAGATGTAGGTGAAGGTGTTCATCTTATAGCTGGCCACGTCGCCGGCGGTGGCGGGATCGACCTTCTCGGTGAAGGTCAGCTCGAAGCCGGTGGGCTGGGCGTGCATTTCGCGCACCTCAAACGGTGTTTTGCCCGTCCACACGAGGCGGTCGAGCGAATAGGGCTGCGACCCGCGCGAGCCCCAACCCCGGTTGGTGCCGCCGACGAACAGCGAGCCATCTTTGCCGAATTGCAACGAGAGGGCTCCGCTGCCGCAGCCGGCACGGAAGGGGAAGCAGGCCCCTTGATAGTGGCCCTTCACTTTTTCGAGGGCGACGCGCATCACGGTGCTATGCGTCTGATCGCCGACGAAGAGCTGGTTTTGGAACGGGCCGAACTTGCCGCCGCTCGTATCGCAGGCGATGCCGGCCGCCGATTGCCCCATTTTGCCATAGGGAAAATAGATGGCCGGCGGCTCGAGCTGCGGAATCTTCTTGGCTTCGACCATCATCCGGCTGCCGCTGAGCGGGTCTTGCGGGCGCGGGCCGAGAACGCCGCCGGTGATGTCATACCATTTGTTGCCGCCGGGGTGGCCGACAAACGCGCCGGGCTTCAGCCACTTGAGGCCGCACGCGCCGTTCCAAGGGCCTTGGTTGTCGGTATAGAACATGTCCCCCGCGGCGTTGGCCCCGACGCCGCCGGGCGAACGGAGGCCGCTGGTGGTGGGAATGACTTTGCCTTCGGGGGTGATTCGCAGGCACCAGCCCCGATATTTGTTGTTGCTGTTGAACGAGCCGGTGAGGCAGAGAGCGACCCAGAGATTCCCCTCGCGGTCGAACTTGGAGCCGAAGGCGTATTCGTGGTAGTCGCCGTCGATTTCCCAGCCGTCGCTGACGGTCTCGAAGCGGTCGGCCCGGCCATCGCCGTCGCTATCCTTGATGCGCGTCACTTCGCCGCGCTGCACGCAGTAGAGCCAGCCATCCTTGTAGGCCAGGCCCAGAATTTCGTGCAGCCCGCTCGCCCACTGGAGCATGAAGGCGTCGGCCGTTTTTTCCGTGAACGGCTGATCGACAAGGTAGATGTCTCCCCGCCGCGTGCCGACGGCGAGCTGGCCGTCAGGCATGAACTCGAGCGCCCCGGCCTCGAGCACGAGGTGCTCGCTCATCGGAAAGCGAAGGAGCTTGTAGTAATCCTCCTCCGGATCAGCCTTTTTGGGCTGGGCGAAGGTGGTGGAGGCCAGGAGCAGCAAGAGGGCGAAAGTGAGGTAGCGCATCGTCATTTACCAATTTACCAATCGTATGTAATTTGAATTTCTGCCTTGTTGCCAGTAAAGACGACCGGCACGAGCAGCTCGGCCTGTCCCTTTTGACGGATTTCGGGTTTGCCGGTGCCGGCGACGGTGAGCGTCCATTTGCCGTCGATTTTGAAGACCCCCTTGCCGGTGTCCTCAATCTGGCCGGCGGTGGCGGCACGGAACCAGAGGTTGCCCGCAGGCTTGTCCGTGGTCAGGGTCAGCTTTCGCTGCAGGGCATACACATCCCCCTCGCCGACCGGCACGGGATGATCCTCCACCGCCACGCCACCAAACGAATACATGAACACCGGTTGGCGGGCGGGACCAGTCAGGTAGTAGCCCCGGAACTGGTAGCCGGATTCCTTGGCCGGCGTTTTCGGCCAATCAGCCTGCGTATCGGCGAGCGCGGCGAAAGAAACGCCGTCGGGCAGCTTGAGGATGTTGTCGCCGAGCGGACCCTGATAGCCTTGTCCGCGGCCGGTCCAGTGCTTGGCGGCATCGATGAAAGCCCCCTGCCAGAGCAGCGCGAGGCGGTCGTTATTGGCATCGAACGCCAGGTTCAGCTTTTCGGGATAGCCGACGCCGATCGCCCGCGAGCCGGCCCCCTCAATGAAGTTGCGATAGATGACCGCCTCGTTCAGCACCACAATCTCAAGTTGCCCGGTGACCAGCCCGCTGGGCAAGGGGGCCTTGTCGCCATCGGTGAGGAAAGACCAGATGGCGGCGATTTGCGTCGGCGGCGTCCCATCGAGCACATCGGGGAGCGTCGTCTGACCGTTGGGAAACGGCGTCGGCATGCGCGTGCCGGGGCGATAGGCCAGCGGGTTCATCAAATAGTGATGAAACCACTCGGGGCGCAGCCGCTTGGTCATCGTCGTCAGGCTCAGAGCCTGAATGCCGGTGGAACGCTTGTCGGCGAAGGTGTGGCACTTGATGCAGGAGAAGCCCTGCCCGCCCACGAGGCGGCGACCGGCGGCTTTGGTTTTTTTATCGGCCGGGTCGAGATTCAACTTGGCGACATTCTGAATGAGCGCGGCGTCGGCCTGTTCAAGGGTGGTGATGAGCTCGCCGACGTTTTGCGAGCCGAACTTGGGCATCCGGGTGAACATGTAGGGCCGGTCCTTGGCCCCCTGGTCGAACACCGTTTTAAGCCACTCTGGCGTGAGCTTGGCCCCAACGCCGGTCAGGCTCGGCGGGATGCGACCCTCGTCCCCCATTTCCGGCATATCCGACTGAAAGTGTGGATTGCGGGCTTCCTCGACTCCCCCCAACTCGCCGCGGGCATGGCAAGCGAGGCAGTTGAAGCGAATGAGCGCGCGAGTGACCGAATCGGCGGCGGCCAGCGGGGCTTTGGCCGGCGACTTCGCGGCGGCCAGCGCGGCGGCGAGGGTTTCGACTTGGCGCGGATTGAGAGCGAAAAACGGCGTTTTTCCCGGCATTTCCGCCAGGCAGCCGCCAGTCCCCTTCAGGCTGGCGAGCGCGGGGGCTTCGAGCTTGCTGGCGATCTTTTGTCCGCCCCCTTGTTTCAGGTCGTGGCACGAAGCACAGCCGAGCGAGGTGAAATACTCTTTGCCCTTGGCGACCAATTCCGGATCGATGACGAACTCTTCCGCCGCCGGCGTGGTTCCTCGGGCGGTGGCCGGGGCGGTGACGATGCTCGCGAGCGGTTGTTGTGTGGTGCCAGGGCCCTCGAAATCGACCGCCAACTCCTCGCCCCCACCTTTTTCAAAGTATTCGACGGCGAAGGTGTGCAGGCCGGCCTTCATCTTCATCGCTTTGCGCTTTTGCTCGTAGGGATGAATGCCGTCGTTATCGAGCACGATTTTGTCGTCAATCCACAGCCGCGAGCCGTCGTCGGAACCGATCAGAAAGCGATAGTCGCCGTCCTTTTCGAGTTTGATGGTGCCGTCGAACCGCAGGGCGAAGTTGTCTTTGCGTTTGGCGATTTTCAGGTCGAAGTTTTCCGCGTCGCCGACCTCCTTGGGGGTCAGCTTGCTGAAATCGGGAAGTTTGTCCCAACTTCCCTCGTAGTAGGCGTATTGCAGGCCAGAGGCGACGTCCAGGTCGTTCAGCAGGAACGAGGCAATGTCGCGGGCATCGGCCGGCGCAAGATTGAGGTGCGGCATCCGGCCGCCGGGACGCACGGCAAGCGGATTTTCGAGGAATTTGGTCATGCCGGGGAGCGTGTATTTGCGCGACGGCGTGCCGAGGGGGATGGAAGTGGCCAGCGGCGCGGCGGCTGGATCTTTGCGCTCGCCGTGGCACGCCACGCAGCCGATGGTGTGAAACAGCACCTCGCCCCGGTTAACTTGCTGGCGCATTGGATTGGTGCGGGTGACAACGCCGGTGGTGGCGAGAAAGTGGACAATCGCCGTGGCGATTGGCACGCGCTCGGCCTCGGGCCAGCCAGCCAAGACGTTGGGCATCGTGGTGCCGGGCTTGGTCGCTTGCGGATCGGCCAGGAACTTGAGCAGATACTGCGGCTGGACGCGGCTGGTCACGGTGTCGAGCACCGGGGCCTGCTTGCGCTGGATGCGGCTCTGAAGTGCGGCATCGGCCTGGTGGCAACTGGTGCAGTTGAGTTCTCCCAGCAGAAGCTCGCCAGCGGCGACGTTGTCGCTATTGGCTGGCGAATAGAACCGTTCCCAGCCGATGACTCGCGGATGAGCATCGGCAGCGAGCAGGTTCGCGGCCAGGGGAATCAGCAAGAGGGCAGGGGAGAGGGCGGCACAAAACGGACGCATGCAGTCGCTCCGGAAGGTCAACTAGCGGTGGCTGGTGGGAATGCCCCTTTATCCGGTCTGGCGCGGGGCGGGTCAATCGGCGGCGGGCTAATCGACGTACAGGAATTCGCTGGCGTTGACGAGGGCGAGGGCCGCATCGACCAGGGTCGCGGCGGCCAGTCGATCAACCGGCTCGGGGCCTATTGGCAGGGCCAAGTCGCTGGCGGGGCGATTCTCGGCGGCGAGCAAAGCCCGCTGCTCGGCCAAAAACTGGGCCATCGTGGCAGCTTCGGCGGGGGTGGGTGGACGGGAATAGGCGTACTGATAGAGCAGCTCCGCTTGCCGAGCCGGCTCGGTCGATTCGGCCAGGATGCGCCCCGCCAGGTGCCGAGCGGCCAGCAAGGAAAACTCGGAATTGAACAATACCAACGATTGCGGCGCGGTGGTCGAGCGATTGCGCGCGGCGCAGCTGGCGTTGGCATCGGGCCGGTCGAACGCCTCGAACAGTGGATAGCGCAGATTGCGGCGGGCGAAGGCATAGACACTGCGGCGATAGTGGTCCGCCTCGCGCTGGCTCGTCGTCCATTGCCCCTTGAGCAGCGTTGCGACGAGTTCCTCCGGCAGCGGCGGCATGACGCCGGGACCGCCGCGCTCGCTGGAAACGAGGCCGCTTACTGACAGCAGCGAATCGCGAATCGACTCGCCATCCAGCCGGCGGCGCGGAAAGCGGGAATAGAATTGATTTTCAGGATCAGCCGCTAGCGCCGAGTTCAAAGTTCCAGGTTCAAAGTTCAAAGTGGCAGTTTCCAAACTTGGAACCTTGAACTTGGAACCTGGAACCTCTCCGCGGCTGGCCATTTGATAGGTGCTGGAACACACAATCAGCCGGTGCATCCGCTTGAGGCCCCAGCCGCGATCGCGCAGTTCGCTGGCGAGCCAGTCGAGCAATTCGGGGTGCGAGGGCAAATCTCCCATCACGCCAAAATCGCTCGGCGTTTGACTGAGGCCCCGGCCGAAATGATGCTGCCACAGCCGATTGGCCAGCACCCGGCTGGTGAGCGGATTTTCGGGCGCGCAAAGCCAGTCGGCCAGGTGGAGGCGGGGGTCGCTGGCGGAAGCTCGAACTTCGGCCGCCACCGGCGACGCAATCCGCGGAAAACCGGCCGAGACTTCCGGCCCCGGTCGGCGATGGTCGCCCCGCAGCCAAAGACGGGGAGCCGAGGTGGCGGGTTGGTTTTGGAGCGCGAGGAAGGGGACATCGCGCTTCAGCATTCCCACGGCCGGCTCGAAGACGGCCCGCAGGCGGTAAAAATCGGCCTGGCTCAGGGGGTCGTACTTGTGGTCGTGGCACTGCGCGCAGCCCAGCTGCAATCCCAGGAAGGCCGAGCCGACGGTGGCGGTCAGCTAGTTGAGCAGATTGTGTCGCCGCTCGGCCTGATCGTTCACATCGGGCATGTCGGGGCCGGCGAGGCAAAACATGGTCGGGACGGCCAAGTTCGCCGCTTTGTCTCCTGCCACTTGCAGGCGAATAAAATCGTCATAGGGCACGTCGGCATTGAGGGCGGCGATGACCCAGTCGCGATACTTCCAGGCGTCGGGGCGAACCTTGTCGTGCTCAAAGCCGTCGGTATCGGCATAGCGGGCGAGGTCGAGCCAGTGCTGCCCCCAGCGCTCGCCAAAGGCCGGCGACGCCAGCAGGCGATCGACCAGGCGCTCGTAGGCGTCGGGGGCTTGATCTGCCTCAAAGGTGGCCAGGTCAGCGGGAGTTGGCGGCAGGCCGGTCAGGTCAAACGACAATCGCCGCAGCAGCGTGGCCCGACTGGCCGGCGGGGCGGGGGCGAGTTGCTTGGATTCGAGTTTGGCGAGGATGAACGCATCGACTGGCGATTGGAACCAATCGGCATCGCTGACGACGGGCAAGTCAGGCCGCGAAATCGGGGAAAACGACCAGTGCGACCGGTCACCCGCGGTGATCGGCGTCTCGGCAATCGGCTTCAGATCGGTCGGCACCTTCGCTGCGGGAGTTTCAGCGACGTCCTCTTGGGCCGGCGCTTGCGAGGCGGCAAGAAGTGTCGCAAGGCACGCCGACAACGCGATGAAAGTTCGATAGCGGAACATGGTCCAGCACGCCGCGGGCGATTCAAGTCAATAATTTGCAAGGTAGCAGGGCCGGTAATGATGTTCAAACAACTTTGGCATTATCGCAGCCGTCGGTTCAGCGTCTTTGGATCGCGTGATCCATGAAACACCGCGTAAACGGTGATCAATTCACCATCGAATTCGTAGTAGATCGCGTAAGGAAAACGACGAACCAAAGCCTGCCGATAATTATTCTTGATTCGGGCGTACATCTCTGGGCTGTGACGAATTCGTTCTAGGCAGGCGTCAATCTCCATCGCGAACTCCTGCCCCAGGCCGGGACGTTGCTCCTCATACCATTGACGGGCCTCTTCGTATTCGACCTCCGCTGCTGGAACAAAGGCAACTCGAATGCTAGACATCCGGCAACCCTGATCGGCGACGGATTTCTTCCCAAGGAACGAGAGATTCGGGATGCTTCCGCGCCAATTCCTTACGACGATCAAGCTCATCAAGCAGCGCATCGGAAACAGGAATCGGCTGGTTTCGGTCGCCGATGCTCTGCCACAGCGCGCCGATCAGTTCCAGCTTGGCGGGAACATCGAGCGTCAGGAGATGGGCGAGTTCAGAACTCATCGCTGGCGATTCCTGGAACTGGCGAGTCCGACGGGCAAACTTCTCCCCCCATTCTATGTCACGGCGTCTTCGCCTCAACCTTTTTGTCGGCGAGCGCATCGGCCAGGCCCGGCACAGCGTCCGATCCGCTTGGCACACTGAAATCGGCCCCGGCAAAGGCGGCGCCAATCGGCTCGAAGCGGCCGCCGAGATGCTTGGCGAGGAACGCCTCGGTGATGGCGTAAAAGGCGAAGCGGTTCTGCGGCCGGGCAAAGCCGTGCCCTTCGTCGTGGAATAGGACGTAGGTCACCGGGATTTTGCGGGTGTGCATCGCCTGCACAATCTGGTCCGCCTCGGCTTGCTTGACGCGGGGGTCGTTGGCCCCTTGCCCAATCAGCAGCGGCTTTTTGATCTTCTCGACCAGTGTCAGCGGCGAGCGGGACAGAAGGAACTTGCGCCCCTCTTCGGTCTGGAAATCGCCGACCCGCAGCTTCATCACGGGCATGAAGCTGAACCAATAAGGGGGCGGGTTTTCCATCAGCGTGATCAGGCTCGACGGGCCGACGATATCGACGCCGCAGGCGAATACGTCCGGCGTGAACGTCAGGCCGACCAGCGTCGCATAGCCGCCGTAGCTCCCCCCCATGATGCCGATCTTATCCTTGGTGGTGATCTTCTCAGCGACCGCCCAATTCACGGCGTCGAGCAGGTCGTCGTGCATCTTGCCGGCCCATTCTTTATTGCCGGCATTGATGAACGCCTTGCCGAGGCCGGTCGAGCCGCGATAGTTGACTGCCAGCACCGCGTAGCCCCGGTTGGCGAGCAGTTGATGCTCCGGATCGTAGCCCCAGTCGTCGCGGGCCCACGGGCCGCCATGCACATTCAGCACCAGCGGCACCGGCTCGTTGGGGCGGCCGTCGCCGTCGGGATCGGTCCACTTCGGAAGCGTCAGATAGCTGACCAGGTCCAGCCCGTCGCGCGATTTGATCACTTGCGGATGCATCTTCACCAGCGGCAGCTTTTCGAGCTCGCGGTTGCTGGTGAAAAGGAAGGTGGCCTTCTTCTCGGGCTGTCGGTCGTACAGATAAAACCGCACCGGGCCGTTGTCCATCAAATACGCCACCGTCCACCGCTTGTCGTCGAGCGTCCGGCCGGTGATTTGAATTTCGCCGTCGGCCACCGTTTTGAGGTAGTCAAGATCGGACTGGATCGCCGTGTCGAGCACCTTCCACTCGGTGCGGGTGAACGTGAAGCTAACCGCCTGGATCGTCTTCTCGGTCGGATGAACGAGGGCCCCGCTGATGTCGGCACGCGGATCTTCGGCGATCAGCGTTTGCTTGCCGGTGGCGAGGTCAATCGATGTGAGGGCGGCCGTGTTTCGCCCGCGACTATCGATGAAATAGAGGTGCTCGCCTGTCTTATCGAAGCCCGCCGCGCTCGTCGTCATGGCGTCCAAGGCGTCGATCTTGAGGAACGGCTTCCATTCCTTGCCATCAGGCTGCAAATACTCCTGCCCGGCATCCTGCGTGATGTTGATGGCAAAGCGGACGCGGAAATCGTCGTCCGTCAGAAAGCCAGCAAAGCCAGGGTTTTCTTGCAGCAGCTTCTTGTCGCCGGTGACGAGGTTGACACGATAGATGTCGTGGAAGTGCCGCTCGCCGCGGTCGTTGATGCCGACCAGGATTTCGTCAGGGAACTTCTCGCTCACCCCTTCAATCTGGGCGGCGATTTTGGCAATGGGGGTCAGGTCCTTGATCTCGCCCGTCTCGAGATTGACCGAATAGACGTGGTCGTCCTCGTCGCCGTTTTTATCTTGCGTGTAGAGCAGGTGCTTATTGGTGTAGGCCCAGAAAAACGCGGTCACGCCGCGGTGCGTGTCGCGCGTCACCGGCTTGGCATAGGTGGGGTCGTCGTTCGAGCTGACCCAGATATTCAGCACCCCCTCGACCGGCGCGACAAACGCCAGCCGCTTGCCATCCGGGCTAAGCCTGGCCCGCGCCTTTTCCGGATTGCCGAAAAACTTGGCCCGCGGCACCAGTGGCACATCGCCCTCGCCGGCAGCTGTTGTCACCGCCATGAAACTCGTGGTCACCAGCGCCACTGCCAGCAGGCGACTGAGAAAGCGTTGCAGCATCATCCGTGCGGCTCCCGAAACGAGGCAAGAATCCCGTGGTTTCCAGCCTGTCAGAATAGCGAAGTTGCCCAAAATGGGCTACCGTGATCGCGTCAAGCTTCCCTCCGAGAGCCCGAATGAGCCCCATTGCCTTCAACTGCTCCGCGGCGCTCCCTCTCACCCCGGACGAACTCGCCCAGCAAATTCTCGACGTCGCAAACTGGCCCAACTTTCGCGGCTACGGGCCGATTCCCGGAATCAAATCGGCCGTTCTGGAGGTCCGGACGCCCAACATCGTCGGCACGCGCATTCGGGTGACGAACCTCGATGGCTCCACGCATGTCGAGGAAATCGTGCAGTGGCAACCCGACCAGCGCTTGCAGCTACGCATGCACGAGTTTTCGGCACCCGTTTCGCGGCTGGCTACCGATTTTCTGGAGACCTGGGAATTCCAGCGGCGAGATTGCGAAACCCAGGTCCGCCGCTCGTTCGAGCTGAATGCCAAATCCCGCTTCGGCTGGCTGGCTCTGTGGATGATCTCGTTTTTCCTGAAGCGGGCCGTCCGCCGGCATTTGCGGGAAATGGGGACATCCAAGTAGCTCGCTTGATGGCCAGCACTGATCGGAGAAAAATGCCGGGCGTGGCTTGGTCCAACTGCCGACTGGGCATCGCGGAGAGGTCCGTTGCGAGTCGGTCGCAAGAACGCAGTTTCGGCCTCCAGGCTTGCTAGCATTACCCCAGCTGATGCTTGCAAGTCGCCGGGGTCGATAGATACACTGATAAAGCCGCCCTGATTCGTTCTCCCATCTTGCGCCCCGCCATGCCCTGCCGGCTGATCTTTGCGTTGCTCGTATTTGCCGCGCCGGCCGCCGGCTGGTTGGCATATCCCGCGAGCGCCGCCCAGCCGGGGGTGGTCAGTTTCGAACTTGACGTGATGCCGATTTTGACGGCTCGCGGCTGCAATCAAGGGGCCTGCCACGGCAAGGCGCGGGGGCAAAACGGCTTTCAACTGTCGCTGCTTGGTTTCGACCCGGATTTTGATTTTGCGGCCCTCACGCAGCAGGCCCGCGGGAGGCGGGTTTTTCCCGCATCCCCCGACCGCAGCCTGCTCCTCGTCAAGGGTTCGGCCCAGGTGCCGCATGGCGGTGGCTTGCGGCTGGAGGCAGAGGGGGGCGATTATGCCACCCTGCGCCGCTGGATCGAGCAAGGAACGCCCCGCCGCTCCGCCAATGAACCAAAACTGGTGAGTGTCGCGGTTTTGCCCACCGAGCGGTTCCTAAGACCGGGCGAGACCGTGCAGCTGGCGGTCACCGCGACGTATTCCGACGGCACCCATCGCGATGTGACCAGTCTGACGCAGTATCAGTCGAGCGAAGCGGGGCTCGTTGCCGCCAGTCCCACCGGGCTGGTGACCGCGGGCACCATCGCCGGCGAGGCGACGATCATGTCCCGCTATATGAACCTGATCGTCACCACCAATATCACGATCCCCCTGGCCGGCACCGTCCCCGACGACGTTTATGCCGCCCTGCCGCGCGCCAACTTCATCGACGACCTCGTTTGGGCCAAGCTGAAAACGCTCGCCATTACTCCCTCGCCGCCGGCGGACGACGCCAAGTTCCTGCGCCGCGTCCACCTGGACCTGATCGGCCGGCTGCCGACGCCCGACGAAACCCGCGCCTTCCTGGCCGATGGCGATTCGCACAAGCGCGAGCGGCTGGTGGATGAACTGCTCGCCCGGCCCGAATATGCCGATCACTGGGCCGGCAAATGGGCCGACTTGCTCCGGCCGAATCCGTATCGCGTCGGCGTCAAGGCGGTGATGAACTACGACGCCTGGATTCGCGAGAGCTTTCGGCAGAACAAGCCCTACGACCAGTTCGTCCGTGAGCTCGTCACCGCCCAAGGAAGCACCTGGGAAAACGGCGCGGCCGTGCTGTTTCGCGACCGCCGCGAGCCGGTCGAAATCACCACGCTGGTGAGTCAGTTGTTCCTCGGCATTCGCCTGGAATGCGCGAAGTGCCACCATCATCCGTTCGAGAAGTGGGGGCAAGACGACTTCTACAGCTTCGCCGCCTGGTTCGGGCAAATGGGCTTCAAGGGGACGGGCCTGTCGCCGCCGATTTCCGGGGGCGAAGAGATCATTCTGGCCGGAGGCGGACGGCGGAAGGCGACCGTCTCGCACCCGCTCACCGGCGAAGCGATGTCGCCGCGGCCCCTCTTCGGGCAGGCTCCGCCGATCGCCGAAGGGAGCGACCCGCGCGAGGCTCTGGCGGCGTGGATCGCCGGCGAAGATAACCCGTTTTTCGCCCAGACTATCGCCAATCGGCTGTGGGCCGATCTGATGGGACGGGGCCTGGTCGAGCCGATCGACGACCTGCGGGCGACGAACCCGCCGACAAACGCCGCTCTGCTGGCAGCCCTGGCGGCCGACTTGCGCGGGGCGAAGTTCGACCTGAAACACTTGCTGCGGACGATTTGCACCTCGCGGGTGTATGCCCTGAGCTCGCTCCCTGGCGAACGCAACATCGCCGACCGGCAGAACTATTCGCGTCACTATCGCACTCGCCTGCGGGCCGAAGTGCTGGCCGGCGCGGTGAGCGACATTAGCGGCGTGCCTGAAACGTTCACCGCGATGCCCGCCGGCTCGCGGGCGAACGAAATCTGGACGACCCGCGTGCAGTCGGTGTTTCTTGACACGTTCGGCCGGCCGAATCCGAATCAGGATCCTCCCTGCGAACGAACGACCGATACGACGGTCACGCAAACCCTGCACCTGATGAACGCCCCACAATTGCATAGCCGCGTCACTGCCGATGCCGGGCAGGCGGCGCGGCTGGCGGCGAGCGACCGTTCTCCCGACCAGATCGTCGAAGAGATTTATCTGCTCGTTTATTGCCGTTTTCCTGACGACGCGGAGCGAGACATCGGTCGCCGGTTGTTTGCCGAGCCGGAGATGACCCGCCGCCGGGCGACCGAAGACCTGCTGTGGGCGCTCTTGAATACGCCGGAGTTTATTTTCAAGGATTGATTCGTGGGGCAGGCGTCTCGCCTGCCTTGAAAAATCTCGGCAGGCGAGACGCCTGCCCCACGCGAGGAAAATCATGACCACCTACACCAATTGCCAAGGCTACACCCGCCGCGATTGCCTCCAACTGGGCCTCTCGGGTCTTGTCGCTGGCGGCCTCGTCGGCGCGCTGCGGGCCACGGCACTCGCCGGGCCCACCCGGCAGCGGCAGGCGAAGGCGTGCATCCTGATTTGGCAAGATGGCGGCCCTTCGCACTACGAAACGTTCGATCCCAAGCCGGAAGCCCCGGCCGAGTTTCGCGGCCAGTTCGACGCGATCTCCACCAAGATTCCCGGCGTCCATTTCTCGCAGCACCTGCAAAAGCTGGCCGCCCTGGCCGACAAGTTCGCCGTGATCCGCTCGATTCGCCACGATCAGGGGAACCACGGCGCGGGCAACCACTATATGATGACCGGCGCGCCGCCGCGGATTCCCGTCGGCTGCGGGGCGTTTGTCAGCTTTCATCCCAGCCTGGGCAGCGCCGTCGCTCGCGAATGCGGCGCGCCGCCGGGGCTGCCGGCTTATTTCTCGATGCCCGATGTGTCGCGCAGCGGCGGGCCGAATTTCCTGGGCGCGCAGTATGGGCCGTTTGTCGTCGGCGATAACCCCGACAACCCCGATTTCCGCATCCGCGATGTCGCCCTGCCCAGCGGTCTCGATGGCAGCCGGTTCTTGGGCCGCAAAGACTTGCGGCAACTGGTCGATCGGATGGTCCGCCTCCAAGACGATGCCGCGGCCGATCCGGTGCGGGATGTCGATAAGTTCTACGAGCAAGGGTACGAGCTTGTTACCTCGCGCGAGGCTCAAAAGGCATTCGACATTCACAGCGAGCCCGCCGCCACCCGCGAGCGTTACGGCCGCAGCGCCTTTGGCCAGCGGGCGCTGCTCGCCCGGCGCCTGGTTGAGGCGGGGGTGCCGTTCATCACGCTTTATGACGGCGGCTGGGACCATCACCGCGACCTGTTCAACGCCTTCAATACCCGCATGCCGGGGTGGGACAACACCGTCGCCGCCCTCCTTGCCGATTTGGACGAGCGGGGCCTTTTGGAGACGACCATGGTCATCGCCTTAGGCGAATTCGGCCGCACGCCGCAAATCAACAAAGATGCCGGCCGCGACCACTGGGCCAACGCGATGAGCGTGCTGTTTGCCGGCGGTGGCACTCCCGGCGGGCAGGCGATCGGGGCGACCGACAAGAAAGGCTTTGCCGCGATCGAGCGCGTGCTCTCTCCCGAGAACTTCGTCTCCACGATCTACACGAAGCTCGGCATGGACCCGAACAAGATTTACTACACCCACGAGGGCCGCCCCGTGCATCTGGTGAGCGACCCCACGCCGATTCGGGAATTGATGGGGTAGCCGCTCGCCGGCAGGCTGCGGGGGACTGCCAGAAAAGAAGGGCGTAGGAGCGGAATACGCCACACCGAGGGGGGTGCATTTCGCGGTGCACATGCGGCCTACGAGAGCCTGCTACGGTTTCGGCACGGCTTTCACGGTCGTCTGTTGAGTGCTGCTAAGCGTGACGACAATCGTTGTCTCGCGATAAGGCCGCTCGGTGACGAGCTTCTGCGTCTGCTCGGCACTGGCGAGGCGGCCGGCGGCGGCAGCGAAGAGGAGGGTGCCGGTCTGCTGGTGCGATTTGAGCGTCAGCTTGGGCTTGGCGGCGGGATCGGCAGGGGTCAGGGTCCACTTTTGGTCGATTTTGAGCAGCTTTTGTCCCCCCTCTTCGACTTCCCCCGCCAGGGTCGAAACGATTTCCTGCTGGAATTTTCCCACCGCCGCGGCAAGGTCGCTGGTCGTCGTCCACGAATCTCCTATTGCCACCGGCTTCTCCGGCAAGATCGCCAGCGGCTGCCGCAGGAGTTGCTGAATGGCTTGGGCCGAGCCGGCCCCTTCGTCGTCTTTGCCGCCGGCGAGCAGCTTCTCGGCCGCTTCGCCGAGGGGCTTCACGCCGGTCACTTGGCCGCGGCGGTCGAGCGTGATTTCGATCTCGGCCCCGACGAGCGGACTCACCGTCGCGGCAACCGTGCGGGCCGGGCCGATCAAATTGGCCTGGGCCTGGGAATCGAATTCAATCGCTCCCGCTGCCGGCGAATTCAGCTTGAGCACAATCCGCTTTACCTTTTGCTTTACCGTCAAAATATCTTCACTTGCTGCCGTCACTTGCCAACCTAGCTCCATCGTCAGGTCGATAGTGGTCTTCGTCTCCTTGCCGCTGAAGACGACGACCGACTGCGTCTCTTGGCGCACCGACAAGGCGAGCGAATCTCCCTCGGCCAATTGCCAGCGCAAGAGCGTTTGGGCGGCGAGTTCGCCGGAAAACATGCCGGCGAAGAGGCCGATCGCTATTGCCGAGACGACAGAGAAGCGATGCATGGTGGAATCCTGGGAGACAGGAGCCAAGGGACAGCGTTCAGGGGACAGAGGACAACTGTTAGCATAGCTCTTGGAGCGAATCGGCGACAGCGGCGGCGGTCCTTGTGGAATCGCCCGTTTTCGGTGAAAACAGAGTCCACCTCTCTCGGCCCGGTCCCTGACCCCGGCTCCCTTCTTCCCCAGCCCTAGCCCCTAGCCCTAGCTCTTCCCCATGGACATCCACACGCTAACCCGCGAACTGTTCGTCAAAAACGACTCCAAAATCGTGATGCTCGTCGCCGACGGCCTGGGAGGGCTGCCGCTGACGCCGGGGGACAAAACAGAACTCGAAACGGCCAAGAAGCCGAACCTCGACGCCCTGGCCAAGATCGGCGTGCAGGGGGGCAGCATTCCGGTTTGTCCCGGCATTGCGCCGGGGAGCGGGCCGGGGCATTTGGGCCTGTTTGGCTACGACCCGGTGAAGTACATGATCGGCCGCGGGGCCTTGGAGGCGACCGGCATCGGTTTTCAGTTGCAGCCGGGCGACGTGGCGGCCCGCGGCAACTTCTGCACGCTCGATGGGGCCGGCAAAATCAGCGACCGCCGAGCGGGGCGCATCGCGACCGAGGAAAGCGCCCCGCTGGCGATCAAGCTCCGCGAGGCCAAGGTTCCCGGCTACGAGATCTTCGTCGAGCCGGTGAAAGAGCATCGGTTTGTCGTTGTCTTCCGGGGTCCGGGGCTGAAAGGGGACGTGAAAGACACCGACCCGCAAGCGACCGGCGTGCCGCCGCTGCCGGCCCACGCGCATGCCGCGGGGAGCGAGAAGATGGCCGAGGTGGCCAACCAGTGGATCGCCGCCGCCACCAAACTGCTCGCCGGCCAGCCAAAGGCCAACGGCCTCACCCTCCGCGGCTTTGCGGCCCGGCCCGACCTGCCGACGTATGAAGAGGTTTATGGCCTCAAAGCGGCGGCGATCGCGGTCTATCCGATGTATAAGGGACTCGCCAGCCTCGTGGGCATGGAGATCGTCGGCAAAGCCCAAACGCTGGCCGAGCAGATGACGACGCTCGAACAGAACTGGAGCAAGTATGACTTCTTCTTCATCCACTTCAAATACACCGACAGCACCGGGGAAGACGGCAACTTCGACGCCAAAGTGAAACGGATCGAGGAGCTCGATGCCGCGATTCCCCGCATCACGGCACTCAATCCCAAGGTGCTGATCGTCACCGGCGACCACAGCACCCCCAGCTACCTGAAAAGCCACAGTTGGCATCCCGTTCCCACGCTGCTCGTTTCCGACTGCTGCCGGCCCGACGGCCACACGACGTTTGGCGAGAACACGTCGGTCCACGGCGGCCTGGGGCAATTCAAGGCCAAGTATCTGATGACGCTGGCCCTCTCCAATGCAGGCCGGCTGGGCAAATACGGGGCGTAGTCGGGCGCATGGGCTGCGGGCTGGACTTGTTCCCCCTCTGCGGTTTGCCGTAGAGCAGCGCGACCCGCGCGCGAATTGATTGCGGTCAGTCGGCGCGGGCGCGATACTTGAATTCGTTGTCCCGGTTCGAACTCTCCCTCGAGCCTCTCGCGATGCATACAGCACCTCGGCGACCAGGTTTTACCCTGGTCGAGTTATTGGTCGTGATTGCCATTATCGGCGTGCTGGTCGCGCTGCTTTTGCCGGCGGTCCAGGCGGCGCGCGAGGCGGCCCGCCGCACGCAGTGCAAAAACAACCTCAAGCAACTGGCCGTCGCGATTCATAATTATCACGACACGCTCCGCACGTTTCCGCCGGGATATATCTCGAACAATCCGGGCGTGCTGGGCTCTTCCACCTGGTGCCAAACCAATAAGACCAATAACAACCAAGGCACCCCCTGGACGGTGCTGATCCTCCCGTTTGCCGAGCAGAAGGGGCTGTACGAGAGTTTTGATTTCAACGTCCCCTTTCAGGACGACAGCAACCAGATGGCGGGGCCGAACGACGCCCGGATTGTGCCGCTGAAGATGTATCAGTGCCCGTCCGACGTTCGTGACGACATCGCCGCGGGGGTGACCAACACCAACCGGGGGAAATACTGGTCCAGCTATTTTGGCGTGCAGGGGGGCGGCGCCGCCCCCGACTGCGGCAATACCACGTGCAGTCCGCCGAATGAGCGCGCGATGTATGTTTCGGGCGTGCTCTTTGGCGGGTCGAGGCTCGGCTTTCAGAACGTGACCGATGGGACGGCGAATGTCTTTCTGCTCGGCGAATCGCGCTATGGGAATGCCTCGTGGGGGACGAGCGCCAAGCAAGATGGCTGCGCGTATGCCCGCAACCTGGCCGGGGCGCAAGACGCCATCAACCTTTACAAGACCCAAGGGGTTCACGATACGCGCGGCTTCAGCAGCTTCCACAACGGGGGTTGCCACTTCGCGCTGGTCGATGGTTCGGTCCATTTTGTCAGTCAGAACATCGACCTCAACCTGTATCGCCAATTGGGCCGCCGCGACGATGGCCTGCCCAGCGGAGGTTTTCATCCATGAGTTTGCGCTGGACTGGCTGCGAAGTTTTCTCGGCGTCCCTGGTGGTCCTGGCGGGGTGGTCCTGCCTGGTGCTCGCCGGCTGCGAGAACGCCGGCAGCGGCCCGACGCGCTATCCAGTGAGCGGCAACGTCACGTTTGACGGCCAGCCGGTGCCCAAGGGTTTTATCACCTTCGAGCCCGATGCGGATGCCGGCAACAGCGGTCCCGGCGGCGGCGCGCCGATTGAAAACGGCCGCTACAGCACCGGCCTCGAAGCGGGGGTGGTCGGCGGGGCTTATACGGTCAAAATCGTGGGCTACGACGGCGTCCCCACGCAGATGGAAGGGGAAACCCTCGCCGACGGCCAGCCTCTTTTCGTCCCGTATCAAACGAAGGTGGAGTTTGCCAAGGAGAAGGCGGAGAAGAATTTTGAAGTGCCGAAGCAGTAGTCGCCTTGGTAAGCGGGTAATCCAGTTTGCTTGCAAACTGGATTAGCAAGAGGCACATGCCCAACGGTACGTTTCGCATTGACCCGCGCTTGCGGCCGGCCCTGTGCCAACGTGGTGACGCAAAGACCGCAAACGTCGATTACCATGCCTCTTGCCGGCCGAAGGTTGCAAGCAACCTTGGCCACCCGCGTCGCTCTCGCGACTGAGGAGAGACCGACTGCGGCGGGCGTTTGGCATCGCGTACTCAAAACCCGGCCAAGTCCGGCAGCGATGGATGGATGCGTGGGGTGCTGCAAGACTCGGCAGGCGGGACGCCTGCCCGACGGAAGCCCCCACGGAAAAAATCTTGAGAAAAATGGCGCGGCCGGCGATTTTTCTGAGTACTTTTAGTGGACAAAAGCGTTTAATACATGGACGACCATGTAGTGCCATCGGGCACGGGCATTTCGTCGGCGATCTTTGACAATTTGGGTAAGAGAGAACCGACAGGGG
>JANRLS010000137.1:0-11723 GCA_033762315.1 Pirellulaceae bacterium
CGAACGCAATCCGTACCGTGCCGGCTTGGTGACCGCGGTGGACGGCTGGCGGTGGAACTCGCTCGCGATTCGGGCCTCGCAGCCGCGCCCCGCCTGGTACGACGAGGGCCCCGTGCCGCGCGGGCGGAATTGGCTGTCGCATGTCGCCGCGCCCCAGACCGACATGGAACTGCTCGCCCTGCGACGCTGCGGGGAGCGCGGCGCGCCGTACGGCAGCGAGTCCTGGCAACAGGCAGTCACGACGAAACTCGGCCTCGCCAGCACCCTCCGCCCCCGCGGCCGCCCCAGAAAATGAAGCCTGACCCCTTTGATCCCTCCATTCCGCTAGCATTGCCAAGCCCCATCCGGTTCCGCTATACGCTTCACCGCAACGATTTCTCCACAACCCGCGACACCGCTCGCACTTCTGCTTGCTCCCACTTGCCCAAACTGCCAAGAAACAGTTCTAATGGCGTCCTGTCACCCCGACTATTTTTGATTTCGAGCCCTTCGGCGAAAACGTCGAAGGGCTTTTTCTTTGGGGGGGTGGGGCGCGAGGAACGGGGTTGAAGCGGGCCGAATCCAGAATCGCGCGGCGGGTGGCAAATCGTGTGGCCGGGGAAGGAATGCGGTGCGGGCTAAACCTGGCGGGCCAAGTATGGCGGTGTTGGGCAGGGGATGGGGGAAGTGGGAATCGCGGCAGGCGAGACGCCTGCCCCACGACGATAGGGCAGGCGAGACGCGGGCCCGACGAGAGGAAAAATCTTCCAGAAAATGAGGCGGGGTGGAGATTTTGCTGAGTACTTTTAGTGAACGAAAGCGTTTAATACGTGGACGGAAAGGTAGTTCCATGAGGCACGGGTCTTCCGCCGGCGATCTTTGACAATTCGGTGCGGAAGAAGGCTTGGAGAGGCCCCTCTTTCGAGGATTAAAACCACCAGGTTTCCAGAAACCCCCATGATGCTCGATTTTGGAAGCCAACGGCGGACGAAAAGTGCGATTTTCCCGAAGATTTTGCGGCCGGCTGGCCGCGCAGGTTTCCACGAGGGGTGAAAACGTGGAAACTAACCTTAAGTGCTTGCGGGGGAATCACTTAGCTTGAGAAAATGGCCTCCAATGGGCAACCGGAGTGGAAACCAAGAGCGGGTAGCCAGAAGGGGGGAATGGCGAGGTCGGGAGAGTCGCCTACGACGGGACCAACGGGTTCCGGAGACTCGGGCACCAAGGGTGGCGGTGCGGTGGGTGCCTTGCCCTCCAAAGGGATTTCCGGCCGCGCGCGGTGGCGGTGGGGCCTCTCGCGGAGCGAGGGGCCTACCTGAGGGGCCTTATCTCGGCGGGGGCGAAAGTCTTGTAACTATAGTAAGCCGGCAGCAAACGGGTGGCTGATAATCGCACCGAAGTGGTTGATGGGAAAGCAGTTGCAAGAAGGCTGACCGAATCGCGATTTGGTTGACGCAATTAGAGGGCGTCAGGCGTGTTTTCCCGCAAGCATCCCGGTGCTGAAGGCGGCCTGAAAGTTGTAGCCGCCGATGGGGCCGTCGAGGTCGAGCACCTCGCCGGCGAAGTAGAGGCCGGGGACGAGCTTGCTTTGCATCGTCCGCGAATCGACCTCGCCGAGCGCGACGCCGCCGGCGGTCACTTCCGCTTTGGCGAAGCCGCGCGTGCCGGTGATGGGAATGGGCGTGGCCTTGATGGCGCGAACGATCCGATGGCGGGCCGCTTTGGCGAGTTCGGCTCCGCGCAGGTCGCTGGCGAGGCCGAGATTTTGCAGCAGGGCTTCAATCAGTCGTCGCGGCAGCCGCTCGGCCAGGATGCCGGCGATGTGGCGCTTTCCGTCACGGGCGGCGGCCTGGCGCAGCTCATCGTCGAGGGCGGGCTCGGCGAGGTCCGGCAGGAAGTCGCAGGCGAGCTCCGCCTGGTTCGGATCGGCGAGCGCGGTGACGCCGCGGCTGATGTCGAGAATCACCGGGCCGGAGAGGCCAAAATGCGTGAACAGCAGCGATCCGCGGCGCTCGTCGAGCGGCTTGATTTTGGTGGGGGCGGGGGTCGAGCTCGGCCAGAGGCGGATGGCGACATCGGGGATCGTGATGCCCGACAGGCCGCGGACCCAGGGTTCGCTGGTGGTCAGCGGCACGAGTGCCGGCCGGGGCGGAGCGATCGTATGCCCCAGGTCGCGGGCCCAGGCGTAGCCATCGCCGGTCGTGCCGCTACCGGGATACGACATGCCGCCGACGGTGACGATGACGCTGGGCGCGGCCAGCTCGCGGTGGCTCGTGACGACGCGAAAGCCGGCTTCAGGAGCGGCGGTCCGCTCGATGCGCGACACCGGTTCGCCCAGAGCCAGTTCCGCTCCGCCGCGGCGAAAGCGGGCGAGCAGGGCCTCAAGCACATCGGTCGCCCGGTTGCTGACGGGAAAAATCTTGCCGGTTTCCTCGACCTTCGTCGGCACTCCTTCGTCTTCGATCAGCTTCACAAGGTCGGCGGGGCCAAGGGCGGCGAGGGCGGAGTGCAAAAAGTTCCCTTGGGAGCCATAGGCCCGCACGATGCCCGCCTTGTCGGTCGCCTGGGTCAGGTTGCAGCGGGTGCCGCCGGACATCAGGATTTTCACGCCTGGCCGGGGGTTTTTCTCGACAAGGAGCACGCGGCGGCCGCGCTCGGCGGCGATGGTGGCGGCCAGCAGTCCGGCCGCTCCCGCGCCGAGGACAAGCACGTCGTGAGGCATGAGACGCGGGTCAAACGGTCAGCGAGACGAGCCAGAGGACGATGAAAATCGACCCCATGAAAATCAGCATCCAGAGGGCCGTTTGCCAGGCGTGATAGAGGATTGGCCGAGGGAGTTCGTGGCGCGTCGCCCCATAGACGAGGCTAACCGACACGAGCAGCGGGACCATGTACCAGAATTGCGCGGCCAGCAGGCTTGAAAGCAACATGAGATATCTTCCTGAAATTGACGGTGGATGGCGATCAGCCCACCTTGGCGATCGCTTCCTTGGCCACTTCGAGACACGCCTGCATGTCGGCGATCGGGTTGGCGGGGTTTGCCTCGTATTCGAGCGACAGCGCGCCATCCGCGGGAAACTTCACTTGCTTGAGGGCCTTGAACAGCCCGACGACATCGAGATGCCCCTTGCCGATGACGACGTTCGACGACTTCGCGGTGCCGGTTTCCTTTTCGTCCTTGATGTGGCAGCCATAGACGCGGTCGCCGAGTTCCAGCACGCACTTGACCGGGTCTTCGCCGCTGCGGAGGAAATGTCCGCAATCGACGCAGGCTCCGATACGCTTGTCGCGGCCGGCGATCGCCTTGGTGACGCTGGCGAGCTTGTCGAACAAGGAATTCGGGCCGTGGTTGTGGATCGCGATGCGGATGTCGTATTCGGCGACGAGTTTGTCGAGGCTGTCGAAGGAGTCGGGGGTCGGGTTGGCGGTCAGCACCTTGACGCCCGCCCGCTTGGCGAAATCGAACAGAACCTTGTTTTTTTCGTGGTCCTTGCCGAAGCCATGCACGCCGTGGCCGGCCAGCTTGATCTGGGCCGCGGAGAGGAGCTTCAGCGTTTCGGCCAGCTTCTCGTCGCTCGCCTTGGGATCGAGATGCTTGCTATAGAACTCGGCGTAGTGAACTCCCAGCCCTTGCAGATGGCGAATCGCCTCTTCGGTGTTGAAGTTCCGCAGCGAATAGCTTTGCACGCCGACCGGAAACCCGCCAAAGGGATCGCTCGCATCGGCAAGTCCCGCGGCGTGGAGCACTCCGGGGAGGTCGAACAGGCTTGCCCCCGCCGCGGCGGCCGAGGAAATGGCGAGAAAACGTCGCCGAGAGAGGTTGGGCAACATGGGGAATTCCTGTGATGCGTTGGCTGGGAAAGTTGCTTGGAATTATGACAGTCCCCGGCAGCTGGGGCAATGAGGATCGGTGTAGGGCGGGGGGCGGCGGATAGCTATGATCCGGCCGGTCAGGGGAAAGGGGTCAGACGTCAGGAGTCAGCAGCATGAGGGTGATGTCGAGAATTGAGAGACAAGCGATGGTTTTGGCGGCGGCGGCGCTGCTCGCGACGACTGCGCTCGCCCAGCCGGAAGCCTCCGGGCCGGAGATGCTGCCCGACGCGGAGCTGACCGCCATCACCTTCCTCGATGCGGATCGGGGTTGGGCGGTGGGCGATCGGGGTGTCATCTGGCACACGGCCGACGGCGGCCGGTCGTGGAAGCTGCAAAACTCCGGGGTCGCCTGCCGCTTGGAAGCGGTGCAATTTTTCGACGCCAACATCGGCTGGGTGGTCGGCGGCTGGACGCAGCCTTACACGCACGAAACGCACGGTGTCGTCCTGCGCACGCGCGACGGCGGCCGCACCTGGCAAAACACGCCGGGCCTCACGCTCCCCGCCCTGACGCACGCCAAATTCTTCGATGCCAAAGCAGGCTGGGCCATCGGCGAGGCGGCGAGCCTGTTTCCCTCGGGCGTTTTTCGCACCGACGACGGCGGCCGCACTTGGGCTCCGGTTCCTAAGGGGGAAACGCTCGGCTGGGTGACGGGGGACTTTCGCGATCCGCGCAGCGGCGCGGTTGCCGGCTGGGGAGGAACGCTCGGGCTCGTCACCGCGAACGAGATCCGCCCGACGCGCACCCCCAACCTCGGCTCGCGGTTTTTGCGGCGGATGCAACTGACGGGCGAAGTTGGCGGCTGGCTCGTCGGCGATGGGGGCCTGGTGCTGACCACCGCCGATGCTGGCTTCACCTGGACCGGGCCGCCTGGGCGCTTGCCCGATATCGCGACTAGCGAAATCGACTTCCGCGCGCTCGCCGTGCGGGGCAACCATGTCTGGATCGCCGGCGCGCCGGGAACCTGCGTCGTCCATTCGCCGGACGGGGGCCAAACCTGGGAGACCTTTCGCACCGATCAAACCGCGCCGCTCCGGGCGCTCTTTTTCCTCGATGAATATCGGGGCTGGGCGGTCGGCGCGCTCGGCACGATCTTGCACACCCGCAACGGGGGCAAAACCTGGCTGCCGCAGCACACCGGAGGCTTGCGGGCCGCGCTCCTGGGCATCTTCAGCGATCCCGCGCGCGTGCCACTGGAGCTGGTGGTGCAGCAAGCGGCCAGCGAGGGATATCTGACCGCGGTCGAGATCCTGGGCCGGCGCGATCAAGAGCCGGGCGCTGGCCGCGAGGAGCTGTCGCTAGCGCGGCGCGCGCACGAGGGGATCGTCGCGGCCGGTGGCTCGGCGGCGGATGTTTCGTGGCGCTTTCCGCTGCGCGAAATCGGCCTGCCGCAAACGACCGACACGGTGCTCGCCCGCTGGAATCTGGCGAGCGACGGTCAGGCCGCAAAGCGCCTGGAGGAGCACCTGGTGCGACGGATTCGGCAATGGCGGCCGGAGGTGATCGTGACCGAGGATGTCAGCCCGCGCGGGGACAATCCGCTCGCGCATCTGACCAATCAGATGACGCTGGCCGCGGTGATGAAGGCGGGAGATCCGACCGCCTATTCCGATCAGATCACGCTGGCGGGCCTCGCCGCGTGGAAGGTAAAGAAGGTCTTCACCACGCTTCCCGCCGGCAAGCAAGGGGTGGTGAATATCACGCCGGCCCAGTGGTCGCCGCGGCTGGGAAGGTCGCTGGCGGACATGGCCGAGTTGGGGCGCGGCGTTATGCATCGCGACCTGGTGGGAAGTCGCGGCAACGTGGGGCTCGCGCTGCTCGTTGATCCCTTGCCGCAGCAAGCGGGCCGCCGCGACGTTCTGAGCGGCATCTTGCTTTCGCCGGGGGGCGAGGCGCGGCGGATTCTGGCGACCCCCGCGGCGGGCGATTTAGAGCAGCTCGGCAAGCTGGCTCAAAAGCGGCACAACGTCGAGCAATTGCTGGCCAAGCTGGATGGGAGCGCGGCGGCGGGGAGTTGGCTCGGCCAAATCGACGACCTGACCGGCGGGCTGCCGCCACGCCAAAGCGGCGAAATCCTGTGGCAACTCGCGCAGCGCTATCATCAGGGAGGGCAAAGCGAGCTGGCCTCGGACGTGCTCAGCCGGCTGGTGGAAAAATATCCGCAAACGCCGCTGGCCGATGCCGCCGCGCTGTGGCTGTTGCAGTATTACGCCAGCGGCGAAATGGCATGGCGCAATCGCCGCGACACGAAATTCAGCACGCGACTGGTGGCCGCGAGCAGCAATCGCGAAGAGGGAAACCCGCTGGCCCCGGCTGTCGGCGATGCGGCGGAGGACGAGAAATCGGGCCGGCCCGACCGGACGCAGAAGGCAAACTTCGCTCAAGTCGGGCACTTTAGTAGTGCCGCTCCGACGATGACGCCAGTTGAGCGGGCGGGTCATGCAATTGCCCTTGCCACGCAGGTCGAGCGGACGAGGCCGACCCTGTTTGCCGACCCGGCGTTTCGGTTTTCGCATGCCGTCGCCCAGCGCCAAGCCGGCCAGCCGCGCACGGCCGAACGGCTGCTGCAAAGCCTGGCCTCGTTGGCGAGTGACAATCCCTGGCGAGCCTGCGCCTTGGCCGAGCAATGGCTGACGACCGCGAGCGAAATGACGCCAAAGAAGCTGCTGCCGGTGGTGACGGCCCTGCAAAAGCCGCGGCTCGACGGTCGCCTCGACGATCCGCTCTGGCAGGTGGCCAAGCCGGTGTCGCTGACCGGCCTGGGTTCGGCCGATGCCGAGCTGCCCGCCGCGGCGGTGTTGGCGTTTGACGACGAGTTTCTGTATCTGGCGATCAGTTGCCGGAAGGCGCCGCGGGTCGATTATGCCGCCGATGCGAAGCCTCGGCCGCGCGATAGCGACCTGGCGGCCCGCGATCACGTTGTCCTGCTCCTCGACATCGACCGCGATTACGCCACCTATTGGCGGCTCGCGCTCGATCATCGGGGCTTTCCGGCCGAAAGCTGCCACGGCGACACAACCTGGAACCCGCAGTGGTTTGTCGCGGCCGGCGGCGACGACCAGTGGTGGACCGCCGAAGCGGCCATTCCGCTGGTCGAACTCGGGCCGAGAAAGCCGCAAGTTCGCGACGTTTGGGCCGCCGGCATCCAGCGCGTGGTGCCGCAACTGGGCCTGCAAGCCGCCACTCAGCCCGCCGCCATTGCCGTCCGGCCGGAGGGTTTTGGGCTGATGGTGTTTGAGTAAGCGGCGGCAGCGGTCAGGTCTGGAGAAACGGATTGACGATGGAGAGTGCGTCGTCAACCGTCAAGCCGTGCTGCATGTCCTCTGTGTAAAGGACGTTTGCGCCGGCGTGCAATGCGGCGGCTACAATGGTGCTATCCCAGTATGACAATGACAGCCGCTCACGTAGATTGGACGCCAGCAACAGAACTTCGCGATCAATTCCCACAACCGCGCACTTTTCATAAAACGACTCGATCAGGGCTCGCACCTGCAATTCCGTGAAGGCCCCTTTTCGAATCAGGTTGACTGCCACCTCGCTCACAACTTGGGTGCTCACAACGGTGGAGCTGATTCCGGCGATCTGCGTGGCGACAGCATGTTTGGCCGCGTCCTGAGAAGCCAGAAATGCGTAGAGCCAGACATTCGTATCAATGAACGACCGCTCACCCTCGTTCATGGGCCTCGTCTCGCGTCAAAGGCTGAAAATTCGGAATCGGCAGCGGATTCGCGAGCAGTTCGTCGATCAGCGATGGACCGGGCTGCCGTGGGTTGGAAAGCACGATGACCCGCACGGAGCCCCGCAAGGCATCGCGATGGGCGGGCGGAATCTCGATCTTTCCGTCCGTGACTTGCGTTTCGAATTCGACGGCAATCATCAGAGCGCTCCGCAATTACTCGATCCGGAACATCCCGCCATGCTATAAAGCCTACCACAAGTGCTCGCGGTCGCGACCGAAATTGACGGTTGAGGGACTGTCGCCACGCGGTAAGGAGCCAAACATGCTCGTCCACGCCGTCGATCAGCCCCATGTGCCGCCGCTTACGATGCCGGACCGGTTCCGGATGGAGATTGTCTTCTTCACTACGCTGCCGGGCGACCGGGGCGTGCCGCCGCTGAGAGAAAATGAATATTGGATCGACCTGGACGAGGCCCGCCGCTGGCTGGACGAACTGGTGGTCTATGTCGTCTCGCCCCTTGATGCCGAAAACAAGGCCGAGATCGAGCTGACCGACGAGCACGAAGCCTTCTTGCAATGGCTGGTGAACCACGAGGTTCAGCGCGTGCGGCTGGGTAGCTAGCAGGCGAATTGACTCGGAGTCGCCCCCCTCGCAGGTGGTGGATTGCGAAGGATTCCGTACCCAGGTTGAATTCCGGCGGGGCGGCTGCCGATGTAAGTCTGGGGAAACTTTGCCGCCTGCGCCGACTTTGCCGGCAAAACCATGCGGGGTGCCAGTCATGCCATCGTTCACCGAAGTCGCCGGTCCGGACCAAGAGGGCGAGGCGGGAGCCCGTATCGCACCGCGGCGACGGATCGATGCCCCGCACACGGTCGCGGCCGAACCTGCCCCCGGCGGCGAGCCCCCCGATCCGGTCGCCTTCGGGCAGGCGATGCTGGAGGTTGTCGAAGAGCCTTCGCCCGAAGTGCTGGCGGCCGCGCTGGGGCACGATCCGGAAATCCGCCGCGAGCAGTTGCAATTGCAGGCCGCGCAGCTGGCTGGGCATCTGCGCGAGCGGCTGCGGGATGTCGATCGCCGCGAAGCGCAGCTGAATGCCCGCGTCGCGCAGCTCGAATCCGACCTGCGGGCGTCGCGGCTCTGGCTGGCCGAGCGGGAACACGAGTTTCAGGAGCGCGAAACGACGCTCCGCCGCCAGATCGAGGACTTGCAGGCGAAGGCGACCGGCCACGACCTGTCCGCCGATCCGGAGGACGACCATGATTCGCGACAGCAATCGCTCGCCGAGCGCGAGCGGCAATGCCAACTGAAGGAAAACGACCTCCGCGAGCGGAAATTCGAGTTCGACCGGCAGGCGGTCGCCCTCCGCCATGCCCAGCAAATGTGGGAGCAGGAGCGCCAGCGCCAACAAGCTGAGCTGACGCGGCAGGGGCAACTATTAACGCAAGAATTCGCGGCCGAAACGGCCCAGCGCGACGAGCGATTGCGTGAGACCGAGTCGCTGCTCGCCGAACATGCCCGCCAACTCGACCGCGACCGGGCCGCACTCTTGGCCGACCGGCAGACGTGGCAAGAAGAGCAAACCCGCCAGAAACTGGCTCTCGACGAGCGGGCGAAAATGGCCGCCACCGAACTGGACGACCGCCGCCTGCGCCTCGATGGCCGGCAAGAATGGCTGGAGCGGCAAAAGCAGGGGCTGGAGCAGGTGCGCAGCGAAATTCTCGGCTTGCATCGGCAATCGCTCGAGATGCGGCTTGTCGCCGAGCAAGCCTGGGCCCAGCTCAGCGGCCGCCTTTCCCCTGCCGAAGTGACGCAGGCCATCGCCCACCTGCGGCTGAAGCTGGCCGAGCACTATCGAATCGAAGAAGACAACCTCTGCGCCCGCCGCGCGGAACTGGTCGAACTCGGCGAGAAAATCGCCGCGCAGCATCGCGAGCTGACGCAACTGCGCGAGGGCGTCCGCGGCTGGACCGCCGCCCGCCAGGCCGAAATCGAAGCGCAGGCCCAGCGGCTGGTTGAGCGCGAGCTGGAGCTGGACCGCGAGCAGGAGCGCTTCCGCCAGGCTCAGCACTCCTGGCAAGCCGAACGGCGAACCTACGAGCAGCAGATTCGGGACCTCGCCAGCCAATTGCGGCAAGCGCCGGCGGCGGCATAACCGGCATTATCGTCACTACGGGCCATCGATTGATCGGCGGAAACAGTCGGCGATGACCTAGACTTGCGAATGAGCGCGCGTATCCGATCTCTAGCTCCGGTTGCATTCTTGCTGCCCCTCCTCGCCGCTTGCTCGGAGGCCCCGAAGCATCCGGCGGCGATGCAGGCGGTGGAGCTGCTTGACTTGATCGAAGATCAAGAGAAGCGGCACGACCCGCAAGGCTATGTCGAGGTCGATCTGGGGACGTTCACCGTCACGCACTCGCTGGGGGAAGGAGAAGGCTCGCTGCTCATTCGCTTTCACCTGTTTGGTGTGCTGCCGGAGGGGCGCAAAGCGGCATTCGACAGCGCCCTGCCGGGCTTTGCCAACCGGATTCGGGACGCCATCATTACGCTGGTGCAGCAGAGCGACATCGAACACCTGACCGACCCGAGCCTCGCCTTTTTTAAGTCCGAAATCGTCGCCGCCATCAACCGCGTGCTCAAAGAGCGGCTGCTAAAAGACGTGGTCTTTAGCGAGTTTTCGGTCGAGCGAACGTAGCGGCGCGGCTCACTCGGCGGGAATCTGCCGCAGCGTGTAATGCGCTTCGGCTGGATGAAACAGCTCTTTTCCGCGCGTGAGGGGCTGAAGCTGGAATTCATAAACGAATCCGGGGCGCAGCTCTTTGAGCCGGAGCGACACCTGCCGGGCGTCGTCCGACAGGGTGACGGCGGCCAGCTTTTCGATGCGACGATCCAGGTTCGGCCCGCCATAGGCCGAGGTCGATTCGCGGCGGTAGGAAGCGAGCGCGTAATTCGCCGGGTTGGTGGCTTTGGCCCGATCGACCGGGCGGAAGAAGTCGATGACAAAACCCTCGCTCGTCGCCCGCACCTCCTGAATGCCGCCGGGGAGCTTCTCTGGCTCGATCTTGATCTTCACGATGTCGCCAACATTGTTGCCCGCCCCCCAGCCGCTATCGCGGATGTTGCCGACGTAAAGCTCACCTCTTGGCGACACCGCGCAGACCAGCGGCCCCAAGAGGCCATCCTCGATGTTCCGCGGCGGGATGCTCAACGGGTACGCCGCCCCCTGATAGGTATCTCCCACCCTTTGCAGCGTCATCCGAATCAATTGCCGGCTATCGTATTCGCAGCCGACGAGGTGCCCCTCCAAAGGACCGAACACTTTGTAGTCCGCTCGCTCCGCGAGCGGAATCTTCTCCAGCAATTCTTTCGGCGTATCCAGGAAGCAAATCCCATTCACGCTCCGCGTCCACGGATGCGGAATATCAATCGCCGGCGGCACCAGCGGCGGCGGCTTGGTTCCCTGCTTCTTTTCAATCGCGTTCACGAAGCCAAAAAATGCCCCCGGCCGAACATGATTCAGCTCGTTGAACGGGTTGTAGTTCCCCTGGTTATCCGTGACGAACAAATCCCCCGCGCGATTGAGCGCCAGGCCCAGTGGGAAGCGGTGGCCGGTGGAGACCGTTTCAATGGTGTAGTGAAGTTGGTTCCCCTCCTTGTCGAAGTTTGGAACCAGTTTGAGAACTTGTCCTCGATATTTGGCGGCGGCTTCCTTGCGGCCATCCTGTTGGCATGGCAAGCCCAGATAGCGCTCGCCGTCCTTTCCGGGCGTCAATCCGATTGCCCAATCGTGATAGTCGTTTGTCACTCCCCAGCCAGAAGCTTGGTATTCGACTTCTTCCGCCCGTGGATAATCGCCGTTGGAAAAGCGAAGAAGCGCGGTTTTTGTCAGCACTTCGATTCGACCGGATTTATTCGTCCCAATTCCGTAAGGTGTCGCTAAGCCATCCACGAACAAATAATGGGGGTCCGCCGGGTCCTCACTGTCGTCGTCGTCAACGAGGTAAACCTGTCCCTTCAGCGTGGAAAACGCTAGCGACTTGTCCCGCAGCCAGCAGATGGCGGTCGGCATGATTCCTTCGGGAAGCGCCAAGCGCTGGCCTGCAAAGCCTGGGGCGATCTGAATCACGCGACGCTCGGCAATAACATCGGGCACCGGATGGGCCAAGTACTGATCGGCAGCGATGCTGGTCGAGT
>JANRLS010000138.1:0-20707 GCA_033762315.1 Pirellulaceae bacterium
CGCTTGCCATCGAGCGCGGGAGTGATGTCCGCCTCGCCATAGCCAGCCGAGAGCATTTCGGCGGCACTGGCTCCGCTAGCAACCAACAGCGCAGCACCAACCGCGGCCAAACAATCAAGCAGAGAACGGGGCATGAACCACCCAGCGGCAGAATTCGAGATTAGCGGCATTATAGGAGCCCTACCCGGCTGTTGTGGCGTCGCGGCGGCGAATTGCCCGCTAAATGTGTAATTCCCTGTCTATCGCCAAGCCACCAAGTTCCACAGGCCATCGCACTCAACAAGTCGAACGGAGGGCAAGTCGCGGTCAAAAGTAACTGATTTTGCAGTGTTCCGCATAACCGTAATTAGTACTTTCTGGTGGTATAAACAGCATCAAATGGCTATTGTCTGATGCACTGGGATGTCCGATGACTCCCAGTTCGGCAAAAATGTCGCGGAAGTCGTGGTGCTAGTCGGCTGTAGCCGCGCGCGATGCCGCTCCCATCTTTCTGGTCCTCGTTCTGGGTTGACTCCCACAGGTAAATCCCGATTCGGCCGCGAAGGTCCGTTCGCGGGCATCCCATGACTGTGCGCATGTTGTTCGTCGAGGATCAGCCCGTCGTTCGCCTGGGCTTGGCAAGTTTGCTGGCGGATACTGGCGTGCAAATCGCCGCCACCGCAACGAGCGGTGCCGAGGCGCTGCGGAAGATCGAAGAACTGGAGCTTGATCTGGTGCTGCTCGATGTTCGCCTGGACGATGGCGATGGTCTCACCACGCTCGCCCGCCTCAAAGCCGAGCGCCCCGGTTTGCCGGTGCTGATTTTCTCTGGGCACGACAACCCCACCTACGTCGCCCGAGCCGTGGCGCTGGGAGCGGCCGGCTATGTCCTGAAAGGAACGCCGAAGGGGGACCTGCTGACGGCGATCGAGCGGGCCGCCAGCGGCGAATCGCACTGGACCCGCGAAGATTTGCGGCGCGTCACCAGCGCCTTGGCGTCCCCGCGCAACGATGCAAACATCCCCCTCACTCGCCGCGAGCAAGAGGTGCTCAAGCTGCTGGTGGCGGGAGATACGAACAAGCGCATCGCCGAGTCGCTCGATATCAGTTACGAGACGGTCAAAGAGCATGTGCAGAACCTGCTCAAGAAAGTGGGCGTGACCGACCGGACCCAGGCCGCGGTGTGGGCCGTTCGCAACGGACTCGTAAACTGACACCGCGCGCGATCGCCAGCGATTCAGGCCTGCCCGTTGCCAGTCGTCCGCAACCGGCGGATACTCTCGGCACCCCGTTTTCGGAGCCGAGCCGATGCCCCAGCCCACCGATATCCACCTTCTCAGTTGCCAGATCGACCTGGAGCAGATCGACTATCGATCGCCCATCAAGTTTGGGGGCCGCGTGGTGACCGACGTGGTCATTGCCAATGTTCGTCTGGAGGTGGAAACCCGCTCCGGCCAGCGCGGCCAAGGGTTTGGCTCGATGCCGATTGGCAACGTCTGGGCCTGGCCGAGCGGCACGGTGGCTCCCGCGCAGTCGCTGGCCGCGATGCGGCAGTTTTTCGAGAAGCTGGCGGCGGTCGTCGGCGAATATCGCGAGTTTGGCCATCCGCTCGACATCACCCGCGATTTGGCCAAAACCCACGAGTCGCTGGCCGCTTCCATCACGGGCTCGCTCGGTCTTTCCGAGGCCATGCCGCCACTCGCGCAAATGGTGGCGGCGAGCCCCTATGAGGCGGCGATTCACGATGCGTTTGGCAAAACGCTGGGGGCCAACTCCTACAACCTGCTGGGCCGCGAGTTCGTGGCCCACGACCTCGCGCACTACCTGACTCCCGAATTCGCCGGTGAGTATCTCGACCGCTACACCCTGCGCGAGCCCAAGGCCAAGATGCCGCTGTATCACCTGGTCGGCGCGCTCGATCCGCTGACCGAAGGGGACATCGCGACCAGGTTGAACGATGGCCTTCCCAACACGCTCGGCGAGTGGATTCTGCGCGACGGGCTGACGCACCTGAAGATCAAGCTCAACGGCGATGATCTAGCTTGGGACGTGGCCCGCGTCGTTGGCGTCGAACAGGTGGCGTTGGCCGCCCAGGCCCAGCGCGGCCAACGTTCGTGGCACTATTCGCTCGATTTCAACGAAAAATGCAGCGGCGTCGAATATCTGCTCGATTTTCTCGCCAGGCTCCGCGAGCAATCTCCCGCTGCGATCGACCGCGTGCAATACATCGAGCAGCCGACGCACCGCGACCTGAAACAACACCCTGAAAACAAGATGCACCGGGCCGCCGCCATCAAGCCGGTGGTCATCGACGAGTCGCTCGTCGATTTGGAGAGCCTGCAACTCGCCCGCGAGCAGGGGTATAGCGGCGTCGCGCTGAAGGCTTGCAAGGGGCACACCGAAGCCTTGCTCATGGGGGCCGCCGCCCAGAAATACGGCATGTTCCTCTGCGTGCAAGACCTGAGCTGCCCCGGCTATTCGTTCTTGCACTCAGCCAGCATCGCCGCCCGCCTGCCCACCATCGCCGCGATCGAAGGGAACAGCCGGCAGTATTGCCCGGCGGGAAATGCCCCCTGGCGCGCGCGATTCCCCAGCATGTTCCACATTACCGACGGCACGGTTGGCGCCCACGCCCTGACTGGCAACGGGCTGGGGTTTTAGGCGCTGGGTCGGCGGCCCGCTGGAATCTGGCCGCCGCAATCGACTATCTTGCACGCGGGTCCAAGGTTTCACCTTCGAGGGTTGTTGTCATGAGTTTCCGCAAGCGCACGGGACTTGGAATCGGGCTGCTGCTGGTCGTCGCCGCCAGTTTGTTCGCTCAAACGCCGCCATCTGAAACCCAGGACTGGCCGCAGTTTTTGGGGCCGCGGCGGAATGGCATTTCCACTGAAACGGGGCTGATCGAAAGCTGGCCCGCCGATGGCCTGCCGGTGAAGTGGCGGGTCGAGGGAGGCGTCGGAATGTCGGGGGTGGCGATTCGCGGCGGCCGCGCGCTGACGATGGTGCAACGCGCCGGCCAGCAGTGGCTCGTCGCGCTCAACTCCGATACCGGCCAGCAATTGTGGCAAACGCCCATCTCCTCGGAATACAAGAACCCGATGGGGGACGGCCCGCGGGCCACTCCAACCATCGCCAGCAATACGGCCTATGTCTATTCCGGCGAGGGAATTCTGGCGGCGGTGAACGTGGCCGACGGCAAGCTGCTGTGGTCGCATGATGTCGTGGCCGATCTGAAAGGGAAGCCCGCCGACTATGGCATGGCGAGTTCCCCGCTGGTTGCCGGCGAGCAGGTGATCGTGCAGGTCGGTGCTCCGGGCGCGGCGTTGGCCGCGTATCACGCGACAACCGGCAAGCCGTTGTGGACGGCGGGGGACGACCCCGCCGGCTATTCGTCGCCCACCCTGCTCACGGTCGCCGGCAAACCGCAAATCGTGGCGTTCACCGGGGCGTCGGCAATTGGCGTTGCGCCCCAAACCGGCGCGGTGCTGTGGCGTTATCCGTATGTCACCGATTTCGACTGCAACATCGCCACCCCCATTGCCGACGGCGGGCGGGTGTTTCTGTCGGCGGGCGAGAACCACGGCAGCGTCCTCTTGGCCCTCGCGCCGCAGGGAGAAAAATTCATCACGCAAGAGGTTTGGAAGAGCCAAGGCATCAAAAGCGTGTTTCGCAACGAGTGGCAAACGTCGATCTTGCTCGACGGCCATCTCTATGGCCTCGATAACGTCGGCAGCGCGGGACCAGTAACCCACCTCGTCTGCTTGAATGCCGCGACCGGCGCGGAAGTGTGGCGCGAGCCGCGGTTTGGCAAATCGAACCTGATCGCCGCCGATGGCAAGCTCTTCTTTTCGACGATGAAAGGGGAGGTGATCGTCGTTCGCGCGACCCCCAAGGGCTTTGAAAAGCTCGGCGGCAAGGCCTATCTGGAATCGACCCGGCAAGCGCCGTCGCTCGCGAGTGGCAAGCTCTTTTTGCGCGATGACCGCGAAATTGTGTGCCTCGATGCCCGCCGGCTATAAGCACCTTGGGGCGAGGCACAACACTCGATGGGCAAGCACTTCCTGCACGACCTGCGAACCCGCTTCGCGAACCAACCCAACCGGCCGGCGATCATGCATCGAGGCCGCACGACCACGCATGGCGAACTCGAATCGCTGGCGCTTCGCTGCGCCGCGGGGCTGACCCACTTGCGAGTTGAACCGGGGGACCGGGTCGCGCTGTTCACCGCTGACAAGTTCCCCTTTCTCGTGGCGCAGCTCGGCGCGATGTTCGCCGGAGCGGTCCCCTTGCCCCTCAATCCGAGGTTCACGCGCGAGGAGATGCGGTTCTTTCTGACCGATAGCGACGCGAAGGCGATCGTCGTCGGAGCGGAACAGTTGCCGATGATCCATGCGCTGGCCGGCGAATTGCCTCAGCCCCCCGTCGTCATTCCCGATTCGCAAGTCTTGAGCCAGACCGCGCCTCCCGCCCGCGAGCCGACCGTCGCCGCCGACGATCCGGGTCTCATCCTTTATAGCTCGGGCACCACCGGCTGGCCGAAGGGAGTGGTGCATTCGCACGCCAACGTGGCGAGCGCGCTCGCCGGTTTGGCGGCTTGCTGGCGGATGTCTTCGGACGACGTGGTGGTCAACGCGTTGCCGCTGTTTCACATTCACGGCCTGGCGTTCGCCACGCACATGACCTGGCTGGCGGGCGGGTGCGTCGCCATCGAGGACGCTTTCGAGCCGGCCGAAACGCTCGCCGCCATCGGCCGGGGGACCGTCTTCATGGCGGTGCCGCCAATGTACTATCGCCTGCTCGACGACCCGCGCTTTCGCCCCGCGGCCAAAACCTGGCCGAACGTGCGACTCTTCACCTGCGGCTCGGCACCGATCCGGACCGAGGTGCTGCCGGAACTCGAAAGCATTCTCGGCCGGCCGGTCATCAACCGCTATGGCATGACCGAGGCGTTCGTTATCACCAGCCTGCCGCTGGCGGGGCCGTGGCCGAGCGGTTCCGTCGGCCTGCCGCTGGCGGGGGTGGAGTTGCGAGTCACTCGCGACGATGGCACCTCCGCTTCGCCAGGCGAAGTGGGGGGAGTAGCGATTCGCGGGCCGAACCTGTTTCGCCAATATTGGCAACAGCCCGCGGCGACCGCCGCCGCCTTCGCCACCGGCTGGTTCGATACGGGAGACCTCGGCACGCTCGACGCCAACGGAATGCTGACCCTCGTCGGCCGCAAGCACGACCTGATTATCACCAGCGGCTACAACGTCTATCCGCAGGTGGTTGAGCGGGTGCTGGGGGAATGCCCCGGCGTTAAGGAGTGTGCTGTCCTCGGCCTCCCCGACGCCGACCGTGGAGAGCGAGTCGCCGCCGCCGTCGTGGCGAGCGATCCGACCCTCGACGAAGCGACCCTCCGCAACTGGTGTCGCGACCGGCTCGTTCACTACCAGCAGCCGAAGACGATCTGCATCGTAGGGGAATTGCCCAAAAACAGCCTGGGAAAAGTACTGCGGCGCGAACTGCGCGAGGCGCTGCAGGAGTCGGCGAACTCGGCGAAGTTGTAACGTTGGCATCGAAGCAGAGTTGCCCTTGCTGTCGCGGCGGGTTGGTGGTGGTTGGTGAGCGCGCGCTCGTTGACGCTTCGGGTTAATATGTGCGCCATGGATCTGGCCTGGCTATCGCTTGCCGCTTTGCTGGTCGTCGTGGCGATCAGTTGCACCGCGCGCGTCAATCCGGGGCTGGTCGCCATTGTCTTCGCGTGGCTGATCGTGCTGTTCGGCGGCACGCTTCCGAATCATCCGCTCAAGGACGAACTGACCCAAAAGGGGCTGATCGCCAATTTCAGCTCCGATCTCTTCCTGCAGCTCGTCGGCATCAGCCTGCTGTTTACGCTGGCCGAGTCCAACGGCACTCTCGCCCGCGTGGCGGCGATTTGCCAAGGGCTCTGCCGGGGGAATCGGGGGCTCGTGCCGCTGATGTTTTTCGCGCTGGCATTTGGTCTGGGGTCGCTGGGGCCGGGGAACATCGCGATCGCCGGCCTCGTCGCGCCGGTCGCTATGACGGCGGCGGTCAAAATGGGGATTTCCCCGCTGCTCATGGCGCTGGCGGTCGGACATGGAGCGATCGCGAGCACGGTCTCGCCGTTCACGGCAGCCGGGGTCGTGGTGAGCGACAACCTGGCCAAAATCGGCCTCCCCGGCCACGAATGGCGCATCTTCGCCGCCAACGCCCTCGCGAACCTCGCCATCGGCTGCGGGGGCTATTTGCTACTGGGAGGCTGGAAGCTCTTTCGTCCCACACCGGCCGCCGAAACCGCCGAGCCAACGAATCAGCCGGCTACCACGCTTGAAGCGCGCCACTGGCTGACGATTTCGGTCGTGGCAATGGTCCTGCTCGCGATCGCGATGTGCAAGGCCAATCTCGGTCTGGCCGCGTTTGCCGGCGCAACGCTCCTCCTCGTTCTGCGTCAGGCCGATGAGCGCGAGGCGATCCTCAAAATGCCGTGGGGGGTGATCGTGATGGTCTGCGGCGTCAGTCTGCTCGCCACGCTTCTTGACAAAACCAAAGGGACCGAGAAATTCGCCGGCCTGATCGCGAGCATCTCGACTCCCGGCACGCGGTCGGGAGTGCTCGCCCTGGTGACCGGGCTGGTTTCGATCTACAGCAGCACCACCGCTGTCGTCATTCCCGCGTTCCTGCCGATGGTAAGCAAACTGGCCGACCTAACCCCCGGCAGCGACAAGCTGTCGCTCGCGCAAGCGGTGCTGGTCGGCGGCAACCTGGTCGATATGTCCCCGTTCTCGACAATCGGTGCCCTCTGCCTGGCCGGCACCCCGCCAGAAACCGACCGCCGGTTGCTCTTCAACCAATTGCTCGCTTGGGGTTTTGTCGTCGCCTTCCTCGGCGCGATTCTCTGCTGGATATGCTTCTGAAGCGACGCTCGCCCGAACTTCTCCGCTCAACATCCCGCTGATTTCGCCGCGTCGCTCGCGACGCGCGTTCGTATGCTACAACCAACCAGCATGAGCGAGCCGTCCAGTCCGTCTCCGCTGCGACTCTCCATCGAACGCCGACCGACCGAAAATCGGCTCAGCATTGCGCACTTGCTCCTCTGGATGACCGCAACCGCCCTCGTGATCGCGGCGGTCGAACCGCCGGAGGAAAGGCCCGCACCCGCGAGTAAATCCGCCAAACTGCAATCTTGGGTGCGCCAATCGGCACCGAAAATTCTCGTGCTGCTCATTGCGCCGCTCGCGGGAATGGGACTTGCGGCGCAGGTTCTGTCGATTTGGCGCGGTTATCGCCTGCAGGAGTTTTTTCCCAGCCAGCCGGGGCATTGGCTGTTGATGCTGATTGGCCGCTTGACGGCGCTCGTGGTATTCGTGGGGTTTGGCTGGAGGATTGCGAACAGCTTCGACCTACCCGAATTGATGCCGCTACTCAACGGTGTCTTAATGGTTGCCTTCCTGATCCTGGCCCTGGGATGGTTGGCCCAAGTGATCGGCGATGTGCGGGAACCTTGGCATTGGCACTTAGTCTTTCGGATTTTCGCCTGGTGGCTGCTGGTCGGTGTTTTGTTGCCGAGTTGCCTCGCCGAACTCTCGCCGGCTTTTGCCGTATTTTCGATTGCGTTGATTGTCACTCCCCCTGCCGTCGTCGTTTGGGCCGCTGGCTGCGATTTGCATCAGCGGCTCCCCTGCGACATCTTTCACTGGTGTGGCATCGGGGCGTTTCTCGGAATTTGGGCGATCCTCGTCGCGCTTCCCATCGTCTCTATCCTCTGGTTATAGAGCTTCCTGGCCCGTAATCCTCTCCCATCTATTCCGGTTGCACCGTCTTTCTCGCCCAAAATTGACCACCCAGGCCCCCCCACGTAAATTGAAAGGACGGTCCCCTCAGGCGAGTAGGCGGCATGGTTGTCTATTTCAAACGCTTTCGAATGGAAATCGACCTCACCCGGTCGTTTCCGGAGCAGCCCGCGCTGCCCGAGGGCTATCGTCTCACTCCCTGGGACGACCGGCTCCTCGAGGCTCATGCCGAGGCGAAGTATCGCAGCTTTCGCTGGGAGCTGGATGCCAATGTGTTCCCCTCGCTCGGCACGCGCGACGGCTGCAGGCGGCTCATGACCGAAATCGCCGGGCGGAGCGGCTTTGTGCCGCAAGCGACCTGGCTGCTGGAGCATTGGCCGTCAACCGCCCGCAAGCCGGAACTCGTCGGCACGATTCAGGGGGTGGCTGATGTCAACCTCGGCGCGGTGCAAAACGTGGGCATCGCGCCGGCTCACCGGGGGCTTGGCCTTGGTTCGCTGCTGCTCTGGCATTCGCTGGCCGGCTTTCGCCGGGCGGGTATCGAAAGGGTGTATCTCGAAGTGACCGCGCAAAACACCGGCGCTTGCCGCCTTTACGAGCGGCTCGGCTTCACCCGGACCAAGGTGGTCTATAAGGCCGCCGAGGTTGCTTATCAGGAGGCGTGGGAGTAGGTTGCGAGATTCTCCCGCATCACCACTCGCCGGACCTTCCGTGCCCCAGAAAATCCACTCCCATCAGTTTTCCAATGGCCTGACGCTCGTCGCCGAGGAAATGGACTGGCTTGAATCGGCCGCTTTTGCCCTGCTCGTGCCGGCGGGGTGCTCCCACGACCCGGCGGGCAAGTTCGGCCTCGCCGCGCTCACCTGCGAAATGGCTCAGCGCGGCGCGGGAGACCGCGACAGCCGGCAGTTTTTGGCCGACCTCGAAAACCTTGGTGCCGACACCTCCGCCTCGGTGTCGCTGGCCCACACTTCCGTCGGCGGCGCGATGCCCGCCGAAAGCTTGCCCGCCGTTCTCGGCATCTATGCCGATCTCGTGCAGCGGCCGCATTTGCCCGAAGATCAACTGGAGGATGCCCGGCTCTCGTGCCTGCAAGAGCTACGGGCGATTGAAGACGACCTGGCCCAAAAACTAATGCTGACGCTCCGCCGCCGCCACTATGCCGATCCGTGGGGGCGTAATTCGCAAGGTACGGAAGAGAGCGTGACCGGCCTGACGATGGCCGACGTTCGCCGCCATCACCAAGAGCGCTATTCGCCGGCCGGGGCGATTCTCAGCGTCGCCGGCAAGATCAGTTGGCCGGCCTTGAAAGAGCATGTCGAGAAGGTCTTTGGCGGGTGGAAGCCGGGCCCCACCGCGCCGCTGCGCGAGACTCCACCCCAGCGCGGCTATTTGCATGTGCCGGCCGAATCGAGCCAGACGCACGTCGGTCTCGCGCTCGATGCGATTCCCTACCGCGACCCCGAGTATTTCCAGCTGCGCGGGGCGGTGGGCGCGCTGAGCGACGGGATGAGCTCGCGACTGTTTACCGAAGTCCGCGAGAAGCGGGGACTCGTATATACCGTGTACGCGACTTGCCACAGCCTCAAGGACCGAGGAGGGATCCTCGCCTATGCCGGCACGACCGCCGAGCGGGCGCAAGAGACGCTCGATGTGCTTTCGGCGGAGCTACGCAAGCTGTATGCCGGCGTGACCGCTGACGAAATCCAGCGGCTCAAGGGGCGGATCAAGCGGGCGCTGATCATTCAGCAAGAGAGCAGCCCCTCGCGGAGCGGCTCGATGGCCCTCGATTGGTATTATTTGGGCCGCGTTCGGCCGATGGCCGAGCTATCGGCGATTATCGACGGCTTGAGCGCCGAGAGCATTAACGCCTGGCTGGCCCGCAATCCACCGGGGCCGTTCACGGTTTGCACCGTGGGCCCGTCGGCCTTGGCGTGGCAGGGCTAACAGCCTATGGAATGACTCCCTCTGCTCGTGGGAGAGGGCCGGGGTGAGGGTCGGAAATTGCGATCACCTCACGAATTGCCCTCACCCTAATCCTCTCCCAAAGGGAGAGAGAACTGCTGCTCAAGAAACGCCAACGCACCTTCGCGTGGGCAAAGGTGCGGGCGTGGAGGTGGCAGGGGGGTGGCGGGCCTGCCGGGGTTTCGATTCGGTTTGCTGACGACTACCGCAGCTCCAGGGTGGGTTCGGGCAATTGCAGCTTGGCTTCCCGTGGGGAATCGGGAGCTTGCGGCGTGGCGGCGGTCAGGGGTTTCTCGGCCGAGAGGTCGGCCTTTTGGGCGAGCTTGCCGGTTTCTTTCCACCACGACCATTTGCCGACCGGGCTGCCATCGTGATATTCGCCGGCGATCGACTTCAGGCCGTTTTCGTGCCACCAGCTCCACACACCCTGCTGCTTGCCATCGACATACATCCCTTCCATCTGCTTCTGGCCGTTGGCGTACCAGTACACGATCTTGCCGACGGGGAGGTTGTAGCGATATTCGCCTTGCTTGGCGGGCTGGCCATTGCGGTGAAAGGCGGTATAGGGGCCGTGCTTTTCGTCCTGGCCGCGGGTCTCGAACGTGGCCAGCTGGGCGGTTTCCCACGAGTCGGGCGTTTTCACTACCAGCGTGGCGTGCAGGTAGGTCGTTTCCGACTTCTTGGCGGACTGGGCGGCATCGTGGAATTCCACCTTCGGGGCCAGTTTGCGGCCGTTCTGGTAGTTTTCTTTGGCGATGACCGACGAATCGGCGGCGAATTTGATGACATCGCCGCTGACCCGGCCGTGCTCGTAATGGGCCTGCAGCATCAGCGAACCGTTGGGATAGTACCAGGTCGATTTGCCGTGCCGCTGGCCATCGATGAACTCGATTTCATGCACCTTTCGCTGGCGCGAGTCGGTGATCGTCCACTTGCCGTGGAGTTGGCCGTTGTAGAAGTTGCCGGTCGAGATGAACGGCGCGGTGAAATCCTTATAGGGCATGGTGGCGAGCAGCGGAGCGTCGTCTCCGCGATATAGCCGCCGCCAGGTGCCTTCCTTCTGGTTGCTGGCAAAGCGCCCTTCCATGATCAGCCGGCCCTTCTCGTCGAAGTGCCGCCAGGCTCCGTGAGGAACATAGTTCCCCTCGGCATCTTGGGTCATTTCGCGTTCGATGCGGATCGAGCCGCTGGGATAGCGTTCGCGGATGATTTCGACCACCGCATTGTCGGCAGGCTCGACCTCGGTCGGGGCCAGCGGCGCGGGGGCCTCGGCCGGCTGCTGCTGGGCAGGAGCGGCTTCGGCGACCGGCGTGGCACCGGGCCCAGGGGCCGGGATCGGCGCGGGAGCGGCCGGTGCGGGGGCATCTTCGCTCGGTTCGGCTTCGGCGGTGGGGGCGGGAACGATGGGTTGAGCCAGTTCAACCACCGTCAGCGGCTGCTGGGCCAGGGCGAGGTTGCCATAGGCAATCGCCGCCACCAGCGCGAGGGGCCGGCTCCAGGCGCGGAACGAGATTTTCATGACGCACTCCTTTGCGGCGCGGGGCCACGGCCCCAAGCAAACGCGCGGCAGCCCTTCATCCACGAGGCCGGTCGCGCGGGTTGTACTCTTAAAAACGGCTTTGCGAGCCTAACTACCGTTTTCGACGGTCCCCGGCGAAATTTGCAGCATCTTGCGATCAACCCCTAGGGGCGGAGCAAGCGGGGAAATCGGCATAACCGGAGCAAATTGCCAAATTGCGGTTTTCCCATGAAATGGAGCCGCTAGCGAGCCCTCAAACCACCAGCAAACGGTCGGCCACCGTGCTGGCAAGGGTCGTTTCGGTGCCCGAGACCGCGACCGTCAACGTCCCCGATTCCGCCCGCTTGGCGACCAGTCTGCCATCGGCACCCAGCTTCAGCCCAGTTTCGGTGAGATACCGCAAAAACTCGGGAGATTGATCGAGCACCCGCTCGACCCGAAAACTTTGCCCCACGTTGAGTTGCGACAACCGCCGGCCAGCCGAATCGGCCACGGTGCCATCGGCCTTGGGAATTGGATCCCCATGCGGATCGGTCGCGGGACGGCCGAGAAAGGCGTCGATCCGGTCCACGAGCAAATCGCTGACGGCATGCTCCATGTTCTCGGCCTCGGCATGAACCTCGTCCCACGGCAGGGCGAGGGTTTTGACGAGAAACAGCTCAATCAGCCGATGGCGGCGGAGGACGCGCAGGGCCAGCGTTCGCCCCGCTTCGGTGAGCCTGGCTCCTTCGTAGGGAATGTACTCGGCGAGACCGCTTTCGCTGAGGGTTTTCATCATGCTGGTAACGGTGCCGGGCGAAACGCGGAGGGCCTCGGCCACCTTTCCGGTCGCGGCGGGAGCGCGCTCCTGCCCGCCGATCTGATAGATCGCCTTGACGTAGTTCTCGATGGTGAGGCTCGCCATGCCAGTGCTCCGTTGACCGCGATTCTACGGGACACTTCCGCCGCGCGAAACCACGCCACTCTTTCGGAGCGCGGGGGGATAATTCAGAATAACATGGTGCTAAAACAGCCGGGAGCTAACAGCTCCCGGTGCTTCGTTCTCCGACCGAGCTACTATCTTGCTCTCGCTCAACCACCGCGCCTGGAATCGCTGCGACGCCATCGCGAATCACCGGGCCGAGGAAATTCACGCCCAAGTCTCCACTTCGCCCGCCGGCACGCGGATCATCGACCTGGGGGTGAAGGCCCGCGGCGGGCTCGAAGCGGGCCGGCAACTGGCCGAAATTTGTCTCGCCGATTTGGGGCAAGTGGCGCTTGTGCCGGGATTCGAAGGTGGCCCGGCCGTGATGATTCGCACCGATCAGCCGCTGCTCGCCTGCATGGGTTCGCAATATGCCGGCTGGCAACTGGCAGGGGAGAAATTCTTCGCGATGGGAAGCGGGCCGATGCGGATGGTCGCCGCCAAGGAACCGCTCTTGTCGCATTTGGGTCTGCGCGAAGAGGCCCAGCGCGTGGTCGGCGTGCTCGAAACCAGCAAGCTGCCGACCGACGAAATCTGCCAAAAAATCGCCGCCGCATGTCGGGTTGCGCCTGAAAATGTGACGCTGCTGGTGGCCCGCACCGCCAGCCTCGCCGGGACGGTGCAGGTGGTGGCCCGCTCGGTTGAGACGGCTTTGCACAAGCTGCACGAGCTGGGATACGACCTGCGAAACGTCGTTAGCGGCTATGGCTCCGCCCCGCTGCCGCCGGTCGCGGCCGACGACCTGACCGGCATTGGGCGCACGAATGACGCGATTTTATACGGTGGCGAGGTAACGCTCTGGGTTCGTGACGACGACGCCCGCCTCGCGGAAATTGGGCCGCGGGTTCCAAGCAGCGCCTCGCGCGATTTCGGTGCCCCCTTTGCCAGCATCTTCGAAGGTGCCGGCCGCGATTTTTACAAAATCGACCCGATGCTTTTCAGCCCCGCCGTCGTCACACTCAATAACCTTTCTACCGGCAAATTGCTCCGTTTCGGCGAACTCCGGCCCGACGTGCTCGCGAAGTCGTTTGGTTAATGTCATTTGTGATTCGGCCTCTGGGTCCTGGCTCATTTTCCCTTCCCCCATGCGAATCGCCGTTCTTGCCGCTGACGATTCCTGGTACGCCCGCGACTTGGCGCGGGCGGCGGCGGGGGACCATGAACTAGTGACGCTGCCGTTCAGCCAAATCGGGGCGGAGATCGGCACGAACGGCCAGACGCGCGTGTTTTCGGCGGGGCGCGACCTGGCCGAGTTCGACGCGGTGCTGGTCCGCACGATGCCGCCGGGTTCGCTGGAGCAGGTCGTTTTCCGGATGGATTGCCTTGCCCGGCACGAGGCGGCGGGGGGAGTCGTCATCAACCCGGCACGGGCCATCGAGGCGGCGGTCGATAAGTTTTTGGCGTCGGCCAAGTTGGCGGCGGTGGGGCTGTTGTCGCCGCGAACGATCGTGTGCCAGACGCCGGACGACGCGCTGGCCGCGTTTGCCACGCTCGGCGGCGATGTGGTCGTTAAGCCGCTATTTGGCAGCGAGGGACGCGGAATCACCCGCTTGACCGACGAAGCCCTGGCCCTGCGGGCCTTCAAAATGCTGGCGCAGCTGGGGGCGACGCTTTACGTGCAGGAATTCATTCCGCACGAAGGGGCCGATTTGCGGCTGCTCGTCATTGGGGAGCGGATTTTGGGGATTCGCCGCCGCAATCCACTCGACTGGCGAACCAACATCAGCCGCGGCGCGACTGCCGAGCCGTTCACCCCGGACGACGCGCAGATCGACATGGCCCGGCGGGCCTGCGCGGCCGTTGGCGCTCCTCTAGCCGGCGTTGATCTGCTCCCTGGCCGCGACGGCAACCTCTACACGATCGAAGTCAATGCGGTGCCTGGCTGGAAGGGGCTGGCAAAGGCGCTGGAGGTGGATGTGGCGCGGCTGGTGGTGGAGTTTGTGGCGGAAAGAGTAGAAATTGCCGCGCGGCAGCGACCCTAACCGGGCTATTTCGCCGCGTGGTTGGTTGGTGTCGTCAACCGCACGACTTGAACGCTTCCAAACGTCTCCACCTGCTCGATTCGCCACGGAACACGGGGCCAAGACCGGTTCGGGATTTTCGATTCGTACATTCCGTTCTCCAACAGGGCGTAGGCAATTCCACGGCGCACAACGTAGATGGTCTTGTGCTTATCCAGGAGGTCATCAATCCGATTGATCAGTGATTCGTCGCGTGGCAACAAGCTTGGAGCTGCGTCTTTGGTCACTGGGTATAGCGACCTGAGCGGATAAAGGCAGTAATCTCGTTGGTCAGAAGCGAATGAGTCAATCCAGTGGTTTGCCTCAATCAGCCCGCTCGACAGCAAGACCGGATGCGGATCAGCTTCGAATTGCTGATTAAGATACGCAATCGCTCCGCGCCAATCTTCATTCCGGTCGCCGATGACGCGGCCGTCCCAGCGGAGTTGCTCGATGATCTGGCTGCTGACGAGGGCATAAACGAGTAAGAGGCTCGCGGAGGCAACTTGGATTCGCGGCCAGGGAATGAGATGGAGCGTGAGGCAAATGAGTACGATGGCCGCGGGGGCGGAGGCGACGAGATAGCGGGGAAAGTACAGGCGGGCGGCGTCGGTCGCGGTGAAAAACCAGGCCAGCGACACGGGAACAAGCAGCCAGAGCACCGCCAGCAGGGCGGGCTGGGGGAGTGCCGTTCGCCGCAGCCAGCGATGTGCCACCACGCCCGCGATGAACATCACGCACGCCCAGCCCCAAGGGAGGTGCGTGAAGATCGTCCAGACCGACCGCTGCTCGACGAATGCCGCCCAGTTGTCCCGGCGGGCGTAAATCGCCAGCAAGTTGCTGGCGGCTGGCAGAATGAGCAGCCCAACCAGCGCCAGGTCGAGGGCCAGCATCCCGATTCGCCAGCGCGGCGATCGCTCGCCCGGCGCGGCGATGGCGGTACACACCAAATACACCACTTCCGCGACAACCAGCAAGGCAGCCGTGTAGTGCAGATAGAACAGCAGCGCCGCCCCCAAGATGAAAGCGATTCGCAGTTTCCGCGAGGCGGGACTTGTGGCCAACTCGGCGACGATGCCGATATGGACCACGGCCAACAACTCGATCAGCGTATAGGGCCGGGCCTCGGTGGCATAGAAGATCTGAAAGCGATCAATCGCGCAGAGTGCGGCCGACAGAACGCCAAGCCAGGGGGATTTCGTCCAGCGAACCACTAGCCCAAACAGGGCCAACGGCAGCAGGCTTCCCGCGACAAGGCTCGGCAGGCGCACCGTGAATTCACTGGGACCGAGCAGTCGTACCAGCAGCCATTCGAGCCAGAAGAACAGGGGTGATTGGTTGCCCAGGGCCGCTCGCGGGGCGACTTCGCGCAGCTCGCCGAGGGCGCACCAGGCGGTGTGCAATTCGTCGATCCACAGGCTTTCGCCCGCTTGCCACAGCCGCAATCCCGCGCCGACCAAACATATAGCGGCGAGCGCGATGCGCGGTAGCCAGCGAACTGAATGGGGGGACTCCATGCCGGCAACTTTAGCCCTCGCCGGGGCTATTTCGATTCCGGCAGCTTCTCAAAAGTCCCAAACAAGTGCCCGCCGGCGCTCCCATGCTGCCAGGTGCCAGCATAGCGCCCTTCATGGAAAAGCAGGCGGCAACTAAAGGTGCCGAGCATCGGGATTTCCATGTTGGTCATGCTGATCATCGGGGTATCGCCGGCCCATTCGATCAGCAGCGGAATGGGGTAGGTCGTGGCCTTCCCGCCATACGACATCTGGGCCTTGATGAGCCACAAATTCGGCTCACTGGGATCTTCCAGCTTCATCGCGCTGGTGATCGTGTAGGTCTCTTCTTTGGGGGTCATGTCCGGCTTGCCGGTGACGGTGTAGCGGCCGGTCAGCTTGGTGCCGGAGAGGTCTTTCTCCAGCTTCTTGATGAGCTCTTCCTTGGTCAGCTTTTTGGGCTCGTCGCCGCGGGTGATAAGCGGAAAGAGAAGGGCCAACAGGACGGCGAATAGCGCGGCGCGGAACATGACTAGGCTCCTGGCGGGGAAAGTTCGTAGCGCCCGCGATTATAACGCCCGCCACCACGCGCGGCAAAAACAAGGGGGACGCACCGGATTGCTCCGCCGCGTCCCCCCGGAAAGGATGCTGGTTGTTACCCTCGCCTAGCCGATCTCCACTTCCGCGTCGTGGGCCGGCTCGTTCTCGTCGTCGGCATAGGCGGCGATGCGGTTCACGGGGCCACGGCCGGGCGAAGCCTCGCGGCGCTCTTCGCGCCGGGCGCAGGCAATGCACTCGACCGCGTACGGCAGATACTTGAGCCGCAGCGGGCTGATCGGCTTTTCGCAAGTTTCGCAGCGGCCGTAGTGCCCGCCGTGGATTTTCTCGAGGGCGCGGTCGATCTGCGCCAGCTCGCGGCTTTCGGTTTCGGCCAGCTGCGACCGCAGCTCGGCATGTTCGCTGACCAGGGCGGCGTCGATTTCGTCGCCGACGGTGTCATCGTGGACGTTCAGCAAGTGCTGATCGCCGGTCAAAGCCTGGCGCAGCGCTCCGCGGCGCTTCAGCAATCGCTGCTCGGTCTGACGAAGGAATTGTGCGCGTGTCATGGTGATTTTCTCCTGGCGCGAGTCGCCGGTTTGGGTCGCTCGAACCTGTGTCGCTGGGGGCGATTTTCTCCTTGCCGTGAAATGGGTTGCCGAATCGTTCGGAAAGGTGTTGGCCCGTCTGGCCACGGTTGATACGCGAGTTTTGGGGAAACTGTTCAGAAAATCGCCGCGATACCGCCGATTTTTCGACATTCTCGTTCTGAGAAACTCCTCTCAAAATGGGCGCGCGAATCGGTCCGGGCTGGGGTACAATCGATTCGTCGCCGGAGGGCCAATCTTGGTTCGCGCCGCGCGTTTCCCGCCGATTGCCCACTCCCGCATCCCGCCCGCTATTTGCCATGCTTGGCGTGCTGCTCACCAAATGGACGATCCGTCTGGCGCTCGCCTGCTTTGTCGCCTATCTCGGCGGCTGGTTGGTGCTGACGGGGCCGCGGTGGAGGCAGGTGTCGCGCTGGCTCTGGACCATCGGCTGCGGGCTGTTTTTGATTCATGTGGCGTGCGCGTTCCAGTTTTATCACCACTGGAGCCACGCGGCGGCCTGGGAATCGACCGCCCGCGAGACCGAGGAGCTGCTAGGGGTCTCGTTCGGCGACGGCATCTATTTCAGCTACGTTTTCGCGGTCGTATGGGTGGTGGATATGCTAGGGTTGTGGCTGGCTGGCGCGGCGGCGAAGCCTTCCTTCCGCCGGACGGCGCTCGGCTGGCTGCGTGGAGCGGCGCTAGCGTTTTTGCTATTTATCGCCTTCAACGGCGCGATTGTCTTTGAAGGGGGGCCCACCCGCTGGTTTGGCATCGTCGCTTGCCTGGCACTTGCCGCCTCGGCCGGACGCTGGCTGCATCATTGGTGGAGGAATTCGCAGGACACGGCTGCCGCCGCCAAGGTTCGCGAGCCGGAGCCAATTACGGAGTGCGGATTGCAGAATGCGGATTGAACTACCGCTTTGAATCTTGAACTTGGAACCTTGAACTCGCTGGCCTCCCCCATGCCTGTCCCGCTGAAAATCGCCTATCTCACGGCCGGCGCGGCGGGGATGATCTGCGGGAGTTGTCTGCACGACAACACTCTCGCCCGGGCGCTCCTCGCGCTGGGGCATGATGTGCAGCTGGTGCCCCTCTATACGCCGATCCGCACCGATGAGGAGGATGTCACGTCGAGCCGCGTTTACTTCGGCGGCATCAATATGTATTTGCAGCAGAAGTCGGCGCTGTTTCGCTGGCTGCCGCGCTGGCTCGACCGCTGGCTCGATCAAGGTTGGCTCATCAACTGGGCCGCCGGGGGGAGCGTCAAGATCGACCCCCAGCAAGTGGCCGACCTCACGCTATCGATCCTCCGCGGCACCGATGGCAACCAGCGGAAGGAAGTCGAACGGCTGGCCGACTGGCTCACCGGCGACTTGCGGCCGGAAGTGATCGTGCTCACGAATGTCTTGGTGGCGGGGTGCGTGCCGGAGATCAAACGCCGCCTCGATTTACCGGTGGTGGTGACGCTGCAAGGAGACGACATTTTCCTCCGCGGCCTGCCGCAGCCCCATCAATCGCAGGCCCTGGCCGAGATTCGCCGTCTCGTGCCGCAAATTGATGGTTTTATCGCCAATACCCGCTTTTACGCGGACCAAATGAGCGACTATCTCGGCATTCCCCGCGAGCGGATCGAGATCGTGCCGCTCGGTGTTGACGTGAAAGATTTCCGTCAAGGCAAACGAGAGGGGGAGAGGGGGAGAGGGGGAGAGGAGGGGAAGGAATTGGTTTCTATGTCTCCCACTCTTCCCCTCGCCCCCTCTCCGAGTCTTCCCACCATCGGCTATCTCGCTCGTCTCGCACCCGAAAAGGGGCTGCACATCCTGGCCGAGGCATTTCTGTTGCTCAGAAAAATGCCGGGCATGGAGAACGTCAAGCTCCGCATCGGGGGCTGGATGGGAGAGGCGAACCGCAAGTATGCCGAGGGGGTTTTCGATAAGCTGCGGTCGGGGGGGGCGGGGGCGGCGTTTGAGTATTTGGGGGAGGTTGATCGGCAGGGGAAGCTGGCCCTGCTCCGGTCGGTCGATGTCCTCTCGGTGCCGACGACTTATCGCGAGCCGAAGGGGCTGTTCGTGCTGGAGGCACTCGCCGCCGGAGTGCCGGTGGTGCAGCCCGCTCATGGGGCCTTTCCGGAAGTGCTGGCCGAAGTAGGGGGGGGCCTGTTGCATCGTCCTGAAGACCCCCAGCACCTGGCCGAACAGTTGGCGACGGTCTTGGCCGACCTCCCGAAACTGCGCGAGCTGGGGCGCGTCGGTCAGCTTGCCGTCCATGCCGAGCGGAATCAGCAAAAGATGGCGGAGCGTACGGCGGAAGTACTCGGCCGGGTGGTAGCGCAAAGAAAAACGCCGCCGGAAATTCCGACGGCGTCCAGTGCGGGTAATAGGACTTGAACCTACACGACCTTGCGGTCACTAGAACCTGAATCTAGCGCGTCTGCCAATTCCGCCATACCCGCGGGAATCTTGATTTATAAGCAACGACGCCGCCCGACGACAAGGGGTTCGGGCGAGGGGCAAAAATGTAGCGCAGGCGTCCCGCCTGCCGAGAATCTTGGCAGGCGGGACGCCTGCCTCACGGCGATCAACCATACCGGGGCACCTTCGCGTCCACTTGCAGGCTCCAGGCGTCGATGCCGCCGGCCATGTTTTGGGCCTGTCCAAAGCCTTGTTGCCGCAAATACTGCGTGACCCGCAGGCTGCGGCCCCCGTGGTGGCAATGGACGACAATTCGTCCCTGGCGGGCCCCGTCGAGCTCCGCCAGGCGGGCCGGCACTTCGCGCATTGGAATCCGCGTCGAACCGACGATTTCGGCCGTCGCCACCTCTCCCGGCTCGCGCACGTCAAGCAAGATGAACTTCTCGCCGCTGTCGAGCATCTGTTTGACAGAGAGGACGTCAATTTCAATCGGCAGGCTGGGCGAAGTGGTCATCGATGGCAGAGAATGGCGGTTGATAGGGAAACCTCGAAAATTAGACGACCCTAGCGCCGGCAATGCAACCGGCAGTAAACAGTTCATTGCTCTTTGTTCCCGGCCTCTGGCCTCTGGCCCCTGCCTCCTGGTTCCTAGATCCTGACTCCTGCCCCCATGCCCGACCCCACCCAAGCCCGCGAATTCGCTACCGATGTCGTCGCGCGACTTCGCGCGGCGGGCTACGAGGCGCTCTTCGCGGGGGGGTGCGTGCGCGATCAATTGCTGGGGATCACGCCCAAGGATTATGACGTGGCGACGAGCGCTACCCCCGACCAGGTGCGCGATTGCCTGGGGCACCGCCGCACGCTGCCGATCGGGGCCAGCTTTGGCGTGATTACCGCCCTGGGGCCGCGCGGGGCCGGGCAGGTCGAGGTCGCCACTTTTCGCCGCGACGCCGGTTATAGCGACGGACGACACCCGGACAGTGTCAGCTTCACCACCGCCGAGCAGGATGCGTTGCGTCGCGATTTCACGATTAACGGCATGTTTTTTGACCCGGTGGCGAGCCAGGTGATCGACTATGTCGGCGGTCAGGACGACCTTGCGCGGGGAGTCATTCGGGCGATTGGCGACCCGGCCCAGCGAATCGCCGAGGACAAACTGCGGATGCTGCGGGCCGTCCGGTTCGCGGCCCGGTTTGATTTTGCCCTCGACGAGGGGACGCTCGCGGCGATCCGACGGCAGGCGAGCGAACTGGTGATCGTCAGTGCCGAGCGAATCGCGGCCGAAATGCGGCTGATGCTGATCCATCCGAATCGGGCTCGCGCGGCGGCCATGCTGCATGTGGCGGGATTACTCGAAGTAATCTTGCCCGAGGCGCTCGGCTTGCTGCCCGATGAGCCGTGGTCGCCGGAATCGGCTGCCGACACCCCTTGGCGGCGGTCGCTGCACATTTTGCAC
>JANRLS010000139.1:0-19358 GCA_033762315.1 Pirellulaceae bacterium
CTGGATCGTCAGGCCGAGCACGCTTTTGCCGAGGGCGTCCATCCGGTCGAACATCGCCTCCATCCGGAACTGCTCGGGATCGATTCCCCCCTCTTCGTTGATCATCGAGTTCCGCAAAAAGCCGGTGGCGACAATCTGATCCTGCGTGGCGCCCGGCAGCAGATCGCCCGCGATCTGCTCGATGACAAACTGGTTGTATGGCAGATCGCGATTCAGGGCCGACACGACCCAGTCGCGATACGCCCACACGAAGCGGGGCTTGTCCTTCTCGTAGCCATCGGAGTCGGCATAGCGGGCCCCGTCGAGCCAGATGCGTCCCCAACGTTCGCCGTAGTGCGGCAACGCGAGTAGGCGCTCGACCGACTCTTTCTCCCCCTCTCCCTCTCTCCCTCTCTCCCCCTCATTCTGCGAGCGGGGGATTGGGAGAGGGGGAGAGGGGGAGACAAGAACAGCATCCGGCGGCAAGCCAGTCAGGTCGAGACTTAACCGCCGCAGCAGCGTGGCGTCGTCGGCACGCGGCGACGGCGCGAGCCCTTCGCGCTCCAACCGGGCGAGGATGAAGCGGTCGAGGTCATTTTTCGGCCAGGTTTTGTCTTTGACTTCCGGAACAGCGGGGCGCACCGGCGCTAAAAAGGCCCAGTGGTCTTGATACTCGGCCCCTTCGGCAATCCAGCGGCGGAGCAGGTCTTTCTCGGCGGCGGTCAGCTCTTTTTTCGATTCCGGGGGCGGCATGCGGGCGGAATCGTCGGTACTGAAGACGCGGCGGATGAGCTCGCTCTTATCGGGCTGGCCGGCGACGATGGCGGGCGTGCCGCTCTCGCCCCCTTGGAGCGCCGCCGGCCGCTGGTCGAGCCGCAAGCCTCCTTCGCGATGCTCGTCGTCCCGGCCATGACAAGCGAGGCACTTATCGGCCAGGATCGGCCGAATTTGCCGCTGAAAATCGACCTTATCGTCCTGCTCGGCGCCGAGCGCGGAGGTCGCAACCAGCAGCCAAACGAATAAGCTCAGGCGGGGCATGATGTAGTTCCAAGCCGAGAAGCCCTAGGGCGTGGCGGGGGCGGCGGGGGCGGAGGGATCGGCGGGCATGGGCTGCCCATCGGCGGGCGCGGCGGCAGCGGGCGCGGGGGCACCGCCGGCGCGAATCGTGCCGACCGCGGCCTGTACGGCGGCGTCCATCTGCTGCTTGGTCCACTGCCCTGTCGGCCCGCGAAAGCCGATGAAGATGTAGTGCGCGGGCCCTTCGTAGAAAAAGAGCTCGAACCGGCCATCCTTCTTTTCGATGGGCCCGGCTCCCTCGCCGATGTCGAATTCCTGCTCGCCGGTGGCGGTGAGCTTTTTGACTGCGATGCTGCCGCCGGTCGGCGAACTGGCGGTGGTGTCTTGCCAGGCCGCCTGCGGAAAGGTGGCGGCCACTTGCGTTTGCACCCCCGTCAGCAAGGCATCGGGTTGATCTTCGCCCTTGGGGGCGGCGGCGATGTAGCAATAGAGCGGAGCGAACTGGCCGGCATCGTCGTCCCAGCGGCGCTCCAGGGCATAGCTGAAGCCGGGAATCTTGAGAAAGGGGGGCTGAGCGCGGGCTTCGGTCGGCGGCAAAGCCTTGGCGTGCTGGTCGAATTTCGTAGGCAGACGGAGTTGCACCCCGGTCGGCGCGGCGGCGGTGTCGGTGACGTCCCGGTAGCTCGGATCGAGGTTCGTGTCGAAAACGGCCGCGCGCCCCGACTCGGTCAAGGCAACCTGAAACCGCCGGTTGTACTCGCCCGTGCCGCAGCCGGCGAATAGGGCGAGCGCGGCGAGTGGAATCAAGCGAAGTCGGAAACACGAATGGCCCACGGGGGACTCCTTGAAACGGCGAGACCGATGTTTCTAATCTGAACGGCCAAGGCAGGGGAGTCAACCAGCGGTGGATCGACTGGGATTTCCTGACGCGAGACACCAGGCACCCCGACTTCATTTGCCGCCGCTATCAAGAAACGAACCGGCCCGGTCGCAAAACCGGGCCGGGGGTTGGATCGCTTTATCTCGGCGACTTAGGCATTGTCCTTTTTGTCCTTGTCGTCTTCGGGCTTGGTCTCGTCTTCCTTCTTGCCGTCATCCGTTTTGGGCTTGTCGGCGGGAGCTTCGGGCTTCTTCTCCTCGGCGGGCTTTTCCGGAGCGGGGGCGGGCTTGGCGGCATCGACGGCCTTTTTCACCTCGGCGGCGACGCTGTCGCTCAGCTTCTTCGACTCGGCGGCGACACTATCGCTCAGCTTTTTGCTTTCGGCGGCAACCGCCTTGGCGAGATCGTCCGCGACCTGCTTCTTTAGGGCATCGGTATCCTTTTTGGCCGTGGCCACCAGCTCATCCTTGCTCTTCTTGATCTCGTCGGCCACGAGCTTCACCGCGTCTCCCTTGAGCTTCGCGAATTCCCCCTGGAGCTGCTCTTGCAGCTTTTTCAGCTCGCTGGCGAACTGCGCCTCGGCAGCCGACTTGAGGGCGGCAACCTTATCGGCCACGTCCTTATCGAGCCGCTTCGCTTCAGCGGCGACGGCCGCGGCGGCTTGCTGGCGCAGGTTGGCGATTTCGCCGGTCACCTGGCCTTGCAGCTTGGCGGCCTCGGCGGCGATTTGATCTTGATTGGCCTGACCCAGACGCTGCTCGGCACCCGCCACGTCGCTATCGATCTTGGCCGACAACGAGGCATTGAGCGAGCCATAGAGCTCGGCCCGGCGGCGCTCCCAGCGACGACCAAACAGGCCCGCTGAAGCGGGCTCGGCAAACGCGGCAACGGCCACCAGGGCCAGCAGCGCGAGGGAAACAGATTTCATGGAACATTCTCCGAAGGATAGGACAGGCGGGGCGAAAGGTGGGATGCTCGCCCTCGGCGCGGGGCCAACATGCTCAAGCCGCGCGGGATGGAAAGAATAGGATAATTGGGGCGGACAGGAAGGTCTAGGGCCGCCTATCGCCAGGCACTTTGCGGCCCCACTCAACCCTCGACCGGCACGACCTCGACCGCGACGCGCATCCGGTGCTGCCCACCACCGACAAGCACCCCCTTAATGGGGCATACATCGCTATAATCGCGGCCCCAGGCGAGGGTGATGTGCTTCGTCGTGGGGATCTGGTTGTTCGTCGGATCGAAGTCGATCCACCCCAGTTCCGGGCAAAACGCGCTGACCCAGGCGTGCGAGGCGTCGGCCCCGACCAGTCGCGGCTGGCCAGGAGGGGGATTGGTCAGCAAATAGCCGCTGACATAGCGGGCCGGCAGTCCCAGCGCGCGGAGGCAACCGATTTGCAGATGGGCAAAATCCTGGCAAACGCCGCGGCGGTGCTTGAGCACCGTGGCGATCGGCGTATTGACGGTGGTCGCGGCCGGGTCAAATTTGAACTCGGAATGGATGCGGCGCGTTAGATCGAGCAAGGCCGCCAGCCAGGGACGGCCGGCGGGAAACGACGGCGCCGCATATTCGGCCAGCGGCGTTTGAATCGGCACGTAGGGAGATTCATAGACAAACTGCCGGGCTTCGATCCACCACGGGGGCTGGCCGAGGGCAAAGCGATCGCGAATCTCCTCCCAGGGGGGCGTAGCCTTCGGATCGGGAATGTCCGGACCGGTCACTTCGACATGGCTATGCGCGGTGACGCTGAGCCGGTCGTGCCCCTCTTGAATCGAGAAAGAACCGGTGTAGTTGCCGAAATAGTCCACCCGCGTTTCCACCTTGGCCGGTTCCGGCCGCAATCGCAAGCGATGCGATAGGCACGTTTGCCGGCGATGATCGCGCGGCGTGAGATGCACCTCGTTGTGACAGATCGGCACCTGCTCAGTGTAGTTGTAGATCGTCGTGTGGGTGACTTTGTATTTCATGCTTGCGGATTTGTCCGTGGTCCGTGGTCGGTGGTCCGTGGTTCGTGGCGAGTGGTGAGGGTTCAGGGTTGAGGGTTGAGGGTTGAGGGTTGAGGGTTCAGAACAAATGCACGAAGAATCCGCTGGCTCCTGACTCCTGTCGCGTCCATTTCCCTTGCTTTCGCTACGGGCTTGTGTGGCTCCTTCCCTTTACCCCGGTCGAATTTCGCCGATTTGACGCGGGGGACCGGCGTGAATGAGGTAGTGGCTGGTGAGCTCGTCCGAAAGTTTGCGCAGGTTGTCGCCGCTTTTGGTGAGGAACTGGTCGAGCAAGGTTCGGTGGCCGGAGATATCGACGTGAGATAGCGCATAGACATCGGCCAGCCGCAAGTCGGTCAGCGCCGCCAGGGTGACGCGCTGCTCGCTGACGAGCAGCAATTGCGACGCTCCCCGCGGCAGCGCCTCGACATGATCGTTGAGCGCCGAGACCTGAAACGCCACCGACCGGGGATTGGTTTCGTCGGTCAGCAGCAGATCGATCAGCGGCGGCAACTGCAGGTTGGTCAAATAGCGGTTGCGATAGGTCATCGAGCTATCGGCGATTTCGAGCAGCGCCTCGAACACCGGGTCTTCGTCGGCATCGGGGGAGATGAGCGTGCTTTGCAGGAGGGCCAGGCCATGCAGGGCCCGCTCCAGGCGGCGGCCCATGTCGAGAAATCGCCAGCCGGGGCCGCGGGTCATGCTTTCGGTTCCCATGCCCGAAAAGGCCGACAGGTCGAGAATCAACTGATTGAGGGCCGAGAGCACCTCGCTCAGCGGCACTTCGGCATCGGGGGTGGGGGGCGGAGCCAGTTCGAGCTTGAGGCCGTTGAGGATGCGCCAACTGTCGATCGAGATGCGGTCGCGAACGACCGCCGCCGCCCGGTGCAACGCGGCGAGCATGGCCGCCAGGCTGCCGGCACGGGTTTGGTCGAACACAAAGGCCAGCAGTTCGTATTCGAGTTGGGCGAATTGCTCGCCGCCGGCATGGACGACGAACTCGGGGCGGACTTGCCCCTGCCCGGCAAGCGCCTTGAGCAGCGCGGCAACGCTATGTGGATTGCTGAAGGAGGCTTCGCTCGTCAGCCGGGCGATGATGCTGCGCACCAGGCGGGCGGCGTTTTCGGTTCGCTCGGCATGACGGCCGAGCCAGAACAGGTGATCGGCGACGCGGCTAGGAAGGTCGGTGGTGCTGCGCTGCAGGCCCACCGGTTGCCCGGCCGGATGGAGCAGCGTGACCGACGACACCGGCCCCTCGCTGAGCACCCACACATCCTTGCTGCCGTTGCCGCCGAGCGACGATTCGCCCAGGGCATCGGACGTGGCCGAAACCCGGGCGAGGCCGCCAGGCATGACATCGAAATGATCGCCCGCCGCAAACGCGAAGGTGCGCAGCGCGACGTGGCTCGGCCGAAGCTCGCCGTTGTTCCAGGCGGGAGTGGTCGAACCGGAGATCATCTCTTGGGCGACATAACTTTGCGGGGCGGCAAGGATCCGGTGGCTCCATTGCTCGCGTTCTTCAGCGGTCAGCCGCGCGCCATAGACCGGACCCAGGCCGGGGCGCGGAAAGGTCGGCTTGATGACCAGATTGGCGAGGTTATCGAGCACGAACTGCCGGGTGGTGTCGTCGCCGCACCACCAGGTCGGCACGGACGGCAGGATCAGTTCTTCGCGGAGGAAATAATGCGCGAGCGTCGGCAAAAAGGGGATGATCGCGTGCGATTCGAGCAAGCTGCAGCCGAGGGCGTTGACCAGCACGACCTGGCCGCTGCGGGCGGCGTGCGTGAGGCCGGGAACGCCGAGGGTCGAATCGCTGCGCAGCTCCAGCGAATCGCAATCTTCGTCGCGCAGGCGGCGGAGAATGACGTTGACGCGCAAGAGCCCGCCGAGCGTCTTGAGAAAAACCTGGTTGTCGCGAACCGTCAGATCCCCCCCTTCGACCAAGGCGAAGCCCAAATAGCGGGCGAGATAGGCATCTTCGAAATAGGTCGCACTGGCCGGGCCCGGACTGAGCAGCACGATCCGCGGCATGCCGCGCGAAGTGGCGAGGTCTTGCAGCGTGTCGCGCATCGTCAAAAAGAACTGCGCGAGCCGCTCAACCTGGCAATCGCGAAAGACCTCGGGGAGCATCCGCGAGATGACAATCCGGTTTTCGATGGCGTAGCCCGCGCCGGTGGGGCCGCGGCTTTTGTCGGCCACCACCAGCCAACTGCCGCTGCGGTCGCGGGCCAGATGGGCGGCATAGAGATAGAGATAGCGCCCCTTGGGAACCGGCAGGCCGTGGCAAGGTCGAAGGAAGCCCGGATTGAGAAAGACCAATTCCGGCGGCAAGAGCCCTTCGGAAAGGAGCCGCTGCGGGCCATACAAGTCTTCCAAAACCAGATTCAGCAGCGTCGCGCGTTGGGCCAAACCGGAAGCCAATCGCGACCACTCCGCGGCGGGCAGCAAGACCGGCAGCGGATCAAGCTCCCAGGGGCGCGACATCCCAGCCGGGTCGCCGTGGACGTTGTAAGTTACCCCGTTTTCCCGGATTACCCGCCTTGCCTGATCCCACCGTTGGGCGAGGGTGCCGCGATCGATTTCGGCGAGTGACGAGACAAACGGCTGCCAAGCCCGGCGAACCCCGCGATTGGGGTCGAGCATTTCGTCGAAGCCACCCGCTGGCGGGGAATAGCCGGCCAGCAGGCGACTTGGAGGGGGTTCGGAAACCGTGAGGGGCACGCTCATACGCGGCACAACTCGTCCGTGAGCCAGGGGAGGGGTGGGCGACGTCATTCGCCACTCCCTAAAGATACCCTGCAAACGGGCCAAATGGAAACGAGCATCAAGATTGCGTTTGCGTTTGGGCCGCCAGACCGACCGCCTGGGGGGCAAAAAACGACTCGTGCATCGCCTGGCCCACCTCGTTCAGCCGAACCTGGAATTCGTCAATAAATTCGTGCAGCCCCTGGCTCATGATCTCGTCGATCAGCGAGTAATTCAGCTCCGAGCGGAGGCGGCCGAGCTTTTGCTGCGCGGAAGTATAAATTCGCCCCCCCCGATTGCCGGTGATCGCGGTCAGCGACTCCTCGGCTTCGATCAGGCAGAAGTGCATGGCCCGGGGAAATTCGCTATCGAGAATCAGAAAATCGGCGACTTGAGCGGGCGTGATCCGCCCATGCCGCTTGCGATACATTTCGAGGGCGCTGGCCGATTCGAGCAAGGCCGACCACTGGATCGTATCGACCGCGGTGCCGATGTCGGCCACGCTGGGGAGCAGGAGGAAATACTTCACGTCGAGAATGCGCGACGTTTTATCGGCCCGTTCGAGCAGGCGGCCGAGCTGCGCGAAATGCCACGCCTCGCCATGCGACATGGTCGCGCTGGTGATGCCGTCCATCAGGTGGCTGCTCAAAATCACCTGCTGGAAAAAGTCGAACGGGTTTTCGAGGACGGTCAGGTCGTGGGCGGCGGCGCGGACATTCAGAAAGAACTTATTCAGCTCTTCCCACATGAGGGACGAGATCATCTCGCGCACGGTGCGGGCGTTTTCGCGGGCTCCGCGCAGGCAAGATAGAATCGAGTTCGGATTGTCGCCGTCGAACGCCAGGAATTCGATCACCGTGCGCTGATCGGCTTCGCCATAACGCTCTTGATAGCGCTCCTGGTCTCCCGTCGTATAAACGAGGGGTGCCCATTGGCCGGGAGTTCCCGCCCCCAGGTCAATCGACAGCTTGAGATTGACGTGGATGAACCGCGCAACATTCTCGGCCCGCTCGATGTAGCGGGCCATCCAAAAGATCGAATCAGCAACGCGGCTCAGCATCAGAAACAGCAGGGATGGGGGAGAGGGGGAAGGGGATAAGCACCAAAATTCAAGCATCCAGAACCAAACGAACTCCAAATGCCAAAAATCAAAATGACCATTTTTGTCCAAAACGCTCGGAAAGCGGTCATTGCTGCTTTGAGTTTCGGATCCGTTTGTGATTTGGCTCTTGGTTCTTGGTCATTGATTTACACAGCTTGCGCCTTGTGGTGCGCCTTGCCGTTTTGTAGCGTGCTGCCGCGGAGCACCCAGGTGTCTTTGCTGCCCCCCCCTTGCGACGAGTTCACGACGAGCGACCCCTTGCGCAGGGCGACGCGGGTCAAACCGCCGGGGAGCACATAAATTTCCTTGCCATACAAGATGTACGGCCGCAGATCGACGTGACGACCCTCGAAATGGTCTTCGACGATCGTCGGCACGCGCGACAAAGCGAGCATCGGCTGGGCGATGTAATTCCGCGGGTTGGCCCGGATCAAATCCTTGTATCGCTCGCGGTCGGCATGGCTGGCCTTGGGGCCGAGCAGAATGCCGTAGCCCCCCGATTCGTTCGCCGGCTTGATGACCAGTTTTTCCATGTTGGCCAGCACGTGCTCGCAGTGCTTCTCGTCGCCACAGACATACGACGGCACATTGGGGAGAATGATATCCTCTCCCAAGTAATACTTGATGATTTGCGGGACGAAGGCATAGACGGCCTTGTCGTCGGCCACGCCGGTGCCCGGCGCATTGGCTAGCGCCACCTTGCCGGCCCGGTAAACATCCATCAGCCCCGGCACGCCGAGGGTTGAATCGGGGCGGAAGCATTTCGGATCGAGGAAATCGTCGTCGATCCGGCGATAAATGACATCAACCCGCTCCAGCCCCTTCGTGGTGCGCATCCAGACGAGCCCCCCATCGACGACGAGGTCCGATCCTTGTACGAGCTCGACCCCCATCCGCTGGGCGAGGAAACAGTGCTCGAAATAGGCGGAGTTGTAAATTCCCGGCGTCATGACGACGACATTCGGGTCTTTCACTCCTTCCGGGGCAATATGCATCAGCATTTCGAGCAGCTTTTCGGGATAATCCTCGACCGGGAGGATCGAAAAGCCATCGAAGCTTTGCGGAAAGGTCCGCTTCATGATCTCGCGATTTTCCAGCACATACGACACGCCGCTGGGGCAGCGGAGGTTGTCTTCGAGGACATAAATCTGCCCATCCCCATCGCGCACGAGGTCGGTCCCGGTGATGTGGCACCACGTGCCGCGACTCGGATTCATGCCGTGGCATTGCTTGAGGTAGTTTTTGGCCGACGCGATCAGCCATTCGGGCACGGCCCCATCGCGGACGATTTTGCGGTCGTGATAGAGGTCGTCGATGAACAGGTTGAGGGCGTGAATTCGCTGTTTCAGGCCGCGCTCGATGTAGTCCCATTCCTGCCCGTCGATGATTCGCGGGACGATGTCGAACGGCCAGATTTTCTCGGTGCCGGCCTCGTGGCCATACACGGCGAAGGTGATTCCCATGTTGAGCAGGGCAAGTTCCGCCGCCTTTTGGCGGCGCTGCAGCTCCGACATGGGGAGGGCTTGCAGCCTTCGAACGAGCAATTCCCCGCGCGAGCGGGGCGAACCATCGGGAGCGAAGAGCTCGTCGTAGAAGCCTTCAGTATCGTAGGCTTGGATTTCCATCTCGCACCTTTCTGGACGCCGGGGGGTTGCTTAAAAACTAAGCATCGGCGCGCGAGCGGTGCGCAGGCCACCGCCGCAGGCCCTTGGTTTACAGCGATTCCCCGTCCAAGGCAACTCGTATGCCAAGGTTCAGCGTTTGGGGGTGCGGAGAACTGGGCGAAGGGGCGCGGCGGCGATGGGGGGCGGCTGCCAAGGGGCGGGGTCAATTCCGGGCCGTCTGAGCGCCGCGGGGGCGGGAAAGCGCCTCCACCTTCATCCGATAGGGCTGATGAGCCTGATACAGCTTCAGGCGGGCTTCAAATTCGGCCAGGCGGCGACTGCGGATGTGGCGAGCCTCGGCGAGCAACTGCTGGGAGGTGGCGATCGCGCGGTCAAAATCCCCCGCTTCGGCCTGGGCGGCCGAAAGCACCTCCAAGTACTGAATGTCGATCTTTTTCGGCGATTGCGGCAAATTGGCGAGCAGCTGCAGCGCCTCAGTGCCGCTGCGGACCGCCGGGTCGTCGGCCGTCGCCAAGAGCCACGCTAATTGTTTGATAAGGTCCTGCTGACCCGGAATTTGTCCGAGCGCCTGCCGGCAGATGGCAACCGCGCCGATGAAATCCCCCTGCAGCATCCGGGTCCGGCTGAGGTTGATGTACGCCGTCTTCTCGCGGGGGAGGATCGTTGTCGCCCGCTCGTAGTGCGGCAGCGCTTGCTCGGGCTGGCCGTGCCGCAGGTAATAGTTCCCCAGGTCGATCCAAATCCAATACAGATTCGGATTGAGGGCGAGGGCCCGCTGATAATAGGCGAGGGCGGCTTCCGATCCTTCCGCCTGATAAAGGTCCGACAGGATGCGATAAGGGCGCGGATTCTTGGGGTTCTGCTCGATGCACTGCGTCCAAAACGCGATCGGCTGGCGATAGTCGCGGTTGCGAATCACGGTCCGCAAGGCGAGCGGCCCCGCCACGGCGACCACTAGCACCAGGGCCACGCTCCCCCGCGGCGATTCCGGCAGCCGGCTATGCGCGAGGAGCCACTCGACCGCCAAGACGACCAGCGTCACCACCGCCGCGAGCGGCAGATACATCCGATGCTCGAACGCCAAATCCTTGATCGGCATGAAGCTGGAAGTCGGCGCGAGGACCAGAAAAAACGCCATCCCCAAAAATCCAAGGCGGGGATATTTCCAAGTGCCCCAAAGACTGAGCCCCAAGAGCAGCACGATGACCGCCCCCAATCCATAGATTTGCCACGGCGATTTGGCGATCGGCCAGCCATAATCCAGGATCAGCCGGTCGGGCCAAAAGCTGAGCCGCAGATAGTGCAGCAGCACTCCCGGCTGCGAACGCAAATACTCCCAGGGAGTCACCCCGTCGGTCGCAAAGCCGGCGGAAGTGGCGTCGTCTCCCGCCAGGGCGTGCCACTCGGCCCACACGATATAGGCCATCGGCAGCACCAGGCTCGCATAGAACCAGCCCCGCTCGCGATAAACCTGGCGAAAAGTCCCCGCCAAAAAGGCGCGGTCGAAGAGCACCAGCACCAGCGGGCAAACCACCATCACCTCTTTGCTCGCCGCTCCGAGCGAACAAGCGGTAAACGCCGCCAAATACCAATCGCGCGGCTTCGCCGACTGCGATCCGCGGACGAGGCAATACATCGTCAGCAGAAAGAACAGCCCCATCAGCGATTCGTAGCGCTGCACGATATAGGTGACCGACTGCGTTTGCAGCGGATGGACGAGCCACAAGAGCGCGATAATCGTCGCCAACCAATCGGCTTGATCCGTTAAGCGCGTGGGGATGCCCGGCAGGCGCAGCGTACGCCGCACGAGGCCGAAGAGCGCGAGCCCAGCGCAGGCATGGACGGCGACATTGAACGCCCGATAACCCCACGGGCGGTTGCCCCCCAGCTCGAAATTCCATTTGAGCGTGGCGGTGCCAAACAGGCGGTTCATGTGCTGCGGGGAGCTCCAATCCCAGGTCATGCGGATGATGCCATCCTCGGCGGCGAAGAGCCAATCGTCGAAGAGGAACGGGGCGGAGAGGCTGTTGACGTAGAGCAGCGCGGTGAGCACCGCCAGGCCGAGCGCGATCTTCGCCGGGCGCAGACTGGGAGTGGAGTTCCAGGCGACGATTTCGACATCGGCGGGGGACGACATGGATCGACTCCGGCAAGAGGCGGGCGCTAGGTGCCGCCATCGGCGGTTTTGGCGGCGGCGGCAACTTCTTCCGCGCTCGGCGGCTGGCTGCGGAAAGGGAGCTTCGCTTGATAACGGGCGATAAGCCGCTGGAATTCGGCCGCGCGCGGACTGCGTCGGCTGGTGGCGAGCGAGTGGGCCCGGCGGGCGGTTCGCGCGGCCAAGTCAAACTGGCCGGATTCGGCCTGAGCGGCGGCGAGGATTTCGAGATATTGCAGATCGTGTTCGCTGGCCGTGCCGGCCAAGGGAGCCAGGATTCGCAAGGCTTCGCGCCCATCGCGAACGGCATCGTCCGGCGCGGTGCCGAGCAGCCAGGCAGCCTGCTTGCGCGGCTCCGCTTCCTGCGGGGCGAGGGAGATCGCCTGCCGGGCAGCCGCCAAGGCACCGGCATGGTCGCGTCGCACGAGGCGGCAGGTGCTGATGTTCTGCCAAGGGCGAGAAGCGCGCGGATCGAGGGCGAGCGCCCGCTCGTAGCATTCGATGGCCCCGGCAAGTTGCTGCTGGCGGAAGCGCAAATTGCCGAGTTCCAGCCAGTTGCGCGGATGTTTGGGCTGGCAGGCGAGGGCCGCGCGAAACAACCGCTCCGCCGCGGGATAATCCCCCGCTTGAATCGCGTACGAAGCCAGATTGCGATAGCCGCGGGCGTGCGCGGGATTGTATTTAATCACCTGCTCCCACAAGCGTCGCGGCTGGGCATAGTCGGCATTGCGCCAGATGGTGCGGGCGGATAACGCGAGCACCACGATGGCCAAAACGGCGGTCGCCACTCGCCAGCGCATTGGTTCGGCCAGCGGCCAGCGGTCTAAAAGTGCAACCGCCGCCAGCACGACGAGCGCCGTCAGCGGCGCGAGGGGCAAATACATCCGATGCTCGACCGCCAAATCGGCAATCGGCACAATCGTCGATGTCGGCGCGAGAATGAGGAAGAACGACAGGCCGAGAAAGCCGAGCCGCGGCAACCGCCACATTCCCCACAGGCTCGCCGCGACGAGACCGAGCACCACGAGCCCCAGGCCATAGATTTGCAGCGGCGAACTCGCCACCATCCAGCCGCGGTCGAGAATCAGCTCACGCGGCCAAAACGCCAACTGCAAATACGTGAGAATGGCCGCTGGCTGCGAGCGGAGATATTCCCACGGCGATAAACCGACGAGTCCAAAGCCCGCCCCGCCGGTGGCCGCTGCGGCATGAAACGTGTGCCGCAAGGCCCAGAGCATCCAGCCGAGCGACGGGACGATGGCGAGATACAGCCCCCAGCGCTGGCGGAGCGCTCCGCTCCACGAGCCGGCCAGAAACGCCCGATCGAACGCCAGCAGCACCAGCGGAATCGCCGCCGCCACCTCTTTGCTGGCCGCCGCCGCCCAAGCGGCGGCAATCGCCCCACAATACCAGACCCAGCCGCGGGCGGCTTGCGAACCCCGCACGGTGCAGTATAGCGTCAGCAAAAAGCACAGCCCCAACAGCGATTCGTAGCGCTGGACGACGTAGGTCACTGCTTCGGTTTGCAGCGGATGAACGAGCCAAATCAAAGCGATCGCCAGGGCGATTGGCTCGGCCCGCGTGGCCAGCGCCGGTGCGATGCCGGGCAGTTGCAACGATCGGCGGGCCAGGCCAAACAGTGTGAGGGCGGCCAGCAGATGAATCGCCAGGTTCACCAGGTGATAGCCGAGCACGTTGCGCCCGCCGAGGGCATAGTTCGCCTGAAAGGTCCAATCGACAAGTGCCCGGTGCCAATGTTCCAATGGTCCCCAGGGCCATAGCTGCTGAAACCGAGCGTCGAATATCAGCAGGTTGAAATCATCGAAAACGAATTGCCCCCGCAAGCTGCCGGCAAAGGCGACCAGACCCACCCCCACGATCGCGCCGATGCACCAGCCGGCAAGGCGTTGTTGGCCGGCGAATGCCGCGGGCGAGCTGGGGAATGCCTGAGACATAACGGTCTAGGAGCGATGAACGATCGCCGCCGCGGCAGTTTGCCCGGCCGCGACCAGCGGCTTGCTCAGCGGTCGCGTGGGAACGGCTCGCAGGTCTTCGCTGAGAGCGGAAAGCAAAAATTGCACGCCGAGCGTAATCAGCATCGCCGGAATGACGACCGTGCCGGTGGGTGCCGGCTGGCCGGCCATCGCATAGAGCACCCAGTTGATGCCGCCATAGAGGACGCCGACCGCGAGAAAAAGCGTAGCCGCCAGCGCGAAAATGCTGAGCATCGAAAAGTCGAACAGCAGGTTCTTCAGCACCAGCCGGCGGGCCAGGCACCAGGCCAGCTTCGGCGGGAATTCGACCAGCACCCGCGTGACGGACAGCTTCGAGACTTCCTCGCCATAAATGGCGGGCATCGGCACGTCGGCGACGACCGCTCCGGCCAGATAGAGCTGAGCCAGCAGCGAAGTCTCGAAAAAGTACGAGCGGTGCAGCTTCTCGAGCGGCAAGCGGCGGAGGACCTCCCCCCGAATCGCGACGTAGCCGTTGCACGGGTCGAAGCAGGTCCAGTAGCCGACCGCGGCTTTGGTGAGAAAGCTGAGGCCGACATTCCCCAGGCGGCGAACCAGCGGCATTTGGGCGAGGGCGCGAAAATCGTGAAAGCGGTTCCCCTTGGCGAAATCGGCCGAGCCACGAATCAGCGGCTCGAGAAGTTCAATCAGATAATCGGGGGACATCTGCCCGTCCCCGTCCATCTTGACGACCACCTCGGCCCGCAGCTCGATGGCCCGCCGAAAGCCGCTGATCATCGCTCCGCCGACTCCTTGGTTCTTCTCGTGGCGGACGAGCACCACGCGGCGGTCGCGCTGGGCGATCGCGGCGACGACCTCGGCGGTCCGGTCGCGGCCGCAGTCTTCGACGACGACGACGTGCCGCACGAACGCGGGGACCGCCGCGATCACGTCGGCGATGTGGTCTTCTTCGTTGTAGGCCGGAATGACGACGACGATTTGCAGCGCGGCAAGCTCGTCGTAATGAGCGGGGGTCAACGGGGGGGCAGTCGGCTCGGCGACCGTGAGTTCGTCTTCGGCAACAAGGGGCTGAATCATGGTGCAAGCTCAAGCAGGCAAGAAGCGGCGACTACCACCACACCACCGCGCGGGGGATCGCCGCGCAGAGGGCAATCAGGGGATTGAAGATCGTCTCGGCGGCGACGCGAATCAGCGGACCGCTGGTTTGGGCGAGCGAGAGCCGGCGGCCAAACTGGGCGAGAATGTCGCGGTCGCGCACCCGCCGCAAGGACTGCACACGCCCGCGCTGGCGCACGATGCCCGGCAAGGCGGCGAGCACGGCGAAATAGCTGCGCAACTTGGCCCACATCGTTCGCGGCCCGCGCGACAACAAATAGCCCCAGACGATTACTTCCGACAGGAGCAGCGCCGGCAGCAGGGCGAGCAGCGTCGGCCAGCGAAAGAGCCGCAAGAGGGCGACGTAGCGATTCCGCTCTTGGAAATAGCACTTGCGTGGGCTGAGCTTGAAAATGTATTTGTGCTTCACCCAGGCGGTGGGAACATACAGGCATTCGTAGCCCGCCAGGAGCGCCCGGAGCGACAAATCGGTGTCTTCGAAATAGACGAAAAACGATTCGTCGAACGGGCCAATCTCGTCGAGCACTTCCTTGCGAATCACGAACGCCGCGCCGGAGACGGCGGGCACGCGCTCGGGAATCGCGAACTCATCGATTCGCCGGTCGAGGCCGCGGCAAAAGGTGAGGCCGGTGAAGGTCACGTCGTTGCCGCAAGCGTTGATCCGGTCGGGCCGGTCCATTTGCACGACCTTCGGTGTCGCCAAGCCGGCCCGCGGATTCGCTTCGAGGGCGGCGACAATCTCCGTCAGCCAGTCGGCATCGACTTCGGTATCGGGATTGAGGACCGCGATCAGTTCCCCTTCGGCATGCTCGAAGCCGACGTTGTTCGCCCCGGCATAGCCGAGGTTTTGCTCGTTACGGACGATCCGAAACGGGGGAAACTCGGCGGCCACCCACTCCAAGCTGCCGTCGGTCGAGGCGTTATCGACGATCAGCACCTCGTAATGGCGATAATGCTGGCGAGCAATGGCCGGCAAGCAGCGCCGCAGGTGATGCAGCTCGTTGGTATTGACGATGACGATGCTCACCAGCGGCTCGGGCGCGCGCGGCGACTCGCGGCTCGGCAAGTCGGCAGCAGCTGGTGAGGCGAGGAGGGACATGCGGATGGCGGATCGCAAAGTGCCAATGACAAATGACAACGGACAAATGACGCCTAGCTCCGCACCAGCACCTCTGCGGGTTCGGCGGCGGCCTGGTCCATCAGCAGCCAGTTGCGATGGGCGAGCGACCAGTGAACGACCTTCCGCAGCGTTTCTTCAAACGTTTTGGGGAAGTCGAAGCCCATTTCGCGGAGCTTCGTGCCGTCCAGGGCGTAGCGCAGATCGTGGCCGGGGCGGCTGGAGTGGAAATCGACCAGCTCCCAGTCGAGCTTGGCCGAGGGTTCCACCTCTTGCACGAACTGTTCGATCAAGAGGGCCAGGTCGAGGTTCGACACTTCCTTTTCGCCGACGATGTTGTACTTATCGCCAAGCTCGCCGTTCTGGCACAGAAACAGCATCGCCGCGCCGACGTTGCGGGCGTGAATATAGAACCGGCTGCCGGCTTTGGTGCGAGCGGCGTTGGCGTGGATCAGCACTTTCTCGCCGGTCAGGCAGCGGCGAATCACCAGCGGAATGAACTTTTCCGGGTGCTGCCGCTCGCCAAAGATGTTCATCCCGTGGGTGATGACCACCGGGAGCTTGTAGGTATTGTGAAACGCGAGGGCCAGCTCTTCGCCCCCCGCTTTGGCGGCCGAATAGGGATTGCCCGAGTTGTAGCGATCCCATTCCTTGTAGGCGACGCCCTCCGGGGCGGGGCCAAAGACCTCGTCGGTCGAAAAATAGAACAGCTTCTTCAGATTCGGCAGCGTCCGGCCATAGTTCAAGAGGTTGCAGGTGCCGACGACGTTGTCCATGACGAACGCCATCGGGTCGTCGATCGAGCGATCGACGTGGCTCGACGCGGCGATGTGGAACAGATAATCGACGCGGCCAATCTCGCGGGCCAGCAGCGAATTGATCGGCGAGCGGAGATCGTGCCAATGCAACCGGACGCGGTGCTTGTGCTCCTCCCAGGTGTCGATGTCCATGATCCGGCTCATCGCGCCGCTATGGTGATAGCGGTCGAGGCCGACGACGTCCCAGTCGGTGTGCTTGAGGATTCCCTCGGCCACGTGATGGCCAACGAATCCGGAAAGGCCGGTGATCAAAGCGCGGGGCATGGGCGAGACTCACGAAAGAGAGGAGTTGGACGACAAGTTGGACGACAAGGAACGGAGCGGCTTGCGGGCAAAGACGATGCCCAAGGCGGGCCGGCCGCCGATATGGTTCTCGAACCAGGCGAGCGGCGCGGCGAGCAGGGTCGCGGCCGCGGCGAGAATGCGGGTCGCGGCGGCCCACTTGCGGGCCGTGCCATAGGCGGCGGTGCTCGCGCCGCTCGGAAATTTCGACAAGGCATAAACCGACGAGCACGACAGAGCGGCATCGGGAGCGACGGCGAGGCTCGTCGGATCGAACCCGGCCGCGATGCAGAGCTTTTTGAGGCCAGCGCGCGAGGGAATGGTGACGTGCCGCGGGGCTTCGGTGACTGCCGTCCACCGCGCGCCGAACGAACGGGCTTGAAGGCTATCGAGCAGCGGGCCGGCAATCGCCAGCCAGCCGCCCGGCTTCAGCAGGCGATGGACGGCCGCGAGGGCCACGTCGGGGTCGGTCAAATGCTCGACGACGTGAAACGCCGTGATGACGTCGAACGATTCCGGCTCATAGTGGTCGGGCAAGCCGGCCGGAGTGGTGCAAACGGCCGGAATGCCGAGCGTTTCGCGGACGTAGCTGACCGCGTCGGGAACGAAGTCCATGCCGCGAACGTCGTAGCCACGGTCGCGAAAATCGACGAGCCGCAAGCCCCGCCCGCACCCGAGGTCGAGCAGGCGGCCGGGCTTTTGCCCGCGCTCGCGCACCCGCCGATCGACGAGCCGCACCTGGGCGCGATACATGGGGCGAAAGAACAAGCGATATTCGAGCGTCGCCAACAGCCGCTGCAGAGTGCTTTTGGCCAGCTCGGGGGAGAAGGTATAGACCGGCGGATAGAACGCGCCTAAATCTTCGGCGCGCGGAAAAGGGCGCAGCTGGGCCGAGCCGCAATCCGCGCAGCGGACGAACGACCATTCCCCCGGAACGAACCCCAGCCGGTCGCGAATGCCGCCGTAGAGCGGGGCGAAATCATGGCTGCCGCAATAGGAACAGGTCGGCGGCGCGTGCTCGGCGGCGAGCGCGGGCTGCGCGGACTGGGAAATCAGCGCGGGAGGTTCGATGGCGGCCGCGAGCGACATGCGATAGGGCCCTGGACGTTCACGTTGCGAAGCGCGAGAAGGCAAGTTTCAAGCTAGTTGCGCGCGGCGACTGTTCAAGAAACTTTAGGTCGCCCGGCGAAAGATGGTGCCCCAGGCACCGCTGCCGGCGGAAGAATCGTCGTAAATCGAACGAGAAGCCTCCCGCGCGGCCGGAATGGCCGGCATAAAGCGACCAGGTTTCGGGGCGCGTGCCGCACGTAAGGTGCCGCGCGCAAAAAACGCCCACGCGAGAGGCGTGGGCGCGAGGTGCTTCAGTCTTTGCCGCGATTAGAACTGATGCGAGTGGCCGCAGCCGCAGGTCTTTTTGGCCATCGGCAGGGCAAGGTGAAAGCCGCGCTGCTCGAGCGTCTCGACGAAATCGAGCGTGGCCCCTTCCATGTACAGCTCGCTCTTCTTATCGACGACCATGTCTTCGCCGAAGAAATTGATCCGGGTGTCCTTCTCTTCGTTGAATTGGTTGTCGAGAAACAAGCGGTGCTCGAACCCGCTGCAGCCGCCGGCGACGATTTTGACCCGCAGGAACATATCGGTCGGGGCCTGCACCGTTTCCTTGTGACGTTTCAGTTCGTGGGCGGCAGCTTCGGTCATCGTGAGCGACATGCTGGCAATCTCCCTGGCTTTGCTCGATGTGATGGGGAATCGCGAGGAATCCCCGCGAAATGTTTTCGCTAACGGCTATGTCAAAAGTATAGCAGCCTGCTGGCAGCGGAAAAGTGCTTTTGGAGGGAGGTGGGCGTTCTTGCTCTAACTTATTGCCCAGCATGGACTTGCGACAGGCTGCTCAGCCTGCGCAGGTGGTGGACATTCTCGGCCACGGCGGCCATGGCGAAGTCGATTTCGGCCTCGGTGTTGAACCGCCCCAGGCCAAACCGCAAGCTGGCTCGCGTCAAATCTTCGCCCAGCCCCAGCGCCAGCAAAACGTGGCTCGGCTCGGGATTCGCGCTCGTGCAGGCACTGCCGCTGGAGACGGCAATCGTCTTCATGCTCATCATCAACGCCTCGCCGTTGACCAGCGGAAACGCACAGTTGAGATTGCCGGGGAGGCGACTACACGAGCCCGCGGCACCAGCGAGGAGGCTTGGCCCATTCAGCACGACATCGGGCACCTCGCGCGATAAGCCTTCCCATAATCGCCGGCGAAGGGGGGCCAGTCGCTCGGCCTCGGCGGGCAACTCGGCGATGCACAACTGGAGCGCCCTCGCGAAGCCGACAATCCCCGGCACATTGAGCGTTCCGCTGCGGAGGCCGAATTCTTGTCCACCGCCGTCGATCAGCGGCTCCAGCCGCACGGGGGAGCCGCGGCGCCGCACATAGAGCGCGCCAATTCCCTTGGGGCCGTACATCTTGTGTGCCGAAAAGCTCAGCAGATCGACCCCCAGCGCGCCGACATCGACCGGCAATTTGCCGACCGCCTGCGTCGCATCGCAGTGCAGCGGAATGCCCCGTGCCTGGC
>JANRLS010000140.1:0-12693 GCA_033762315.1 Pirellulaceae bacterium
TGGCCCCCCGATTTGCTCGCACGGGTGGATGCGATTTTGGACGAGCGCCCCGATCTTACCGCCCTGACGACGCGGGTCGAAACGGTGCCCCGCTGCGATGTGGACGGTGGCCCGGTCAATCGACGCACCCTGTTTGGCCGCGCCGTCGAATTCACGATGTTCCTCCGCCGCGAACTCGTCGCTGATCTGCGTTACGACGAGCAAATGGGGGTCGGTGCCGGAACCCCCTGGGGTGCCGACGAAGGGCCCGATCTCATGCTTCGCATGCTCGCCCGCGGCCTGACCATTGAGTACTTCCCCGACATCTGCATTTATCATCCGGACCCAGCACTCCAGCCCGCTGAAAGGCTTCTCTCACGCACAATGTCCTACAGTCGCGGGCGGGGTTATCTCTATCGAAAGCATGGCTATTCGTGGCTCACGGTGGGGAATTCGCTGATTCGTTCCCTCGGAGGCTCGATCCTGATGCTGCTCTCGGGACGAGTGACCAAGGCCCGCGTGTATTGGCGGGCCTTCTGGGGGAAGCTCATCGGTTACGTCACCGCCGGCAAGCCCCCCGCTCAAACGGTCAGCTCGCCCCTGGTGGCCGAAACTCGCCCGGCTTGAGCCGCGGTTCGCGGCCATAGGCAGCCAACCACCACGACGACCCACATCAGCGTAATCGTGACGGAATTGACGCTCGTCACGAGCTGCCAGAGCTGATCGGTCGCCAGGCTTTGTAGAGGTGGCCAAAAGGCGGCGATCGTCTTCGCGATTCGCACTCCCGGCCCCGTCCATAAAACGTTGATCGCCACGACGATCATCCCCCCGCGCAAGCAGGCGAGCATCCACGGTGCCAGGCGCGACCACGAGGGATGCCGACCCGTGATGAGCGCCACTCCCGGCAGCGTCAGTAGCACCAATTCATAGGCGTGGTGATAAATCGACAGCAGCGAGGCCAGACAGATCAGCAGCGTCGCCACGCTGTCGGGAGCGCGGTTCTCCTCGCGGCGCGTCTCGCGAGCAACCAACCAGCCCGAAATCAGCAAAATGGCCACCGCCGCGACCGCATTCAACCACGACCGGCCACCGACTCCGAAAACCTTCCCCAAAACCACCGGAATATCGACCCGCGCCACGGTGGTTGCCGGCTCATTGCCTGGGTCGCTCAGTAGCGCGTCTTGATTGGAAAAGGCGACCCGTGGAATCTCCAGCACATCGATGCCGCATGTCGCCATCAGCGCGAGTCCCACTAGCGCGCCTAGCACGGTGAACCCAATTCCATACGCAACCGCCTTCAGATCGCCACGAAACAGCAGAAACCAGACCACCGTTACCAGATAAGTCGGCTTGAGGCTCGCCAGGCCTATGGCGGCCCCCGCGAAGGCGGGGCGCTGGCGAGCGAATGTCAAGGCGAGATAGGTACCCAGGGCCAGCGGCCAACTCAGTTGCCCCCAAATCAGATTCGTCCGGGCTGGCTCGCTGGCGAGCACGATGGCCCCTAAAGTCAGCAGCGTTGTCGGGTTGCACTTCCACCCGCACCAGCGAAGCGTCAGGCCACAGCAAACCAGCAGTAAAGCCAGGTTAATAAAGTGATAGATCCAGATGGCCGCCGCCAAGGGGACGAACGAGAGCGGAAAAAAAAGGGCGAGCAGCAGGGGCGAATAGAGCGGAAAGATATTGCCGACACGACCCTCGAAATGCGCCATGTAGGGGGCAACGTCGTACGGATTTACTCCGTCGCGCAAGGCCACGCACGGAATATAGACCGCGTCGCGAAAGTCCTGCATCCCCCAGTAATAGCCATCCACCTGCCCGTAGCGCGGCAGATGCAGGCCAAGATAGGCCAAATCGAGCCCAAGGACGAACAGAAATGCCGCCGCGCTGGCCAGGAGTCCCCACGACGAGTTGCCTGCTTGGGGTTCTCCGGTTGGTCGCGTCATGTCTCCGCCTCGGATAAGCCAGATTAGTCGCGAGCAGTGGAACTGTCCAACCGCCCCGCCTAGCGTGCCCTGACGAAAAGGCCCTTCGTCGGCCATAATAGGGGCGAAATCATCACGCCTCGCCTCGCTCGCCGCTCATGCCGCTGGTTACCGTCAAAAATTTGCGTATCGGATTTCGCGGTCCGCTGCTTTTGGACGATGTCTCGTGCCAGATCGAGCCGGGACAGCGGATTGGCCTGTTGGGGCGCAATGGCTCGGGCAAAACGACCCTGCTCCGGATGTTGGGCGGCCAGATCCTCCCGGACGGGGGGCAAATCGTCCTATCGCCCGGCAGCAAAATCTCGCTCCTGCCGCAGGATGTGCCGCTCGATCTGGCCGGCAGGATCGCCGAGGTCGTCGCCCAAGGCGTGCCCCCGGCGGCGGACGACCACGACCTCGCCTGGAAAAACGAGCAGCGCCTCGCGCGGATTCTCGCCGACATGGGGCTCGACGGCGCGGCCCGCGTCGAAACCCTATCCTCTGGCATGAAGCGGCGGGTGCTGCTGGCGAGAGCCATCGTGGCGGGGCCCGACTTGCTGCTTCTCGACGAGCCGACGAACCACCTCGACCTGGCGGCAATCGAGTGGCTGGAAGATTTCCTCGGCCGCTGGCCGGCGACGCTGATGTTCGTCACTCACGACCGGATGTTCCTCCGCAAGCTGGCCGGCCGCATTCTGGAGATCGACCGGGGGCGGCTCTTCGACTGGTCGTGTGATTACGACACTTTCCTCGACCGCAAGGAGGCCGCGCTCGCCGCCGAAGAGAAACAAAACGCCCTGTTCGACAAAAAGCTCGCCGAGGAAGAAGTTTGGATTCGGACCGGCATCAAGGCCCGCCGCACGCGCAACGAAGGTCGCGTGCGGGCCTTGGAGGCGATGCGCCGCGTGCGCAGTGAGCGCCGCGAAGCCGCCGGCAAAGTGCAAATGGCCATTCAAGAGGGGCAGCGCAGTGGGATGCTCGTCGCCGAGCTGACCGATGTCTCGTTCGCGTATGCTGACCAGCCAATCGTCGAGCAGTTCTCGACCAGCGTAATGCGCGGCGACAAGATCGGCATCATGGGGCGTAACGGCGCGGGCAAAACCACCCTCTTGCGTCTCATCCTGGGAAGGCTCGAACCGCAATCCGGCACGGTGCGACTGGGAACCAACCTGCAAATCGCCTATTTCGATCAATTGCGGCAGCAACTGAACGACGAAGCCTCGGTGCAAGAAAACGTCGGCGATGGGTACGAATCGATCCGCATCGGCGGCAGCTCGCGGCACATCATCGGCTACTTGAGCGATTTTCTTTTCAGCCCCGAGCGCGCGCGGACGCCGGTCAAGTTCCTGTCGGGAGGAGAGCGGAACCGCGTGCTGCTGGCCAAGCTCTTTGCCAAGCCCGCGAACGTGATCGTCCTCGACGAGCCGACCAATGACCTGGATGCCGAAACGCTGGAACTGCTCGAAGCGCGGCTGGTCGAATTCGAGGGTACGGTGCTCGTGGTAAGCCACGACCGGGCGTTTCTGAACAACGTCGTCACCAGCACCATCGTCTTCGAGGAAAGCGGCGTGCGGGAATACGTCGGCGGCTACGACGACTGGCTCCGCCAGCGCAAAGCCTTCACCGCCGCGACACAATCCCGACGCGCCAACGAAGGTTCTGATACTCCAACCCGAAGCGTCAGCAAGGGCGTCCCCGCACCGACCCGAAGCGTCAGCGAGGGAGATTCCCTCCGGACCGCTTCCCGTAAGCTCAGCTACAAGGAGCGCCAGGAGCTCACCGCGCTCCCCGCCACCATCGAGCGGTGCGAAGCGGACATTGCCGCCTTGCATGGCGAAATGGCCGAGCCGAAATTCTATCAAAAGCCCGGCCCGGAAATCGCCGCGGCCCAGGCCCGACTGAAGGCGCTCGACGAGCAATTGGCGGCGGCCTATGCGAGGTGGGCAGAACTCGAACAATTCACGTCTTGAACCATTTGATCGCGAGGGACTTTTTCGCATGGCAGTGCTGTTTCAGATCAAACGGGCCTACAAAAGCTATGGCGAGCAGGTACTGCTCGATGGGGCCGAGGCGACGATCACCGACGACGTGAAGGTCGGCTTTGTCGGCCGCAATGGTGCCGGCAAATCGACGCTGCTAAGAATCTTGCTGGGCGAAGAGGAGCTCGACAGCGGCGAGGTGGTTCGCCATCCCAAGCTGCGGCTTGGCTATTTGCGGCAGCACGATCCCTTTCAACCCGGCGAGACCGCGCTGCAGTTTTTGTTGCGCGACAGCGGCCAGCCCGATTGGAAATGCGGCGAAGTGGCGGGGCAATTCGAGCTGAAGGGGGACTATCTGCATGGTCCGCTGGCGAAGCTCTCCGGCGGGTGGCAAACCCGCGTCAAGCTGGCGGCGCTGCTTTTGCACGAGCCAAACCTGCTGCTACTGGACGAACCGACGAACTTTCTCGACTTGCGAACGCAGATTTTGCTCGAGCATTTCTTGCGGAACTTCAAGGAAGCCTGCCTGATCGTCTCGCATGATCGGGCGTTCCTCGGGGCGACCTGCAGCCAGACGCTCGATCTGACGCGCGGCAAGCTGACGATGTATCCCGGCAAGATCGATGCCTTCCTCGAATTCCAGCGCGAGCGCCGCGAGCACGACGAGCGGGCCAATGCCGCCGTCCTCTCGAAAAAAAGGCACCTGGAGGAATTCATCGCCAAGAACAAGGCCCGCGCGAGTACCGCCACACGCGCCCGCTCGAAAAGCAAGCAGCTCGAAAAGCTCGAAGAGATTGAGATCGCCGCCGACGAACCGACCGCCAACATTCGCGCTCCGCAGGTGCAGCCGCGCAAGGGTTCGGCTCTCCGCTGCCGGGACCTCGCCATCGGCTATCCGGAGCGGACCATCGCTCAGGACATCATGCTCGATCTCGACCACGGCTCGCGGGCGGCGGTGGTGGGGGATAATGGCCAGGGCAAAACGACGTTCTTGCGGACCGTGGTTCAGTCGCTCCAGCCGCTCGCGGGCGAAGTCCGCTGGGGGCACGGCTGCGAAATCGGCGTTTACGCCCAGCACGTCTATACGACCCTTCCTGATAAACAAACGGTGCTCGAATATCTGGAGGACGCCGCCGCGACCGGGACCAAAATCCAGCAGATTCTCGACCTCGCCGGCTCGATGCTCTTTCGCGGTGACGCCGTCAAGAAGAAAATCTCGGTCCTTTCCGGGGGGGAGCGGGCGCGGCTTTGCCTCGCGGGGCTGCTCCTTAGTAGCTACAACGTGCTCATCCTCGACGAGCCGGGCAACCATCTCGATGTCGATACGGTCGAAGCCCTGGCCAATGCCCTGTGCGAATATCAGGGGACCATCGTCTTCACCAGCCACGACCGGCACTTTATGAAGCGGGTGGCGACTTGCATCGTGGAAGTCCGCGACGGCCACGTGACGAACTACCGCGGCGACTACGACGCCTATCTCTATTCCGTCAACAAAGAAATCGACGACGGCGAGCGCGAGCAGGCCGCGCAGCGATTCTCGGCCGCGCCGGCGGCGGTGAAAAAGTCGTCGGCTCAGGAGCATCGGGCCGCCCGGCGGAGCGAGCGCGAGCTGCGCAAGGAAATGTCTAACCTGGAACGAGCCATCGCCAAGCTGGACGAGCAAAAGCGGGACGCCAACCGCCTGCTACTGGCCGCGACCGATCCCGACGAGGCGCTCCGCCTGCATAACCAGGTCGCCGACCTGACCGAAAAGCTGACCGAAGCCGAGGAGGGGTGGCTGCAACTGCAGCAGGAATTGGGGGAAGGGGAATAGCCCCCGCCAATACTAACCCACAGCGTCAACAAGGAAATCACGTTGGCTCGCAATATCTCCCTTGCGAACGCTTCGGGTTAGCGTGCTTCCATCTCCGCTAACTGTCGCAGTGCTTCCGGCAGGGCCTCGCATTCCGCGGCGAATACCCGCTCTTGGAGCGAGTCAGGCCCGTCCCCCGCCAACACGGGAACCTCGCGTTGGAGGATGATCGGACCGTGGTCGTATTCGTTATCGACGAAATGCACCGTGCAACCGCTAGTCGCCGCTCCCGCCGCCAGCACCGCTGCATGGACGTGGTGCCCATACATTCCCTGTCCGCAAAAGGCGGGAATCAGGCTGGGGTGGATGTTGATCACACGATTCTCGAAGTCGGGCGGAATGAGCACGTGCTTGAGAAAGCCCCCCATCACCACGATTCTCGCGCCCGCTTCGCGGCAGGGACCAAAAATCGCGGCGCTATACTGCTCTGCCGATAGCGACTTCAGCTTTTGCACCACGAGCGCCGGAATCCCCGCCGCGCGGGCGAACTCCAATCCCTTCGCCTCCGGATTGCTCGAAATCACGAGGCGAATCTCGACCGGCAGCGTCCCCGCAGCGATTTTCTCGAGCAAATTGCGGAGCGTCGTTCCCCCGCCGGAGATGAGAACGGCGATCGGGAGTTTGACGGCGATTGGCAATCTTAACTCGCTGACGCTTCGGGTTAGTATTCACCGACCTCATTTCACCCGGTCATCGTAGGCTTCGGCCAGCACCTTTGTGTAGGCCTGGGTCGCCACGTCGTAGGCCGCTTTGGCCGCGGCTTTCTCGGTGGGTCGCGTTTGGGGCTGTTTTTGTTTCCAGCACTGGGCGACCGCGTCGATGCACCACTGGGCGCTCCGTTTGCTGGCCCGAATGGGCTGCCCATCGACCTCGACAAACACCGGGTTGGTGTGGCAACTGGGGAAAATCCGCAGGGCCACCCAGCTCGACATCGTTGGCACGTAGTCGAACGTCAGCTCGCTCAGCTTGCCGTCGGCAGCGATCTCGCGCCGCTCGACCGCGTGGCCGTTGACGACCAATTCCACCGGCACTTTGCGGGTGCCATCGATCCGGGCCCGCTCGATATGCCAATAGGGCTTTTGATCGAGCCGCAGCGACTTGATCGGCTGGCCATGCCAGGTGTCGGGCGTTTCATTCAGCAGCGCGGCGGCATTCACCTTGATTTTCAGCTTCTCGCCAGATTTCGTGGCCAACACGCTCGCCTTGCCGCCGGCGCCCGGCTCGCCGACCCCCAGCCCGTTCACCGAGAAATCGACCAGGTGCGAGAGGCCATCGCCGCAATACGAGCGGCCGTTTTTGATCCCTTGGGCGTAGGTGTTGAAGTCGAGTGGTTGCTTTTCGTCGAGCTTCACATAAATCCTTCCCAGGCCGACGCGATCGCCATAAATGCACGGAAAGTCCGTCTCGCCGCTGATCCGGGTCGTCATGCCGCAATTGAGCGTGTGATACCAGATGTTGAGTTCCCACACGGGGGGCGTATCGACCGCCGAGATAAAATCGCAAACGCCGTGGACCGTATCGACGATGTACTCGTTCGCCCCAATGCCATCGAAAGGGGGCAGGGCATAATCAGGCAACTTGTCAGCCGAACGCCCCATGCTCCCCGGTGGCGGCTGGCGGTTAACGAGCGGAATCCGCTCGCCGCCAGGGCCATAGTCGGGCAAGGCCAGCCCCCAGCCACTGTGCGAGAAACCGACCACGCCCCCTTGCTCCTGCCCCCACTTCAGAATCGGCAAATCCCAGGTGGGCCACTCGCCGATTTTCTCGGTCTTTGTTCCTTTAAAATGCCCGCTGCTGCCGCTGAACGACCAGTCGAATTCGGTCACTTGCGGATAGGTGTAGTCGTCCTCTTTCAGCCGCAACAGGCACAAGTGCCCGGCATGTTGGCTCGGAAAGCCGGAGACCTCCACGTCGTAGCGCATCAGGTAGTCCTTCGTCGAGAGTTGATGCACCTCCCCTTCAAAGAACTGCTTTTGGTAATACCAGCACGGCCCCCAAGACAGGACGCAACCGACATTGAGGTCTTCCCCCAGAATGTGCCGCATCATGTCGGCCGGCGTCACTCCCTCGGTCGGAGCCTCGTAATGCGCGCACCCCGCCGCATGGACATGATGATCCCCGCTATACCACCGGTGGTCGGCCAGCTTGATCCACCGCTTCAAGCGAAACGACTCGCGATGCTCCTCGGCCGCCGGCACGGTGATCGTCCGTTTGAGCACCAGATACTCCGGTCCGCGGGTATAAGTCGCCTCATAAGTTCCCGGCGGCAGCAGCACCTCTTCCCCGTCGGCCCGATAAATCTGATCGTGGAAAAACAGATCGGGAGCCATCCGCCGCGACCGCGACGGATAGACTCGCCCCTGCTTATCGCGAAACACCAGTTGCCCGGTCGTCGGCGTGCCGTCGTCGTCGAGAACCGACAGCTTCACGCGCACCGCCGGCTCGCAATCGAACAGCACGGCAACTTCGCTGCGAAAGCCAAGGTCTTGCGTACCCTGGCCGACATCGAACGCCAGCGTCGCCTCGCGTTTTCCCCGGTCGCGGCTATAAATCTGCACGATCCGATAATCGACCGCGAGCCCCGACAAATTCAGCGTCAGCGGCTGCTGGTCGAATGTCTGAATGTCCATCCAGCGGTTCGGCACATCCCCCAGCTTGATCGACGGCGCGGGGGCGGGGCTCGACGTGCTCCGCTTATGCACCGGCTCGGCATTGGGACTGCTGGCCCGCAGGAGGGGGGTCACTCCCGCTTCGTTATGCACCTTGACCAGAAACACCCGCCAACCTTGCTCGTGCAGGTTCGCTTGGGCCGGGCCGCGCACCACCTTGACGCGACTTTCGGGATTTATATGCACGCCGGCCAGGCAGCGAGCATCGAGCACCCGCTGAATCGCGGCAATCGCCTCGGTCTCTTGCGCGTTGGCCGTGGCCTGCTCGAGAGCCGCTTTCTCCCGCTCGGTTAGCGGCTCGCCGAGATAAGCCAGCGCCTCGACCACCCGCCCGGCCTGCGCCTTGAGCGGCTGAGCCTCGACCGCGACGAGCGGCAATTCCCCGGCCCTGGCGGCCGATACCAGGAGCGCCGCCAGAACGAGCCCCATTCCTCCGCGAATCGAGCGTTTCATTAGCCGACTCCCTTTGCACGACCACCACCATCCCCAATCCGCCGATCCGTATCATCCGCCTTTTGCGTCTGGCTGCAAGCAAAAACACTCACCGCACCAGCATCCAGTCGAGCTTGGCCCCCGCGGGGGCCGGCTTATCGAAGGTGACGGTAAAGCCCGCTGCCGTCTTGTCGGAGATGGCCCGATTCGTGAGCCAGGTCTGCTCGACGAACACCGCGTAGTCGCCGTCCGCCTCCGGCGTGGCGAATTTGACCGAAAACGTCACCGCGCTGGCGGCCACGGGCAAATTCTTGCCGCGCAGGTTTTGGGCGGGCTCGTCGTCCCCCGACAGGCCCCGCACCGCCGAGACCGAGCCATTCGTTTTCACGCCGCCTCCCTGAAAATTTAGTGTACCGGTGTCGCGGCTCACTGTCAGCGTGGCGGTTTTCGGCGGCTGCCCCTCTTGATGGCCATAGCGCCACTTGATCGGCTGCTCGCGATTGGGTTGATGCAGCAAGATCGCGGCATCGGCGAAATCGGCCTTCAGATTGAAGCCGACGCCCACCGCCGTGTTCTGCACGATGATGTTGTCCCAGGCGGGCTTCGGTTCGTGACGGACGGGAACATCGTCCAAGTTGGCTGGTCCTCCCGCCAGGCTCATCGCCGAAAAGCGCGAGGCCGCGCCGTGATTCGCCAGATCCAAAATCGAGGCCGGATACGCGCTCGGAACATCCTCCCACATCCAGCAGCGGAAGGCATTCGGCTTGAACGGATCGGGGCCAATCGCCTGCTCCACGGGATCGCCCGCCGCGAAATCAAGTTCCGTCCCCTGATCGGTAAACGGCGCGATCCCCAGCACGCTCTGGCCGCCGCGATCGCCCCCCGGCACCGCCCACGAAACATCGTTCACATAGGTTCCCGGCGCGATGATGTACTCCAGCGGCCGCTCGTGGCCGTCCCAGGTGTAATTGTCGGCCCGATACAGCAGCACGCCGCCGGCGCTCTTCGCCCCCCACCAATAGCGGCGGACCTCGATCTCCTTCGTGCCGTCGGTATTCTCGCGGAAGGCCGAGATCTCATACCAGCGGTAGTTGCCCTGTGGGGTTTTTTCCGACTTATCGGCAACCGCGAACCACCGGCCGACGACAGCGGCGGTCCACGGGCAATCCTGATCGCCCCGAATCAACCCCCCCATATCGAGCTCCGTCGCGCCGGTTGTCGGATTCTTGACGATCACTGTCGGATAGCTCCGCCCTTCGAATTGGCATTCGCTTCCGTCGGGCATCAAGTGCTCCCGATTCGACGGCACGATTCGCACCTTGCCGGCGACAAGCGCCTTTTGCGGATTCAAGTTGACGAGCGGCCGCGAATCTCCCAGCGATTGCAAATTCCGCGCGGCGGTAAAACTCAGCTTGCCCGCCGGCCACTCCACGTTCTTCACCGTGGCGTGGAAGTTATCCCCCTTGGTGCGGATGAACGCGGCATAGCAGTTGCCGTTCTCGTCGCCGGCTGCCGAGTGAACATTGCTCATGTAGTTGAAATCGCAATAGTACATGTAGGTGTCGCCATGCGCGTACTGATTGCGAATGATCTTCATGTCGTAGGTTTGGTTGTCGTTGTGGCTCGTTTGCAGCATGTGGACGAGCCCCGTGTTGCTCTTGTTGTGAACGATCGCCCCCGCCACATGGTCGAGGCTCGTGTCGGCGACGAAATACGGCAGCTTCTTCTCCTGGTCGAAACCGAGCGACTTGATGCAGCCGCGCGTGACGCCACCCCCATAGCCCGGCCCACCGTGCAGATTGAGAAATTGCCCAGGCCGCAAGCCCCGAATCGTCGGCACATAGAAGCGGCGGTTCTCTCCCTTTTCCACCGGAGCCTGAATCCAGTCGAGAAAGCTCGAACTCCCATAAACGATCTGGCTTTCGAGCGTCACCGCCGGATGCGTCCCCCAGTGCGGCAGGCTATCGCCATCCGCCAGCCGCAGCGGTCGCTCGATTCGCAGGCCCGACATCGGCGGCACCTGCAAAATCACGCTTTCGTTGTCGGCGGCGAGAATCGTCACGCCATTTCCCTCGCGCCACTGCCTGGTTTCAGCAGGCGGGGCCGGAGTGCGGCTAAGCGACTGCAGCGGCAAGGGCTTGAGCTGCCTCCAAATTTCCGCCGGAATCGCTAGGACTCCCCCCGTTTTTTGCAGTTCCACCAGGGCCTTGGCATAGGTCTCCTGCGCCTCTTGCGGCTTGGCGGTGGGGCCGAACGAGTCGAGCGAGTGGGCAAACGACCCCGCATCGGCGGCCGCCAACGGCAGTGGAAGGAGGATTGCCAAAACCAGGCTGATACGCGGCAGGAAAATCATGGTGGGATCCTGTGGGAGGGGGGCTGGCCAGGCCTGACAATCTAATTCGGGACCACCCCCCTGGGTATCACGCCACTCCCCGCGCGGTTGGCGCTACCTTTTCACCTGGCCATAGGTCGACGCCCCGCTTCGACTTCCTAATCGCCGCCAGGAAGGAAACGAAGCTAAGCTCCGTTCCATGCCCCAAATCAAGCTGGGACAAAAACCACCCTGAGAGGTGACACCCCTTCCGGGTGGAATGGCGGTCGAATTAGTTATCAAAAGGCACTTTTTACCACCAATTTTTCCCCCGCTTAGCACCACTAAGTGTCAGCTGTTAAACGACTTGTGACGATTCCATCGCGCGACAGGCGATAAGTGATCTTAACATTCCCACCCCCCCATTCCGTGCGCCTCTCCTGTTAGCCCTCGTGCTACGTCAACCCTTGGTTTTTTCGGTTCTGGTGCCACACTCCGCGCCCCATGCGGGCGTGCTGAGTTACCGGCGAACACGCCCACATGCCGAGGGCCCGGCACCCGAAATTTTCGGGTGGACGGAGCACTCGCGGCCCCTGTTCGGCCTGCCAATTGAGTCCCCCGCGCGTCGCCCATCCCGCGTTCGCCGCGATGTTACCCCGCTTGCTAAGTGCCTGACCCCCAATATACTATACACAACTACATTTGTCAAGCGTCTAGTTCGCGGATTGTTGGCCCCCCTGGGGCGGGCGTCAATTTGCGGTCGGCCGACCAAAACTCTGGATACCGGCCTTGCGCCCGTCCTCCCACCGTTTCGCGGCGCATCCTTGACAAACCGAGCCTGCTCAATTACCTAAAGTGGTTTCGCGCAGCAGGTTACGTCGGCCGTGCGGGTGGGCGGAGCTGTGCGCCGAGGGATGTCTGATGATTATTGAGGCCGAGCCGGAGCTGCTGCCGACCGGGGAGATTCTTGCCGCCGCCGAGCCGTGGGAGGGGGGCAAATTGCGTCACTTCGTGGTCGCAGCCGAGGAGGACGATCTCGACGATTACGAGGAAGAGGATTTCGACGACGAATTCGATGACGACTTCGAGGAAGAGCTGGAAGACGAATACGAGCTCTCCGAATTCGAGGACGTCACCGAAGAAGACCTGGCCGAAGACGAGGACGACGACCTGGGCACCCTGGGGGGCGATTTCGTCGATGAAGATGCCGAGCCCGAAGAGCCCCCGGCGAGCGATGTTGAGGGGGAAGATCCGGAAAAGGCCCCCCCCGAAAAGCCCTCGAAAAAGAAGAAGCCCAGCAAACCCGCCGACGACGACGATGACGACTTCGGCGATGATGAGTAAACGGCATTATTTCCGTTGTGCCGCCGCCTGATCGTTTAACGGGAAGCCGAAGGTGCCCTTGGCGCGCTGCCGTGACCTGTTGGCCGAATCGTTTGCCGCGCTCGAATCGGTTGACTCCCCTGCCGAATCAGCGCTCGGGCTGTGTGCTCGCCTAGCGCAATTTCCT
>JANRLS010000141.1:0-25920 GCA_033762315.1 Pirellulaceae bacterium
GAACCTCCGGCTCGGCCGGTTCGGCGACCCTCGTTTATGCCCAGCCGGAAGACCCCAAAACGCTCGATCCGATCAACACCGACATCGCCGAGGCGGTGCATGTGCTGACCAATTTGCTCGACACACTGGTGACCTACGACAACGAGCGGGCCGAGATTGTCCCTGCCCTGGCCGAGTGCTGGGAGCACACGCCCGATGGTTTGGCTTGGACGTTTCACCTGCGCCCCGGCGTCGTCTTTCATGACGGCACTCCGTGCAACGCGGCGGCCGTAAAGACCAGTTTCGACCGGCTCATCGCGGAAAAGCATCCGCTGGCGTTCGACACGGCACGCCCCTATCGGGCGGCTTACAACATGATCGACCAGATCGAAACTCCGGACGACCTGGTGGTGGTGCTGAAGCTCAACCATCCGAGCGCGAACTTGCTCGCCAACCTGGCGATGTTCGCCGCCAGTGTCGTCAGCCCGACCGCCCTCGAAAAGCACGGGGCCGGCTTTGGGGAGCATCCGGTGGGAACAGGGCCATTCAAGTTCGTCCGCTGGACACGCGACCAGCAGCTGGTTTGTGCCGCCTTCGACCAGCATTGGCGGGGCCGGCCCAAGATCGACAACCTCGTTTGGGTTCCCGTCCGCGAGAACGCCACCCGCGTGCAGCGGCTAGCGCGGGGCGAGGTGCAAGTGGCCGAGAACCTGACCCCGGTCGAGCTCGACCTGCTCACCAAAAACCCCCGGCTGGCGATTCAAGAGCAGACCGGGATGAACGTGGCTTACCTGACAATGCAGGTCGAGAAGCCGCCGCTGAACAATCGCAAGGTGCGCGAGGCAATTTACCGGGCGATCGACAAGCCAACCCTTATCAAGCTCGGCTACGGCGGGCACGCCCAGCCGGCCAAGACGCTCGTTCCGCCCGCGATGTGGGGCCATGCGGGCGATCTGACCGATCTGGAGTACGATCCCGCTCGCGCCCGCGAGCTGCTCAAGGAAGCAGCCGCCGAGGCGGGCTTCACGTTGCCTCTGGCGCTGTCGCTGGCGGTGATGAGCGAAGCCCGCCCCTATTTGCAGCAGCCTGAAGCGATTCAGGGGTACATGAAAGAGGCACTCGGCGAGATCGGCATCGAGGTGACGATCGACGCCCGCTCGGTGAATCAGCATTTCGAGCATCTTATGGCGGGGCGGCATCAGTTGGGTCTGGCTGGCTGGAATAGCGACAACAGCGATCCCGACAACTTCCTCTATTCGCTGCTCGATCCCGACAACATCGCCGAACAAGGGAACAACCTCAGCCGTTGGCGCAACGACCGCTTTCACGAGCTGATGCTTGCCGGCCAGCGCGAGCTGGACGTGGCCAAGCGGCTGGCGATCTATCACGAAGCCCAAGCGATCGTGCTGCAAGAACTGCCGGTCGTGCCGCTGGTGCATACCAAGCTGCGGGCCGCACATTCGAAAGAGTTGCAAGGATTCAAGCTGCATCCGACCGGCCTCATCCGCCTGCGCAATGCCTGGTTCGAGGCCGCGCCGTGATTGGGTACCTGCTTCGCCGGACGCTCCACGCGGTCATCACGATCGTTGTCGCGGTGTCGCTGATCTTCGTCGCGATGCGGCTGCTGCCTGGCAATCCGCTGCTGGCCCGCTTCGGCCAGCATCCCGATGCCGTGCAAATGGCCGAGCTGCAAAAGGAATATGGCTGGGACCAGCCGCTGCCGACGCAGCTGGTGAAATTCTTTTGGCAAGTGCTGACGACCGGGGACCTGGGCCGCTCGATCGCCCGCACGAACGTGAAAGTGAGCGACGAACTCGCGCGGCGCATTCCTGCCACGGTCGAGCTGACCACCGCGGCGCTCTTGCTGGCGATTCCGCTGGGAGTTGCGGCGGGCTGTGCGGCCGCGGTGTGGCGCGGCCGCTGGCCCGACCGGCTCTCGATGGCGGCGTCGCTGCTGGGGGTGAGCATTCCGGTGTTCTTCCTCGCAATCTGCCTGCGCGAGGTCTTTACCTTCCTGCCGACATCGCAGCGCTTGCCCGCGAACAACTTCGAGTTCGTGCCGCTGACGGGGCTTTACCTCGTCGATACGCTGCTCCGCGGCCGGCTCGATTGGTTCGCTTCTGCCGTGCTGCACCTGGCCCTGCCCGCGCTGGTGCTGGCGACGGTGCCGATGGCGGTCATTGCGCGAATCACGCGCAGTTCAATGCTGGAGGTGCTGTCGGCCGACTTCATCCGCACCGCCCGCGCCAAAGGAGCCGGCCTGTGGCGGGTCGTCCTGCGGCATGCCCTGCCTGGAGCGGCGGTGCCGATCACGAACATTGCCGGCCTGCAGGTGGGTCTATTGCTCTCGGGCGCGGTGCTCACGGAAACGGTCTTCGACTGGCCCGGCATCGGGCAGTATCTGGTCGCCGCGATCCTGCGAGACAAGGACTACATCGCGGTGCAGGCGGTTGCGATTGTCATTGCCGCGATGTTTGTCACCCTCAACCTTTTGCTCGATCTGACGTATGTCTGGCTCGATCCGCGAATCCGTGTCGCCTGAGCCCGCTGCCCGCGCGTGGCATCGGCTGCTGGCCAGTCCGTCGGCCCGCATCGGCGCGGCGCTCGTCGGGCTGTTCCTGGGGGTCGCTTTGTCGGCCGACTGGATCGCTCCCTACGGCTCGGGGCAGCGGTTCTCGGCCGAGGCGATGTTTCAGCCCCCCTCAGCCCGCAATTGGCTCGGCACCGACAGCCTGGGAAAAGACGTCCTCAGCCGGGTGATGTTCGGTTCGCGACTGTCGCTCTTGGCGGGGCTGATTTCGATTGTGCTGGCGGTGGCGGTCGGCTCGCCGCTGGGAGCGGTAGCGGGCTATTTTGGCGGGCGGATCGACGCGCTGCTCATGCGAGGGATCGACGTGGCACTGGCTTTTCCCAGCGTGCTGATCGCCCTGCTCGTCGCCGCGGCGTTCCGCCCCAGTTGGGCGAGCGTGGTGATCGCGGTCGGGCTGATTAACGTCCCAGTGTTCGCCCGGCAAGTGCGGGCCACGGTGCTCACGGTCGCGCAGCTTGAGTTTATCCAGGCTAGCCGGGCTTTCGGCGCCGGACCGTGGCGCATTCTCACGCGAGAGATTTTGCCCGCCCTCGTCAGCCCGGTTGTGGTGCTGGCCAGCCTGAGTCTGGGAACCGCGATTCTTGAAGTCGCCGGCTTGTCGTTCTTGGGCATTGGCGGCGATCCGACGATTGCCGAATGGGGCGCGATGCTCGCCCAGGCTAAGAACAGCTGGAGCGCCAACCCGTGGCTGGCGCTGGCCCCCGGCGCGGCGATCTCGCTGACCGTCCTCGGCTTCAACCTGCTTGGCGACGGCCTGCGCGACGCGCTCGATCCGCGCAGCGAGCGGATTTCGGGGTGACCAGCATTTCGTTGGGTTTGCCCTCTGTTTCCGCACCAGGTAAGCTGATGGATGTCTTCGTTTAATTCGACAAAGAACCGCCATGAACACCGAACTTCTCCGCCAGGTTTCGCGTCGCTACTTCCTCTCTCAGGGTTCGCATCTCTTGGGAACCGCGGCGATGGCGTCGCTTGCCGGGCCCGCGGCCCGCGCGCTGGGAGCGGAAGCAAAGCCAAAGGTGGTGCGGCCGACCTTGCAGCATTTTCCCGGCAAGGCGAAGCACGTCATCTATCTGCACATGGTCGGCGGCCCGCCGCAGATGGACCTCTACGACTACAAGCCAGTGATGAACGACTGGTACGACAAAGACCTGCCCGAGAGCATTCGCAACGGCCAGCGGCTGACGACGATGACGAGCGGCCAGGCCCGGTTTCCGATCGCCCCGTCGAAGTTCAAGTTTTCCCAGCATGGCGAGTGCGGCATGTGGGTGAGCGAACTGCTGCCGCATACCGCCAAGATGGTCGATGAAATGTGCTTCATGCGAACGATGCACACCGAGGCGATCAACCACGAGCCGGCCATCACCTACATGCAAACGGGCAACCAGGTGACCGGGCGGCCGTGCCTCGGCGCTTGGGCGTCGTATGGCTTGGGCTCGCTGAACGAAGACCTGCCGACGTTTGTGGTCCTGGTCGCCAAGCCGACGAACACCGAGCAAGTGCAGGCGATTTCGGCCCGGCTCTGGCAATCGGGCTACCTCCCGGGCGAACATGCGGCGTGCCCGTTCCGCGCGGCGGGGGACCCAATCCTCTACATCAACAATCCCCCCGGCGTGCCGGCCGAGATTCGCCGCAAGACGCTGGACGCCGTCAAGGCTCTCAACGAGCAGACGCTCGCCGAAGTGGGTGATCCCGAAACGCGAACTCGCATCGAAAACTATGAGTTGGCCTTCCGGATGCAGGCCAGCGTGCCCGAGCTGACCGACCTCGCCAGCGAGCCGGAATCAACCTTCCAGATGTATGGCGACGCCGCGAAAAAGCCCGGCACCTTTGCCAACACGGTGCTGCTGGCCCGGCGAATGGTCGAGCGCGGGGTGCGCTTCATTCAGGTGTATCTCAACAACTGGGATACCCACGCCAACGTCGCCGGCCGCCTTCCCGACCAATGCCGCGACGTCGATCAGGCTTGCTGGGGCCTGGTGAACGATCTGAAGAATCGCGGCCTCTTGGACGACACGCTGATCATTTGGGGTGGCGAGTTCGGCCGCACGATCTACTCGCAAGGGGGCCTCTCGAAAGAGAACTACGGCCGCGACCACCACCCGCGGTGCTTCACGATGTGGATGTGCGGCGGCGGCGCGAAGGGTGGCACCATCTACGGCGAGACCGACGACTTCTCGTACAACATCGTGAAAGACCCGGTCCACATTCACGACTTCCACGCCACCGTGCTGCATCTCATGGGTTTCGACCACGAGCGGTTCACCTTCCGCTTCCAGGGGCTCGATCAGCGGCTGACCGGCGTGGAGCCCGCGAAAGTGATCAAAGCACTGCTCGCGTGAGGCGGGGCTTGGGATTCGGAACTGGCTGGCGATCTTCCCTCACCGAAAGTCTCGCGAGGCGGTGCGCAGCGCGCCGAGGCTGGCGGAGAGGTCGTCGATCCGGCTGACGACGAGGTGGATCACGCTCTCTTTCCGTTCGAGCCGGCCGTGGGCGATCCAGGCGGGGCTGCGGCGGGCGATGGTGTAGCAGCGTTCCCACACCTCGGGCTTGATGACGAGGTTTGCGAGGCCCGTTTCGTCCTCCAGCGTGACGAACGTGATGCCCCGCGCCGTGCCGGGGCGCTGCCGCAAGAGGACCAGGCCGGCTACCCGCAGATGGCGACCATGCGCGACTCGCGGCAGGTGGCTGGCAGGCGTCACGTGCAGCTCGTCCAGCCGCGGCCGCAAAAAGCTGAGCGGATGGGCCTTCAGCGAGAGGCCGGTTGTCCGGTAGTCGGCAAACACCTGCTCGATCAGCGGCAGCGGGGGCAAAGCGGCCGCGGGTTCGTCGTCGGCCAGGCCGGCCAGCAGCGGCTGGTGGCGCGGCTGGCGGTCCTGCTTCAGGGCGTCCCACAGCGCGGCCCGGCGGTCAAGCCGCAGCGAGCCGAAAACGTCTCCCTCGGCCAGGCGCGCGAGCACCGCCTGCCCCAATCCGGTGCGGCGGGTGAACTGGTCGAGCGAAACAAACGGCCTCGCCTGGCGGGCCGCGACAATCCGCTCGGCGACCTCCGCCGACAAGCCCCCCAATAGCCGAAACCCCAGCCGCAAGCCGGCGGGCTCCAGGGTGCAATCCCAATGGCTGGCGTTCACGTCCACGGGCAGAACAGCCACGTCGTGCTGGCGGGCATCGCGAATGAGCTGCGCCGGCGCATAGAAGCCCATCGGCTGGCTGTTGATGATCGCGGCGCAAAACGGGGCCGGATAGTAATGCTTGAGCCAGGCCGAGACGTACACCAAGAGCGCGAAGCTGGCCGCATGCGATTCGGGAAAGCCATACTCGCCGAACCCGCGAATCTGTTGAAAAACACGCTCGGCGAACTCCTCCGACAGCCCGCGAGCGAGCATCCCTTCGATCAGCTTGCGGTGAAACTGGTCGATGATGCCCGGTCGCCGCCAGGCCCCCATCGCCCGCCGCAACTGGTCGGCCTCGCCGGGCGTAAAACCCGCCGCGACCACCGCCAACCGCATCGCCTGCTCTTGAAACAGCGGCACACCGAGCGTGCGATGCAGCACAGCCTCAATCTCTGGCGTCGGATAGGGCGGCATCTCCTCTAGTCCGCTCCGGCGGCGCAGGTAGGGATGCACCATGTTTCCCTGGATCGGCCCAGGGCGGACGATCGCCACCTCGATCACCAGGTCGTAAAAGCAGCGCGGCGCAAGACGCGGCAGCATGCTCATCTGGGCCCGGCTTTCGATCTGGAAGACGCCGATCGTGTCGGCCCGGCAGATCATGTCGTACACCCGCGGGTCCTCGGCCGGCACGGTGGCCAGCGTCAGCTTCCGGCCGTGGTGCCGCTCGACTAGGTCGAAGCATTTGCGAATCGCGGTGAGCATGCCCAAGGCCAGGCAATCGACCTTGAGGATGCCCAACTCGTCGAGATCATCCTTATCCCACTGGATGACCGTGCGGCCGGGCATGGCGGCGTTTTCAAGCGGGGCGAGCTCGCACAGCGGCCCCTGAGTGATGACCATGCCGCCAACGTGCTGCGACAAATGCCGGGGAAACCCGACCAACTCGCACACCAGATGCACCAGCCGCTGGCCCAGCGGAGTTTCGGGATCGATGCCGACCTCCGCGCAGCGGCGCGCCAAAAGCTCGCGCGGCGTAAGCGGCTTTGCCGGCGGCGACTGAGCCGGCGGCATTTTGGCCGGCTGCGACCGCACTGGTTGCGGGTCTTCGTGCTTGTCGGTTTTGGCCGGCAGATGAAAGCCGCGGTCGAGCTCGCGTCCCTCGACGTGCTTGGCCAGGGCATCGACCCGATCGAGCGACAGGCCCAGGGCTTTCCCCACGTCGCGAATCGCACTGCGGGTGCGATAGGTGATGACCACGCCGGTCATGCCCGAGCGCTCGCGGCCGTACTTGTCGTAGATGTATTGCAGCACTTCCTCGCGCCGCTCGTGCTCGAAATCGACGTCGATGTCCGGGGCTTCGTTGCGTTCGGGGCTGATGAACCGCTCGAAGAGGAGGTCGGCCCGCTCGGGATCGACGCTGGTCACTCCCAGGCAATAGCAAACCGCCGAGTTGGCGGCCGAGCCCCGTCCCTGGCACAAAATGCCACGCGAGCGGGCGAAGCGCACGAGATCCCACACGGTGAGGAAGTAGGCTTCGTAGCGCAGTTGCCCGATCAGCGCGAGCTCGTGCTCGATCAGGCCACGAACCTTCGGCGGGACGCCACTGGGATAGCGCTTGCGGGCCCCTTTCCAGGCGAGGTAAGTCAAAAATTCGCTGGGAGTGAAACCCTCGGCGGCCAGCTCTTCGGGATACTCGTAGCGCAGCTCGTCGAGTGAAAAGGTGCATTGCTCGGCGATCTCCAGGGTTCGACGGAGCGCTTCGGGCGCGGCGGCAAAGGCGGCAACGATTTCCTCGACCGGCCGCAAGTGCCGCTGGGCATTGGGAAATCGCCCGGCCTCCAGCCGCTCGACCGTAGTTCCCAGGCGCATGGCTGTCAGCACCTCGTGCAGCGGTTGGCGAGCTGCGGCGTGGTAGTGGACATCCCCCGCCGCCACCAGCGGCAGGCGGGTTGCTTCAGACAGCGCGACCAGCCGGGCCAGCTCCGCTCCGTCGTCCGGCCCGCGATGCAGTTCGGCGAGCAGATAGGCACCGGAAAAGTTCAAGGTTCCAAGTTCAAAGTTCGAAGTTGCCGAACCTTGAACTTCGTCCCCCCGAATCCCCGCGATCAGCCCTTCGGCATGGTCGGCGATATCAGCCAGGGTGAGCAGGCATTGGCCTTTTTCGGCTCGGCGGCAGCCCACCGTGAGCAACCGCGCGAGGCGACCATAGGCGGCCCGATTGGTCACCCACAAGACCATGGCTGGTCCATCGGTGGGATAGACTTCCGCGCCGATCAACAGCTTGAGGCCGATCTCTTTGGCGGCAATGTGCGCCCGGACGATGCCGGCCAGCGAATGTCGATCGGTCACCGCCAGGGCCGAGTAACCCAGTTCGGCGGCACGCGCGGCGAGTTCGTCGGCATGCGAGGCCCCTTCGAGGAAGGAGAAATTGGATTTGCAGTGCAGTTCGGCGTAGCGCATTGGACGGTACTTCGCTTACGAGAACTCTCCGTGCAGGAACCAGCGGCCGTCGTCGAGGCGACGAAACACCCATAGTCGCCGGCCGCTGGAAAGTTCCACGCGGTAATAATCGCGCCGCTGGCTGCGGCCGCGCCACCAGCCGGTTTCGATCCGTTCGGGGCCAAAGTAGCAGGCGACTTTCCAGATCTCGCCATTTCCGCGTAGCGAAGCGGGAGGCCCATCGGGCGCCACCGACAGCGCCTCAAGCGGCACCGGCTGGGGGAGCAAGGTGAGGGGCCGCTGCCAGGGATCGCAAGGGAATGTCGGGCTGGCCCCGCGCTTTTTGGAGGCGGCTGTCAGCGGCCGATACTTGACCGCTCGCTCCGGCAAGGGATCGGCCGCCGGTTCGGGGCGGAGCACGGCGTCGTCCCCCAGGCGGCCGGCGAGGCGGTCGATCAGGACGGCCAGCTCGCGCGGGGTTTCTTGGGCCGCACCGGCGAACAGCTCGCGCTGGCGATTTTCGAGCGGGGCGGTGCGGGTCGCCGCCAGCGTCAGCCGGCCGACTGGTCCCGGCAGGCGAGCTTGCTCCAATTGCATCCGGAGCAAATCGGCCAGATGCCGCGGCTCGGCAGAGGGCTGAAACAACTGGAGGGAGAGCACCACCGGCGGGCCGCCGGCACAGTCAAGCCGCAATTGCAGCTGCGCCGCGCCGGCGCGCCGCTCGGCCAATTGACGGGCGATTTGCCGGAGCAAGACGAGAGCCAGAGTCTCGATGGCGCGGGCCTCGGCCAACGGAGTTTCGAGAGCCGTCTCGGCCAGGAATTGCGGCGGGGGACGATGCGGGACGATCGTTTCGCCGACCGCCCCCCGCAATTGGTCGAGCCGCCACAAAGGCCAGGGCCCCAGACGAGCGGCGAGCGAATCGCGCGGCAAGGCTTCGAGCTGGCCAATCCGCTCGATGCCCAGTTGCCCCAGGAGCGCGGCGGTTTCGTCCGGCAGGCGCAGGGCGGCCACGGGCAAGCTGCCGAGGGCTCCCTCAAAATCGGTCGGCGCGGGCCACGGTGCGGGGCCAAAGCGTGACAAGCCCCAGGCCGCGCCGATGGTGGGAGCAACCGCCACGCGGCCAGCATAGTGCCGCTCGGTCAGGTCGGCGAGGAGGGCGCGAAGCAGGGCTTCTTCGCCGCCGAAGAGAGGGCCGATGCCCGTGATGTCGAAAAACAGGCCATCGGCGGGGGGCGTTTGCGCGGGAGAGAGCGGCGCGCTGCGTCCAACCGTTTCCCAGCCCACCAGCGGGCTGAAACGCTCGCCATGCTCGGCCAGGCTGGCGAGCGCCGCCAGATCGGCCCGCGGATCGTGCGGCAACAGAACAGGAGAGCCGTGGCGGCGCGCGAGGGTGGCGGCTTCGGCCAGGGGGAGGCCGGGGCTTGCGCCGCAGGCGCGAGCGGCGGCATTGCAGGCCGTCACCGCTTCGCCCCGCCGCGGATCGCGGGCATGCAGGATCAGCGGCCGCGGGCCCTCAAGCCCGCGCTGAGCGGCGCAGAGCCGCTGGATGGGCCAGTTCGGCAGTTGCAGGGCCAGGATTCGTTTGGGAGCCGTCATGGATCGCGCGCCAATCGCCGGTGGATTCGCTCAGTTCGAGCAGCCATCGCCGGCCGGCGGTTCCGCCGCGACAGCGCACGAGCTCGACCGCGAGCCGCCAGCCGCGCCAGGAGGGGCGCGGCTCGACGAGCCATTGCAAGTCGCTCCAGGTGGGCCGGTCGCGAGCCGAGGCGGGGCGCAATAGCAGGCCAACGCCTCCCCCTTGTTCGGCGGCCAGTTGCAGGCGGCGAAAATCGCGCGGGGCCAGCTTGTCGACCCGGGCCCAAACCGCGCCGACCGCTGGGGAGCGCAAAGCCTGGTCGAGGGCCCACAGCTCGTCGGCCGCGGTGGCGGGGCGCAGGACGATCGTCCGGGCGAGATCGATTCCCCAGCCGTGTGCGGCCAGAGGATAAAAGATTTGCCGCCGATCGACCACGACGAGCGCGCGATCCTCGCCGCAAGCCGCCCGCCCCGCGGCCAAGGCCAAAGTCGCCGCCGCAGCCCCTTCGGCGGCGAGATACTCGATCAGCGTTCCGCGCCGCAACCCGCCAGCAGGGAGGGCTGCGTCGAGCTCGGCGAGGCCGGTCGAAATAGGCCGCTCGTCAGTCGGCGCGGCGGCTTGCTCCAGCCTGGCCACGCGCTCCCGCAGGGTGGCGATTTGGCTTGTGGATGGCACCCCTCCGGACATAGCAGACCCCACCTGGCATCGTGCTAGCAATAGGACAACCGAACATAAGTGTACACTTAATCTAGTAGTGGTCAAGAGTTCTAAGTCAAGTGGCCGAACGCCGCCGAGAATTCGTCGCAAAGCGTTTGACGGCAAGGGCTTGCGATTCAATCCCCCGGCCAGAAGCTCAGCTAATCGCCCGCAAAAGTTCCGCGTATTGCTTGTGGAACTGGCCGCGACTGAGGACGAGATCGCACCCGGCCGCCTGAGCGGCGGCGAGGCGGGCCTCGTCCACATGCGGGCCAAAAGCGACGATCCTCGCGGCGGGAGCCACGCCGCGAATGGCCGCCACGACGCCACCCAGATCGGGGCCGGCGATGGTGAGATCGACGAGCGCCAGCCGGCAGTCGGGGGTGGTCTTGCCGGCGACATCGGCGGGGCTAGCGACGAGTTGTAGCTTCTGCCCCAGAGCGCCGGCAGCGCCAAGCACCTGGCTGGAGAACATCAGGTCGGTGGTGAGAAAGAGAACATCGGCCATGATCGAGCAAGCCTCTTTCCAGCCCTCTCCCCAAACAAGAGGGCGCAGCGCCTTAGGATGTCTGGCTCTCCACGTCGTCCTGGGCGTCCATCTCTTTCAGTTCCTCGAGCCAGAGGCGGATGTCGTTGTCGTACTCGCTGGCGAGGTCGCCGATCACCAGTTGCCGGTGAAACGCGGCGGCCCCTTCCTTGAGTAGCTCGGCCGCCTCGGCACTCGGAAAGCGGCGGACCGGATCGGGCGAGATCATGCCGCGGATGAAGGTGCAGAGCAATTCGCAGCGGAGCACCTCTTCGGGCAGAATCTGATGCAGCCGCATCGGCAGGGTACGCTTGGCTTCGAGCAGCTCGCGAATGTCGTCGATGCCGACAAAGGGCTGCCGGCCGGCGAGCAATTCGATGAGCACATAACCGAGCGAGCAGAGGTCGCTGCGCGGGGCGCTTTCGCGATTTTCGAGCACTTCGGGGGCGGCATAGGCGAGCGTACACGAACGATAGCGGGGCGGATTGCGCAGCTCGAAGGCCGAGCCGATATCGACGATCTTCGCGATGCCCGTTCGCTTGAGCATGATGTTCGAGGGCTTGATGTCGCCATGCACGATGCCGTGGCGGTGCAAGGCGGCCAGGGCATTCAGACAATCGCGGACGATGGCGACGGCGACGCCGGCTTTCATGCGCGGCTGGTCGGGGCCATTCGTTACGATCACCTGATTGACGTATTCCCAGCGGCGATTGCTGACGCGATCGCGAATGCGGGCCAGCATGTCGGGAACCAGCAGCCGGGCCAGGTCGTAGCCGTCGATCCACTCCATCACCAACATGCGAATGCGGTGGCGATCGACGAAGTTATAAACATAGAGCAGGTTGTCGTGCTGAATCTGGGCGATGCGAGCGGCGGCGCGGGCGGCCCGCTGCATCGCCTCGTCGTAGCCGCAAACGTCTTCGAACCGCCGGGGCGAAAAGATCTTCACGGCGGCGGGCAGCGTGAAATCGTCGGTGCCGCGCAGTTCGGTCAGATACACCACTCCCTGCCCGCCCGAGCCAAGCAGCTTGTGCAGCCGCAAATGACTCGTCCAGCTCAGCCGCTGTTCGTGCAGAATTTGCTCGTACAGCGCGACGAGTTCGTTGGGCTCGAAGGGAGCCGGATTGCCACCATGGGTCATGGTGACATGCACATCCTGCCTGGTGGTCGTCAACATCGCCTGCCGCCTTGCGCACGAGTCATCGCGAAAGTCCCTCTTCCGCGACTTCAATGTAGGCAACAGACGAATTTGGCCACAAGGCCACTTCGGGTTGCCGCAAGCTAGAACAACTCGCGAATCGGCTCGCCAGCGGGGACGAGCGCGATGGGACGGTTTTGGCGATCGGGCAGGGCGTGGCGGTGGTCGATGCCGAGAACGCGATACATCGTCGCGAGCAAATCGCCAGGGCCGAGTGGGCGGTCCTTCGGAGCGCTCCCATCGGGCTCGGTCGAGCCGACGACTTGTCCACCCCGAATGCCGCCACCAGCCAAGAGCGCCGACATCGCGCCGGGCCAGTGACCACGACCGGCCCCTTTCGCATCGATGCGCGGTGAGCGGCCAAACTCGCCAAAGGCGGCGACTAACGTGTCGTCCAACAGACCCCGCTCGCTTAGGTCTGCGATCAGCGTGGCGACGGCCCGGTCGTAGGGGGGCAGACGCTTGCGCAGGTTGGCCTCAACCGTGGTGTGGTCGTCCCACCAATCGACATCTTTCTCGTAGAGGTTGATCGTGACGAAGGTGACCCCCGCTTCGACCAGCCGGCGGGCCAAGAGCGCCCCTTGGCCATAGGCATGGCGGCCGTAGCGCTCGCGGGTTTTCTCGGTCTCTCGGGCCAGATCAAACGCCTCACGCGCCCGCGAGCCGGCGGCCAGTTCGATCGCTTGCTGCTGGGCGGCATCGAGATCGGCAAAGCCGGCAATGTGCTCGGCCGCGTGCCCCAGGCGGTCAAGCGAGCGGAGCAGGTTCTGGCGGTCGTCGAGCCGTGGCAGCGTCACCTCGGCGGGGAGTCCAAAGGTTGGGGCGCGGTAATTCCCCAGGCTCGGATCGCCACCGGACGACAAGGCGTTGTAGCGCGACCCCAGATACGCTGCCGTTTGATAAAAGCCCATGTGCGTGCGGTAATCTTCCGGAATGCAAACGTACGCCGGCAGCCCCGGCTGGTTCGGCCCGCGGAGCCGCGAAACGACCGAACCCTGGCAGGGATGTGTTTGCCCCTGCTGGCGGGCATTGAGCAGCGGATAGCCAGTTTGCACCCAGTGCGAGGCGTCGTCGTGAACCGCGTGGCCATGACTGATGGAGCGGACAATCGCCAGCTTGTCGGCAACGGCTGCGTGCCCCGACAGCAGTTCGCACAGATCGAGGCCCGGCTGCTTCGTCGCGATGGGTTTGAAAGGGCCGCGAACCTCCTCGGTCGCCGCGGGCTTCATATCGTACGTGTCGATATGAGACGGGCCGCCCGCCAACCAGAAGAGGATGATCGACTTGGGTCGTTTATTCCCTCTCCCTTTGGGAAAGGGTTGGGGTGAGTACTCTTCCGTCGCTTGGGAATCGCGAGCCTGCAACAAGCTCGCCAGCGATAAGCCCCCAAACGCCAGCCCGCCGATGCGCAAGAACCCGCGGCGATCAACGGGACGAAAATCAATGCCGGACCAGTGGCTGGTCATCGCGATTCTCCCGAGGTGGCGAATGAAGCATCGCTGGCAGTTGATGCGTGCTTCATGGTACGGGGTTCGGCAGCGCGTGTCCAGCGAAACCGCCCGCCATCAATTCACGAGTCGCCACAGCTTGATTTCGCCGGTCCGGGGGCAAAACACCATTTTTTGGCAGGTCTGCGAATTCAGCACGGTGGGAATATCGAGTGGAGCGGCGGCATCGGCGAGCAAGCAATCGGCAGGTAATGCGGCAAGGCCCGCTAGCAGGGTATTCACACGCTTCGTGCTGCCGTCGAGCGAAAAGACTTCTTCCTCCGGCGGCACTTCGAGGATGGCGCTATTGTTCTTGGCGAAATCGGGCGCGATGTGATGGTTCGCCTGCACGATGGCCGGACCAATCAGTGGCCGGACGGCAGCCCCTTGTTGCGTGCGCTCGATGACGCACGCTTCGTCCCGCCCGATGCCGCAGACAGTGAAGAAGACGCTGGTCGAAAGGACTTCGTCCCGCAGGCGGGCGGTGGCCTGAGCGAACGTATCGCAGGTTTCGAGCACGTCGCGCAGGAGGAAGGTCGGTCCGTAGTCGAAGGTGGGGAGCGCGGCGGGGGGTGCCCAGTTGATCGTCACCGAATAGCCCCTCGGCAGCATTCCCGACAGGATTCCGACCTGCCCTGGCACGCCGACCGAGAGGAACTCGCGCTCGCCGCGGCGAAAGCGAAACAGCCGCGTCGCCTCTCCCATGCCGGCGATGGGCCAGTCGAGCGTGCGGACATGGACCAGACCCTGGCCTTCGATCCAGCGAATGCCCGCCGTGCAGCCAAAAATTTGCGAGGGGGTCGGCAAGTGGCTCAGTTCATAGAGACAGTTGAGCATCGTCACCGTGCCGACCGAAACCCCCAGCCCCTCGGCCCAGGCCTTGATTTCGCCCTGATAAAGCCCGCCGAATGCCCGGTACAACATGCCGAACGTCCACCGCGCGACCCTGGGCACGCGCTCCAGGTCCGCCGCCGCCCGATCAATCAGGCGTTTGGCGTTTTCCAGTTCGGCCGCGATGACATTCGCCCAGCGATCCTCTTCGGGCTGGGTCAGGTCGATGACGTATTCGTGCGTCTGGTCGATGAACATGAGGGGGCTTCCAGGCGAATAGGACGAGGCCCCGATAGCCTAGCCACGGATGGAACACCGATCAAACACGGATAAATGCAAGAACCATTTTCCCCGTCCGTGTTCAAGCTGTGTTTCATCCGTGGCTACCATTCCGTCCGCCGATCTCAATCATTACCCAGTCGATCCGAGCCCACTCGCAATCGAATTCACGGTGAGCAGCAGTTGCGGCAGGAGTGCGGCGGCGGCGGGGGTGTCGCCGGCTTTTTTGAGCGAGCGCCAGCGGCGGAGCAGACCGATTTGCCGCTGGTGCAGGGTGCGCAATCCGGCGCTGCGCATGCGGGTCATGATCTCGACGTTTGGCCTCCGTTCGGCAAGCGGACCGCCATAGACCAGCTCCAGCATCTTCCGCGTGCGCTCGTATTCCTCGATCACCAGCCCCATGATCCGCTCGCGAATCTCCGGACTTTCGACCATCGCGGCATATTCGTGCATGACCTCGACGTCAGCCGTGGCGATGCTGGTGGCGGCATTGCTGAGGACATAGTGCAACGGGGCCCAGGTCATCAGGTGCTGGCCGCAAGCGGCGAATTCGGCAGGCGATTGGCGGCGTAGCTCTTCGAGCGCGCTCCCGACGCCGAACCACCCGGAAAGATAAAACCGGGCCTGTCCCCAACTGAACACCCAGGGAATTGCCCGCAAATCGGCCAACGATGCTTGCCCCGTGCGCCTCGCCGGACGCGAGCCGATGCGGCTTTCTTCGAGGGCATCGACGGGGGTTGCCTGGCGGAAGAATTCGAGGAAGCCGCTGGTGGCGATTAGCGAGGCGTATTTTTGACGGCTGCACTCGGCGAGGCGGTCCATGGCCGTTTCGAGCGGATGGGGCGGCTCGGGCTTGTGCCAATCGAGCAGCGTCGCCCGCGTGGTGCCGGCGAGGAAGAGCTCCAGCTGATGGGCGGCCATCAGGCGGTTGGCGTATTTTTGGGCGATGGTTTCGCCCTGCTCGGTCATCCGCAAATCGCCGGAGAGGGCATGGTGCGGCAGGGCCTTGAGGAAGCGGTGCGTCGGCCCCGCGCCGCGGCTGATGGTGCCGCCGCGGCCGTGGAAAAAGCGGATGCGGACGCCGCGCGACCGGCCCACTTCCGACAGCTTGGCTTGTGCCCGATAGAGCGACCACAAGCTGCTGAAGATGCCGCCATCTTTGTTGCTGTCGCTATAGCCAACCATCACTTGCTGCACGAGATCGCGTTCACCGCTTTGCCGCTGTTGCAAAGCCAGGCTGCGGCGGATGAGCGGATGATCGATGAGCGCGGCGAGAATTTCGGGGCTGTGATGCAAATCGTCGATCGTTTCAAACAGAGGCACCACCGGCAGCGGCAGGGCCGGGCCATCGGGCGTCTCGACGAGTAGTCCGACCTCACGGGCAAAAATGCAGACCGCGAGCAAGTCGGAGAGGCTCCGCGTCATGCTCACGATGAGCGCGCCCAGGCCCGGCGGCCCATGCGCGGCCAGTTCTTCGACGATCACCCGATGGCACGCCAGCACCGCCTCGGCTTCTTTGCCCAGCGGAATGCCGGGGCGCGTGAACGGGCGAGGCGAGGCCAGTTCGCGATTGAGAAACTCCAGCCGGCGAGCTTCACTCCAGTTGGGAAAGTCGTTGTCGGCGATGCCGGCGGCGGCCAAGAGTTGGGCCATCGCCAAGTCGTGAAAGCGGCTGTTCTGGCGGATGTCGAGCACGCCCAGGTGAAAACCAAAGGCCCGCACCAAGCGTTGCACCGGCTCGACGCTGTATTCCGCGATGCGGCGCGCGCCGATGGCGAGCAGCGAATCGTTGAGCACGTCCAAATCGGCGAGTAGCTCGGCGGCGTTCGCATAGCGCAGCGCGACGTGTTCGTCGCCGGCATTCGCCTCGTCGGGGAGGCGGAGCAAAATCAGGTTGAGCATTTGCCGCCAAGGCTCGTCGGGATTGCGGCGGAGGGCTTTCGTTCCTACCTCGCCAAACTGGGCCGCGAGTTCGGAAATGCGGGCCGCCAGAGCGGGGGGAGGAGCATGCAACCGGGACGACAGGCTGAGGCGGCGGGCCAGTTCGGTCAGTTGCTCGCGGGCGAGGCCGAGCGCCTGCCGCCGCAGATCGCGCAGCGAGTTGCGCGTCACGTCGGCCGTCACCAGCGGATGGCCATCCCGGTCGCCGCCGACCCACGTTCCAAAGCAGAGCCGGGGCAAATCGCCGGCGGCCCGAATGCGCGTCGGATCGAGCCCCGCCGCCTGCCAGCTCTGGCGCATGCGTTGGTCGAGAATGGGGAGCACTTCGGGAAAGACGTTGCGGAGGTAGTGGGTGATGTTCCGCCGCTCCGCCTCGACATCGGGCTTCTCAAGATAGATTTCACCCGTCAGCCAGAGCGACGCCAGCACCGCCTTGGCGGTCTCGCGAATCGCCTGCTGCTCGAAGGGCGTGCGGCTGGTGTTTTCGCGTTCGACGAGCAGCAAATAAAGCCGACGGTGCTTTTCGAGCACGGTCGCCCGCTTGGCCTCGGTGGGATGAGCGGTGAGCACCAGTTCGACCCGCATTTGGGGGAGCGCGGCGACGATTTGATCTTCGGTCAGCCCGCGCTCCTTCAGATCGACCAGCGACTGCGCCCATAAGGCCCGCGGCGCGGCGAGGCCGGCTTCGGTTTCGATTTGCCGCCGCCCCTGCACCACCGCGTTTTGCTCGGCCATGCTGAGCAACTGGTAAGCGATGGAATGCGCCTGCAGCAGCCGTTCGATGGGGGGATCTTCGCCGCCGGCGGGGCTGGCCGGGTCGCGAAACGGCAGATGCGGGATGATCGCGCCGTCCCCCGCCTCGGCGAGCACCTCGCGAAAGCAGGCCATCAGGAATTGCAGGTCGGTCTCTACTTTGGCGGCATCGATGTCGAGCAGGCTGGAAATGATCACGGGGGACTCCGAGACAAGAAACGAGTGACCGCGCCGCCGCCCCGACGACCAGCCATATCTTACTCGATGCGGACTGTTTTGCGGGATCGGGCCGATTCGGTTTGGGCGTGGCAGAGGACGATGGCGTCCCGCGCGAGATTCCCCGCCAGAATTGGGGAGGGGCGGCCGGCCGCGATAGAACTTGCCACCTCGGCAATTTCGGCCTCGAAGGCGGCGAGCATGGGATCGCCTGGCGGTAGCGTTGGCTGCTCGGCATGGCCGTGAGAATCGAGCAAGGTTAGCGGCGTGATTTGCAGCTTGCCCCCCGCCAGCACGGCCAGACCGAAGTAGAGCGTGGCCATTTCGAGATGAATCTCGAAACCGTGTGTGAACGAGCGCCCTTGCTGATTGATGACGCCGCTGGCCGCGGTTACCACGAGTGAAGGGTCAGCAAATTGAAACTGGCTGACGCAGTACTCGACCACTTCCCCCCGCATCCGCCCCTGGCTGGTCACTGCCGTCGGCATGCCGAACAGCAGGCGAATCAGGTGGGCATCGTGGACATGTAAATCAACCAGCGGGCCGCCAACCTTGGCCGGATCAAAAAAGTCCTTCAGCCAGAGCGGATCGGAGATCACCCGCTTGAAGTGCCCCCCCAGTAGCTTGCCATACTTGCCGCTGGCGATGGCCATGCGGGCGAAGGCATATTCCGGCAAGAGGGGCAGTACATGCCCCACGAGCACCTGCTTGCTGGCAGCTTCCGCCGCGCGAACTATTCCGTCGCAATCGGCCGCGGTTAGGGCCATCGGCTTCTCGACGAAGACGTGCTTGCCGGCCTTCAGGGCCGCAATGGTCGCCTCGCGGTGCAGATTTGGCGGCAGGCAGAGATCAACCAAGTCGATCGAGGGATCACCGAGCAGACCGTCCAAATCCGAGTACTTCGCTACCCCCGCCAAATCGACCTGCTCCCCCGGCGGACCGAAATTTCCCTGGATGCCGCGCCAGTCGCCCGCCAGCTTTTTAGGATCGCGCGTGCAAACTGCCGCGAGCTTGACCCCTTTAGTTTTCTGATAGGCCAGATAGTGAATCCAGCCCATAAAACCGATGCCGGCGAGACCGATGCGAAGCATGAGGAGGGCTAGGGCTAGGGACTAGGGCTAGTAAGAAGTACGGAGGTCGAGTTGCGACGGCTACATGGTACTGGAATGTAGGGCGGAAATCCCCAGCCCTAGCCCCCAGCCCTAGCCCCCGCTTCGACCAACCGCTCAAACCTCGCATACGCCTCATTCCACGCCTGCGGCAGCTTGGGCCGATATTCCTGCACTTCGAAGCTGCGGGCGATGATCTCGCGGGCCTGGGCAATGCTGCCGATGGCCCCGGTGGCGACGGCTTGGACGGCGATGTTGCCAATGGCAGTGGCCTCGACAGGGCCGGCGACAACGCGGCGGTTCGTGGCATCGGCCGCCATCTGGCAGAGGAGCCGGTTCTGCGTGCCGCCACCGACGATGTGGATCGTCTCGATTCTTCCGCCGATCAGCTCTTCGAGGTAACCCAGCACCATGCGGTACCGCAGGGCCAGGCTTTCGAGCGCGGCCCGAATGACGGCCCCTTCGCTGGCGGGAACGGTCTGACCCGTTTTCTGACAATAATCGCGAATGGCGGCGGGCATGTCCTTCGGGGCGACGAACGCCGGGTCGTCTGGATTGATCAGGGAGAGCAGCGGCGGCGTTTCGCTCGCGCGGCGGGTCAGCTCTTCCCAGCCATATTCGTGACCCGCCTGCTTCCAAATGCGGCGGCATTCCTGCACGAGCCAGAGGCCGGCAATGTTTTTGAGCAGCCGCGTTGTGCCGCCGATGCCCCCTTCGTTCGTGAAATTCAGCTCGTAACACCGCGGCGTAACCACAGGCTGCGGCGTTTCGACCCCCATCAGCGACCAGGTGCCGCTGCTGATGTAGCACCAATCGGGACGCTGGCCAGGCTGGCTGGCGGCGGGAACCGCGGCGACGGCGCTGGCCGTGTCGTGCGTGCCGGGCAGGATCACTTCGACTCCCGCTAGGCCCGTTTCATCGGCCACGCTCGGCGGGATTTTCCCCAGCCGCGTGCCCGGCTGGACGATTTCCCCCAGAATTTGCACCGGCAGGCCGAATTTCGCCAGCATTTCCTTGGCCCAGCCGCGAGTTTGCGGATTGAGAAACTGGGTCGTCGAGGCGTTCGTGAATTCGTTCCCCTTGACCCCCGTCAGCAGCCAGTGAAACAGGTCCGGCATCAGCAAAAACGACTTCGCCACGTCCAAGAGGGGCGAATCGGCCAATTTCATCGCCAGCAGTTGATAAAGCGTGTTGAACTCCATGAATTGCAGGCCGCTCGCCGCGAAAATCTCTTCCCGCGGCACGATCGCAAACGCCTTCGCAAAAATGCCGGCCGTGCGGCGGTCGCGGTAGTGATACGGATTGGCGAGTAGCTCGTCGTTCCGCCCCAGTAGGCCGAAATCGACCCCCCAGGTATCGACGCCGACACTCGTCACCCGCCCCGCATATTGCTTGCCCGCCGCCCGCAAGCCACGGATGACGTGCTGCCACTGGTTGAGCAAATCCCACTGCATCCGCCCGGCGAGGTTTACGCCGCCGTTATCGAAGCGATAAACCTCTTCGAGCGAAAGCTTTGCACCATCGAAGAGTCCCGCGACGACGCGGCCGCTGGAAGCGCCGAGGTCGGCGGCGAGAAAGACTTGAGAGGTCTCCGGCATTCACTACTCCTTAGTCTGCTCAAAATAGAATACGCCCCGTTTGTTGGCGACGATGATGTCCAAGAGGCCGTCGGCGTTCATGTCGTGAACCTCGAACTGCGTGCCGACTCCGCTGTCGGCATCGATTTCGTGCCTGGTCCACTGCGGCTTGCCACCATCGCGGGGAAGTTCATACCAGGCGATGATCGGGGGCTCGTCCTCACCGGGGTCGTTGCCGTTGTGGGCGTAGAACCGCTTGCCGGTGACAAGGTCCGGCAGGCCGTCGCCGTTCATATCGGCCAGAACCAGGGCGTGGGTCTGGGCGATCGATTCGTCGATCAGGTGCGTCTGCCATTTCCCGTCGGGCTGCTGCTCGTACCACCAGATGCCGCGGCGATGGGCGGAGCTGCCGACCACATCGGCATCGCCGTCGCCATCGAAATCGAAGACGTACATCTGGGCCTGCGGCTGGCCGAAGGGAGCGGGGTGGAAGGTCCAGGGTTCGCCGCCGGCCTGGCCTGCCGCGGAGCGGCGGCCTACATTCTCCCACCAGCCGGCGGGGACGAGCAGGTCGCTCCGGCCGTCCTTGTTCAGGTCGCCGACGCCGAGACCGTGAAAGAACGGCTGGATACTCACTTCACCGGTGGCGGAAATCGGCGTGGCTTTCCACTCCAGCAGCGGATTGGCCTGCGGCCGGGCCAGCGACAACCGGCCGGCAGCGTCGCCATAGATAATTTCGCGGCGGCCGTCGCCATCCAGATCGACATAGAGCGGGCTTTCGCCGTTGGTCGTGGGAAGGGCGACGTGCTTTTTCCACGGCAGGCGAGACGCCTGCCCCACGCTGCCCGGATTTTGGAACCACCAGGTTTGCTTGCCGGGAAAATCGACGACGATCTGATCGAGTCGGCCATCCCCATCGACATCCTCGGCCCAGTTCATGAAGGTATCACCGTAGGTTTTGATGTTGAAGGATTTGGGCTCGGTGCCGATGACGTGCATGGGCCAAGGGGAAGGGCTAGGGCTGGGGGCTAGGGCTGGGGTTTTGCTGACCCCTGACTCCTGACCCCTGGCTCCCGATCCCTGCCCCGGATTTTCGTACCAGACGCTGCCGGCGGAGATGTCGAGCAGGCCGTCGTTGTTGAAGTCCCCCATGCCGACCCCTTCGCTGCGGAAGGCCCGGTCGAGCGTGGTTTTCTTAAAGGAGACCCTCGCCGGCGCGTCGGGTTGGTGTGACGGAATCGAAGCTGGATAGGGCAGCGCGGGAACGTGGGTTGGCAATAGCGTCAGCTTGAGATTGCGGTAATGCACTTCGGTCGGGCCGCCGGAATGCAGCTGCAGGCCGAGTACACCACTCCGCGCTCCCAAAGGATCATCCCGATCGACGCACAGTTGGCCATTGATCCAGGTTCGCACCCGGCTGCCGGCGGCGACGATCTCGTAACGGTTCCAGTCCCCTTTCTTCACGAACTCCTCGCCCCCCTTGGCTTCCAGGAGAGCCCGGCCGTGCTCTTCGTAGAGTTTGCCCCACCAGCCGGGGCCGATGTCGCACTGATAGCCGCGCATCAGGCCATTCTCGATGGGGACGCTCCGAATCTGAATGCCGGAATTGCCTTTGTCGTCCACGAGCTTCACTTCCAGCTCCAGGCGAAAATCGGTCAGCGACAGCTCGCTGATCAGGAACTCGTTCTTGGCCAGGCCCGTCGTTTTGCCGACGATTTCGCCGTTTTCGACCGACCAGAGCTTGGGATCGCCAACCCAGCCGGCCAGGTCCTTGCCGCTATAGAAGCTGCCAACGTTGTCCTTGGTCGCCAGCAGGGGCGTTTGCCCGCCAGCGGCGAGGTAGGCGACGAGCGAGCGGACTTCCTGCGGCGTGAATTGCTGGAGCTGGTTGTCGGGCATCATCGACTTGTCGCTTTGCTTCATTTCGTCGATGTCGGCTTTGGCAATCGCGACCAGCTCCGTCGCCGTTTGCAGGCTCAGGGAATCGGCCGTCTCTTCCTTCTTAATCCCCGTGACGACCCGCCCATCGGCCAGCCGCACGATGATCGGCTGGTACTCCTTGGCCATCACCGCGCTCGGATCGACGATATTTTGCAGGAGATAATCGAGGTTCGTCCGCTGCGAGCCCGTCAGGTCCGGCCCGATCTTGCCCCCCGTGCCGAACAGCGTATGGCAGTTCTGGCAGGTCTTGGCAAAAATCGCCCGGCCCAGCTCCAGTGGGGCAGGTGTCCCGCCTGCCTTGCTCAGCAGCAGCGCCTTGTACTCCCCAATCAGCTTCGCCTTATCCGCCGGCGACTCGCGCACCACGCCCCAAACCTGCTCGATCCGCTTGTTGAGCGCCACATCGCTCAAGTTCCGGAGCTGCGTCACCAGATCAGCCGTCAAATGCCCCGCCGGCACCTTCCCGCCCGCGACTGCATCGAGCAGCGCCGCCGCAAACGCCGGCCGGCTGGAAAGGGTCGCCAGGGCATCGCGACGCTCGGTGGGAGTTAGCTCGCCATAGACGGAGAGGATGGCGGGGGGAATTTTGGCGTCGTCGAAGGTTGCGAGGCCGCGAAGCGCATCGGACCGCAAGCTCGCGTCTTTGGCTAACCGCAGAAGTGTGACCAACGCAGGCGGTTCGGGAAATCGCAAGAGATACTGAATCGCCAATTGACGATTGGCGACTGCCATAAGCCGGTCCTCCGCGTTCGTGCAGAGTGCCTCGACCGCGCGAGAATCTCCAAAGGCACTGCCGATTCCGGCAGCATGGACGAAAGCCTCATCGTTCTTACCAGCAGAAAGTCTCGCATAGACCTCAGACCAAATCGGAGGAGCATTTCCTCGCACTCGCCCGACGATGGATTGACTGATACCTCGCAAATAGGCAAGCTGCGAAGCTTCGTCCTTCGCGTCAGCCAGCCCTTGTACAAGCAGTTCCAGCGCCTTGTCATTCCCGCCGCTGCCGATTCGTCGAATCATGTAGTCTTTTAGAAAAGGAATCTCCTTACTCGCCGAAAATGCCAGCGCCAGTGCTCGCGCTGGATCGACGTCTGCAAGTGGTTCCATCGCATACCAATACATCAAGGGGAGGTTGTGGTCCTTGGAATCATCGAGGGTATCTAAAACGAACCGGCGCTGGTTGGAAAATCGATCTTCAAGCGTCTTCCAGCGAACAAAGAGTTCGTTCGGAACCGCAGGCGACTGCTTGAGACACGCCGCAACGACCTCCATTCGCACAACTGGCGAAGCATCGCGCGCGAGCCCTATCGTTGCAATCGATTTGCGGACGGTATCGGTTTCCATTGCCAAACGCAAAGCCCATCCTCGGAGTCGTGGGGAGGTGAGCCTAAGAGTCGCTGGACGCGCGGCAAAACTGCTGCCCTGTGCGTCGAGCGTCCAAAGGTGTCTAAGTGCAATTGATTCGTCAGAAGTAGCGTCAAATGCCTTCGCCATAACTTCGTGAAACTCCCGCCCCCGATCTCCCCGCTCCTGCAAAATCCGCTGAGCATGCCGGCGATACCATTCATTCTCGTGCCCCAGCATCCTCACTAGTTCCTCGTCCGATTGCTTCTGCAAATCCACCCGCACCGGCTTCGCGTCCTGATGCACGATGCGGTAGATGCGGCCGTTGGTGCGGTCGTGGACGTCGATTTCCTTGCGGTGGCACTGCTGCATGTCGTACCAGTCGATCACCCAGACCTGGCCGTCGGGGCCGTAGGTCAGGGCGAGCATTTGCGAGGCCTGGTCGCGGGTGAGCAGGAAGTCGGGGCCGTGCGAGGCGACGAAGCCGCTCCCTTTGGGCGTGAGCAGATCGACGTTGATCCGGTTGCCGTGAATGTTGTTCATGAAGACCGCGCCGCGGTATTTTTCGGGCCAGGCCCCCCCTTGATAGATCATGCAGCCGGCGTGGGCGTGGCCGCCGCCGATCTCGTCCGACTGACGGCGGTTGGCGTCGTTCCACTGGTTGCCCGTGTAGTGGCGGTGGTCGGCAATCGTTTTGATGTCGTTGTAGGTGTAGGGATTGAAGTGCTGCCCCGCCTGCCGCTCGTAGCGGGCGCCGGGAATGATGTGATAGAGGTGCGGGATGACGCAGGCAGTGGCGAAAAAGTTGCCGTACTGGTCGTAGTCGAGCCCCCACGGGTTGCTGGTGCCGTGGGCAAAGACCTCGAACTCATGCCGCACCGGGTGATAGCGCCAGACGCCGGCATTGATCTTCGTTCGCTTTTCGTCCGGCGTGCCAGGCTTGCCGACCGCGCTGTGCGTGAAGACGCCGTGGCAACCATAGAGCCAGCCATCGGGGCCCCAGATGAAGCTGTTGAGCGTTTCGTGCGTGTCGTCGTACCCCCAGCCATCGAGCAGGATTTGCGGCTCGCCGTCGGGCACATCGTCGCCATTCTTATCGGGAATGAAATACAGGTACGGTGCGGCCCCCACCCAGACGCCGCCGAAGCCGAGTTCCAGGCCGCTGACGAGATTCAGCCCTTCGTAGAAGATGGTCCGCTTATCGAGCGTGCCGTTCAGGTCGGTATCCTCGAAGATCAGGATGCGATCGCGGCCTTTGTCTCCTTTGGCGCGGATCGGGTATTCGTAAGCTTCTGCAATCCAGATGCGGCCCCGGTCGTCGATTGCCATCGCAATCGGCTGCTGGACATCGGGCTCGGCCGCGGCGACCTGCACCGCAAAGCCGGGGGGAAGCTGCATGGCCTTGACGGCTTCCTGCGGTGACAGGCCCTTATGCGGATAGAGAGCGGTCGCGTCCGGGGCCGGGATGTCGCTGGGGGTCGCGGCAGGCTTGGCGGATTCCTTAAACTTCGGCCGCTCGGTATGGAGGCGGAAGTCATCGAAATTGACGTGCCCCCAGCCTCCGGTGTGCTGATCGACGAGGCGAATGAAGATTTTCTTTCCTTTGTGCTTCGTCAGATCGACGATCACGGGGCGGAGCGTTTCTTGGTTCGGGCCGGAGGTGGTGAAAAAGACCTTGCCGTCGTCCGCCGTGACAAGTTCCACCCGGGTCTCCTTATGGCTTCCCCCGGCAACGAGAAAGCTGGCGAAGGGCTGCGTGACTTCGAACGGAGCGGAGGTGAGCGTGCCGATCGGCGTGTCGCGCAATTTCTCGAAGCCGCCAATCCAAAACTGGCCTGTGTGGTCGGATTTCTTGCCCGCGCCAAACGGTCGTTTCGGGTCGATTTCCCCTTTGATCGGCTGCCCCTCGAAGGCTTTTCCCTCGACCGTCCAGTCCTTCAGCGTGCCATCCTCGAAATTGAGGTTCAGCGGCTGGCCATCAGCACCGACGGGAAAAACGCCAGGATTGCCCAGCGGCTCGTTGACGGGTCTCGTTGCCGGCTTGTCCTGCGCGGCAGCACTGGCGAAGGCTGACAGGATCGCAAGAAATGCGAATCGGCGGAGCAGAGTCAATGCGAACACGGAGAGGCCCTCGGCAATGACGAGTTGGTGGCCTCATTGTGAGCGGGGCGGGGGAGAAGATCAATTCGGGCCACCTGCGGCAGGTTTGTCACGCTAGCGCGGTTCATGGGCCTCAGTGCAGGCCCATGAACCTTGAAACTACTGCCATGTAGCGTTAAGAGGAGCCCGCCCTACAAGTAGCTATGCTCCCGCTCGATGAGCCGC
>JANRLS010000142.1:0-12754 GCA_033762315.1 Pirellulaceae bacterium
CCGTCATGGACCCCGTCGGCGATTCCACCGCCACTCGGGATCGGTCTGTCATAAGTGGGCCTCCTTTCGGTTCCACTCCTTACGACCAACGTCACCATGCGGTTTAGCTAGCGAAAACAAGTTTTGAAATACGCTCTAGTGCTCCGTCAACCCGGAAGGTTCGGGTGCCATGCCCACCGAACGTGGGCGTATATTGGCGAAAAGACGGCACGCCCGCGCAAGCGTGGGACGGGGCACCCAACTCGAAGATTCTGGTTTGACGGGGCACTAGCATAGAAGCGGCGTCCAGCTCACGTCGCTGCGCGTAAACAGGCGCGTCGCCAAGTCGGCCAAATCGGCCCGTTCTCCGATGAGCGTCGCGGCCGCGTGATGGAGCGAGAGATCGCCGACTTCAAACAGCAGCACCACGTCGCCGGTCGCATCGGGCAATACCGCGGGCAATTGCCGGAAGGCATTGGGACCGAATTCAGCCGCCAGCGCGCCGGAGGTCAAATTCTCCGCCACTCCTTCGGGCACCACGCACAAGAGCCGCCGCCGCCCACCGCAGTTTTGCAGCCAAGGGAGCGCTCCCGCCAGGCACTCCCGCAGAGGGTGCTGACCGCCCGGCGGCGAGAGCATCGCGCCCGCCACGTCGATTTGCCCCACTTGCTTCAGCACCGCTTGCCGCGCGGCCTGGCGCAGCTCGGCGACTAGCGCCTCGCGGTTTGCTCCTCCCGCCAGAATGGCCGCTTTCAAGCCACCCGCCTTGGCGAGTGTCGTGGCCGAAAGCTGCTGGTCAAGCTCTTGAGCCAGCCGGTCTTCGCTCCGCCGCAGTTCCGCATCGACGCTCCGCCGCAAAGCGGCTTGATGATCGCCCGGAGCGGACTCTTCGTCGTCGATTTCATGCGCCGCCATCCGCACCGCCAGGTGGTGTAGATCACGAGCCAAATCGACAAGTTGATCGTGCGTGGCGACGATGTGGCTTTGAGCCGCATGGGCCAGGCTCCCCGCCGTCTGGGCACAGAATTCGGCGAGCCGCAACTGGCAGCAGCGGACGAACATGGCTTGCATCTCGGTTGGCGAACGCCGCGGGCCCTTGTTTTTGGCCCTGGGATCGTAGGCCGATTGCCACAACTGCTGTTCGGCGGCTTGGGCTTCGCGCGTCAGCCGGCAGCGAACCTCGCGCAGCGTCTCGGCGACTTGCTTCAGCCGCGCTTGTAGCCCCTTGGCGACGCGCTGCGCGCCATGCACCCGCAAGGCGGGTCGTTCGACAAGCGCCTCGAGCGCTGGCCGCAAATCGTTGCCGATCTGCGCCACCACCGCTCCAAATTCCTCTTCCAGCACTTGTTTCAGTTTGCTCGGAGGAGCCTGCATCGTGGTTTCGTCGCGGCACACGCCGAAGAGCTCGCCGAGAGCGGCAAACCAACGCCCCAACACCGATTGCTCGACCTCGCGTGCCGGCATCTGAATCAGGCTGCGAAAGAACTCCGGCGGATCCCCCCCCATTTCGTCCACCGCCAGCCTTTCGATCAGCTTGACGAGCGGCTCCGCCTCCAAGCCGAACTGGCGTTGTAGTTCGGCGACGCGGGCATCGATGTCGGCCGGTTGCGGGCCGGTGCTCAACGGGGGGGTGGTCGCTTCGGCGAACAGTCGCACGCTGCGATGGACATCGGCCCGTTTGGGCTCGCCGAGCCAGCGCTCGAGAACGCCGCGACAAGCCCGGTGCGTCGCCTGATCGACGAGCCCATCGTGGGCAAACCCGATTTGCACGAGGCCGAAGGTTCGCAACCGCAATCGCTCGTCCCCCTCGACCGGCTCACCGCGGGCCGCTTCCAGGGCCGCGCCAGCCGAGGTAACACTGTCGAGCAGCAGAAACTCGGCGACCCGCTCGTAGGCCGCTTGGAATTGTTCGGGCGAGAGCTCCTCGCCGAGGCAGGCTAGATAGGCCGCGCTCAGCACCGGTTCAGTAGCTGTCCGTTCGGCCAGACCGCACGCCCGGTCTCCCGGATAGGGTCCGCGGTGAAACTGGGCCAGCTCCGTCAGCGTGGCGAGGGCATTGACCTGCGCCAGCTCTTGCTGCTGCGGGTTGCGACCGGTGCCGTGAGCCAGCACGGCGAGCACCTCGGCTTGCGGCAGCTGGGCTTCGTCGAGCAACTGTCGGGCGGCGAAAACCAGGTCGGTCAGCATCCCACCGCCGGTGCCGCCCCCTGGCGCGGCGACCAGGACCACCCGCGGCGGAAGACCGGCCTCGCGAACCAGCTCCGCCACCGCGCCGCGCAGCTTTCCGAGCGCTTCGCCGGCATGATCGACGAGAGCCAGGCGACCCAGCGGCCGCATCCCTTCGGTCTGCTGCGAGCGGGGAATGTTGTAGAGCCAGCGGCGACTGAGCCACTGCAAGATTTCGCGACTCTCGTTGCGATAGTCCTGCGAACGCCGCAGCGGCAACGAGAGCATTTCCTCGGCGCGGAGAGTCTCGCCGACCGAAGCAAGGTCGCGGGCGTCGCTATCCAAGGACAACATGGGGAACTTGGCCGCCAGCGGCGGTCCGGGGCGATCGTTCAGTCGCCGCCGCAAACTCGCCAGAATTCGCGTTCCGCTTCCTCCCACGCCGACAAACAGCGTAGGCCGGGGGATCCAGGCGGCTGGATCAACGTCGCTGGGTGGCAAATCGACCAGTGGCGGCGGCGGCCCCAAATTGGCCAAGGAAGTGGTAAGCTCGCTCGCCCCACCCCCCGGCGAATCGCTCGCGGCGCTCGGTGGCGGAGTGCCACCGGCAGTGACTCGTGGCGCGGCGGGAGTTGCTTCCGCCCCCGGACGGCCGGTGACGGCCAGATCGACCACCTGCGAAGTTTGCTCCAGCTCGCGCAGCATTTGCGCGTGGGTGCGCGGCGCGGCGGTTGCGGCCGAGCCGCTGACCGCGCCCGGTGTCGCCGCGGTCATTCGCGGATCGACCGCCGCATTCCCCGCCGGCAGTTTGCCCGCGGCGACCAAGGTATCCACCAGCTCGCGACAACTGGCGAATCGATCGCTGGGCTTTTTGGAAAGGGCCCGCGCGATCGCCGGCTGGTCGTGCGCGGGCAGCGGCGAAACCCGGGGCTTGGCATTCAGATGTTGGGCCGCCAGCTGCGCCGCGGTCCGGCCGGGAAAGGGCAGCATCCCGGTCAGCATCTCTTGATAGACGATCGCCAGGCTGTATTGATCGCTCCGCCGGCTCGGCCGCCCCTCGAACACTTCGGGCGGAGCATAGACCGGAGTCAGCCCTCCCATCATCGAGACCGAGTGGTCCTGCATGTCCTTCACGAGACCAAAATCGGCCACTTTGATGCGCCCGCCCAACAACAGCAGGTTCTCGGGCTTGACATCGAGGTGCTGCAGCGAGTGCTGCTCGCTCATGAAGTCGAGCGCGTCGGCCGTGTCGCGCAAGTGCTGGAGCAGCTCCTCGCGCGGAATGCCCGGCTGGTTGTTCTTGCGGCACAGGTCGAAACGGTCCTTCAGGCTGCAATCGGCCAGCTCGGTAACGATGATGAGCTGCCCATCGACCACTTCGATCCGTTCGAGCGACAACAGGAACGGATGCCGCACTCCCTTGATGCGATTGAGGGCCTTCAGCTCGCGGGCAGCTCGGTCTTCGTCGAGCAAACCATAGACGAACTTGATCGCCTTGTTGAGATCGCCCGGCGCTTGGGCGGTCCAGACTTCGCCATAGCCCCCCGCGCCGATGCGCTGGCCCACGCGATAGCCGGGGATCGGTTCGTTGGTGCGGGCGGAGATGACGGACACGCCTGGACTCGCCTGTGGGGAATGCGGCTTCCAATCCACAGCAAGTTTGGCACACGATTGAGGGGCGCGCGGCAAGCTGGCGAATTGCCGCGCAAACCGCCGGTCGTGACGCTTCGAGCGAATGTTCGGCAGGAAGCGGTCGTGACGAGAACGCAGCCGCGCCAGCCAGGCTACCAGTCTGACGCGGCCCCCGTGGTCATTCGCCGGCTAATTCAGGTCCGGAATTTGCAGACCATCGTCGCGACAGGCCAGTCGCTTGAGGACGCCGAGGTCCGTCTGCTTCATCAGCATGGAAACATGAGCGTCCAGAAACGCGGCCTGGGCTCCACCCGAGGCGTGCGCCGAAATCAGCGGATTGCTGATGCCCTTGTTGACCCCAATGCCGCGGGAGGTGAGCCTGGGGACGCCTGAACCGTTGATCGGTTTGCCGTTCTGCCCAACACCGTATTGAATCGTCGTCAAGTTGTAGGTCGTCCCGGCCAACGTGCCCGAGGTAACGGGGGTCCGGGCCGTGGTGCCGGCCAGCCAGCCACCGACATTGCCGCCGTCAATCCGGTTGCGGACAGGCGAAGCCGGGGTGTTGCTCCAGAAATAGTCGGAGGTTTCGCTGACGAGAATGGTGTTCGAAGTGCCATCGATCGCCGCCGCCATGCCGACCACTTGATTGACGAGCAACAGGCCGCCGGCGGACAGCCCACCCGACGTGTTGCCATGGTTCATGAGCCGGCGTTCGGTGGCGATCTGAAAGTTGCCCGTGGTAACTCCTTGGTCGTGTCCCGCGATGCCCACATAGGACGAGACGACAAGCACGGAGCCCCCCGAGCCGCCGATGGTTTCGGTTTGCGGCAGCGGGCTGCTGGGGCACAGCATGTAGGGAATCTTGGCGTTGCGCGCAACTCCCCGCAGCGTGTTGTCGGTGTAGTGTCGATTGGTCGGCGCGCGTTCCTGCGCGTCGATCAGGTTGTAAAGATTCGGCTGTTCGGCGAACGGCAGAATCGCCACCAACCACGAAGGACCAAATTGCGAGGTGTTGCCCCGGTTCCGCGCGCCGTAGGGCAAGCTGTTGAAAGTATCGTGGTAGTTCTGAATCGCCAGTGCCATTTGCCGCAGGTGGTTGCTGCATTGGCTGCGGCGCGCGGCCTCGCGCGCCGCCTGCACGGCCGGCAGGAGCAGCGCAACGAGCACGCCAATGATGGCAATCACGACCAAGAGTTCGACGAGCGTGAAACCAGAACGCTTCATGAGACACCCCCAGAATGGAATGAAGACGGAGAGGCCGATACCCCAGCACGCAACACGAACCCAGGCGGCCGAATGGACGCCAAGACCGGTAGCAGATCACCCCAAGCGATCCGCGGCAGGCAACAAGATGAGCGTCGCCCGCCAGGCATCGGTTGTCGCGGTCCAAAGCAAGTCCGATGCCAGCTCTCGCCAATCAAGAGAAGACTGGCAAAAACTCATCGCAATTTGCGGCAATCGCCACAAAGGGCCCCCAATCGCTCGCCGCCACTCCGGACAAAATGTCGCCGTCGAAGCCCAGGCCCCGACATTCTTGCGCCCCCTCGGAATGTCAAGCAATTGGGTGGGGGCTCATTTTCGGGATGCCCCCATTCATTCGACGATGATCGCTAGCGCGCCCGAAGCAGATTCTCGACGGCAACCTGAGTGGCGGTGGAATTCGGGGTTAGCCAAGCGATTGCAAGACGCGATTTCCCACGATGCTCTTCTCCGGGGCCGCTGATCGTGGGGCGGAAGCGCGGGTTTTCCGCGCGCGACGCCAAGCGGAAACGCCCTGGGACTGACCAGGGCGTTTCCCATGGCAATCTTTCGCGTTGCGATGGCCGGGTTACTTCTTCGACGTCAGCCTGTGCATCAGCGATTGGTGTGTCGCGTGAATCTTGTCGAGTTGCTTCACCAGATCCGTGCAGCACGACATCGTGGCGACCTTGTCAAACTTTTCATGCTCGCAGCAGGCGATCATCGCCTGGTTGGCGGTGATGGCCGTCGCAAGTTCGTCTTCGATCTTCTTGATCTCGGCCAGGGTCTCCTTATCCTCGGCGAAATCCTTCTTCATGGTCGCGAGGTGCTTTCTCGAATCCTCCAAATAGCGTCCCAGTTGTGCCTTGATGTCGTTCACGACGGACGGCTCAGGTTTTTCATTCTTGGCGACGTAGGTCTGGAAGTCCTGGGCGTAATTCCGGGCATGTTGCACCCCTCGGCCCACGGCTTTGCTGGGCCAATAGGCGTCGCCGCGGACTTTCGCGCCGGCGTCACGAAAGGGGTTTTGCGCCCAAAGGACGCTCCCCGACAACAAGAGGACGGTGGCCATCAGAAGTTTGGATGTTGTATTCATATGATCCTCAATTAAACTGACAAATGTACAAAACTACGGCGACACAAAGGGACCGACCGGCTCCGTTGGCCGGCCGGTCCCAAACACGATTCAGGACCGAGCGGAAAAAGCTACTTCAGCTCGCAGCAAGACTTCTCGCCGCTCGCCACGGTTTGGGCCGCGCCGCCGCACGAGACGCACCCGGCACAGCAGCCGGGCGGGCACTCGCAATCGACGCACAGCGGGCACGTCTCGCAGCAGGGGAGGTTGCAAGCCTTCTCGCAGCACGATGAATTCGCCGCGCCGGTGAGGAAGCTCGCCAGATAAATGGCCAAAAAGGCAATCAGGTTCATGATCCGGTTCCTTGCGTGAAAAACTTGGAAATGACGGTTTTCGCCGCCACGCGCAATCGCGCGGCAAAGGCTGAGGCCAATACGGCCCCGGTTCGATCGGCACGCGAAATCGCCGGAAAAACTGGCGGTGCACGCGGCCTAGCATCGATGGCGGCCTGAAGAAGAAGCCGCCAAACCGTTAGATTGTCAAACGCAACAGCACAATGACCCGATCAAAGACGGGAGGCCCAGAGCCAGCCTCTTCCACCTGCAAATGACGGTCGCTCGTCGCCGAGGTCAGAAAGTAAGGGGGAATGTTGGCGGGAGAATCGCTTTGGGCGACCTGGCCAATGGCACTCTCATCTCCTGCCTTCGCTGCGGGGGCCGCCGCCAACACCGTGGGGCGACAGCAGCTTTTGCCGCTCGCGCCCGCTGGCGAAGGCTTCTCGGAAGTTTGCTTGTTCCGGCAGCAGTTGGGGGTCGCCGCGGTTTCCGGCTCGCAGAGGGCAGGCTGGCAACACTTGGCAGGCACTTTGGCAGTGGCGACAACATTCGCCAGAATGGGGCAGAATTGCTTCACCCCCCCATCGGCACACAGGCAGGCGGCCCTAGGCAACCCCGCGAATACCGCCAGCCCGGCCAAGGTCCACGTGAGGGCCTGGCGTCCGTGGCGATTCGCGAATTGCCTGATAGTCGTCAACATCTGCAACTCTCTTACACTCTCAAGCCTAGTAGTGTCCAGGTCGAAAGTCAACCGATTCCGGCATGACTGCCCCACGGCTCCGCGCTTCTTTGACCCTATTCTTCGTAGGGCAGAAGTGACTCGTTTCGCTAAACCTACGGCAGCAGGCGGATGCGTTTGACGGCGGTCACGAGGCGATCGACTTCGCTCTTGGTGTTGTAGAGCGAAAGCGAGGGGCGGACGGTGGTTTCCACCCCGAACCGCCGCAGCGAAGGCTGCGAGCAGTGGTGGCCAGACCGGACGGCAATGCCCTCCTGATCGAGCAGGCGGCCGATGTCTTCGGTCGAGCGGTTGGGGAGCACGAACGACAGCACCCCCACCTTTTCGCGGGCCGTGCCAATCAGCCGCAAACCGTCGATCTTGAGCAGGCCGTCGGTGGCGTACTGCAATAGCTCGTGCTCGTAGGCGGCGATGTTCGACAGGCCGAGCCGATTGACGTAGTCGAGCGCCGCCCCCAGGCCAACGGCATCGGCAATGTTGGGGGTGCCGGCCTCGAACTTGGCAGGAGCGTCGCTGTAGGTCGTTTCCTCGAACGTGACGTTCTTGATCATGTTGCCGCCCCCTTGCCACGGCGGCAGGATTTCGTGCAACTCTTCCTTGATATAGACCGCGCCGATTCCGGTCGGGCCAAAAATCTTGTGCCCGGAAAACACGAAGAAATCAGCCCCTAGCTGCTGCATGTTGACCGGAATGTGGGCCACCGACTGGGCCCCGTCGATCAGCACGCGAGCGCCGTACCGCTTGGCCATTTGCGTCATCTCGGCTACCGGCAGGATGGTGCCGAGACTGTTCGACGCCTGCGTGAGGGCGACGACCTTGGTTCGCGGACCAAGAATCCGCTGGTATTCTTCGAGCATCACCTCGCCCCGGTCGTTGACCGGAATGACCCGCAGGTGGGCCCCCTTTTCCTTGGCGATCATCTGCCAGGGGACGATGTTGGCGTGGTGCTCCAGATTGGACAAAACGATTTCGTCGCCCGGCTGCAGGAACTTGCGGCCGTAGGTTTGCGCGATGAGGTTGATCCCCTCGGTCGTGCCGCGGACGAAGACGATTTCCTTCTTGGAGCCCGCGCCAAGGAAGGTTTGCACCTTTTCGCGGGCCTGCTCGTAGGCGTCAGTCGCGCGGGCGGCCAGCGTGTGGGCAGCGCGGTGAATGTTCGAGTTGTCGTTCGCGTAAAAGTGCGAAAGCGCGTCGATCACGCTTTGCGGCTTTTGCGTGGTGGCGGCATTGTCGAACCACGCCAAAGGCTTGCCGTGAACGCGCTGCTGCAGGATCGGAAAATCCTCGCGAATCGCCTCGACATCGAACGGCCGGGCCCCGCCGGTGGAAATCGATCGGCCCAGCGAGAGTTTGTCGCGCAGACCCGCCAAAGGACTCGCCGCGCAGGGCCGACCAGGAGCGCTCCCCTGGCGGATGCTCTGCACAAACGCGCTCAAGCCGCTCGGCATGGCCTGGGGCGAAACGGGCATACCTTGCGGCGAAACGGGCATGGACGGCGCGGAGGTGGGAGAAATCGGCGCGGCGGGAAGGCCGGCGAATGTGGGGGTGGAAGGCATCCCCGCCAGCGGAAACGCCGTGCTCATCCCGGCCGGGATGCTGCCAAAGCTCGCCAGGCTGGAAGGCGGAGTGGCAGGGAGCGCCGCAGGAACCGCCGGCATCGTCGGCAGCGAGGAAGGCGGCGCCGACATCGACGGCGGGCTCATTTCTGGCTTGGGCATGGCGGAGCCTGGGGGCGATTCGTTGTAAATCCTCGAAGCCATTCGGGCGATGAATTCGGGGGTGATTTCTTCCACGTTGGCGACTCCTTCAGAGATCCGGGTCCCTCGCTTGCGCGTCGGGCTTGTGTGGGGCCCCTCGCTGACGCTTCGGGCTTGTATGCCGATCCCTCGCTTACGCTTCGGGTTAGTTTAGGAACCCTCGCTGGCGCGTCGGGCTTGTGTGCGACTACTTCACCTTGTTGGGCCGGTGGTCGTAGTCGTGGTAGTAGCCCACTTCGACGTTTTCCAGCACGCCCAGGGCGTCGTCGGTCAGCACTGCGCAGCTGAAGTACAGCGTGAGCAGGTACGACGCGACTCCCAGGCTGTCGAGCCCCATCAGCCGGGCCGAGAGGCTGGGGCTGATTTCGCCGGGAATCCCCGCCTGATGCAAACCCACCACCCCTTGATCGGCTTCGCCCACGCGAAGCAGCAGGATGCTGGTGGTGCCGAACCACTGGTTCGATTGATACCGGCTCTTCATTTCAAGCTTGTCGCAGGGAACCAGCGGCACGCCGCGCCAGGTGATGACCGGCACGCCGAACAGATTGGTCGTCACTGGCGGCACGCCGCGCCAGGTGCATTCCCGCTCGAAGGCGGCAATCGCCTTGGGATGCGCCAGGAAAAACGCCGGCTTCTTCCAAACCAGGGCCAGCAGTTCATCCAGATCGTCGGGCGTCGGCGCTCCGTACCGCGTGCTGATCCGCATCGCCGGATCGACCGAGTGAATCAGGCCGAACTTCTTGCTGTTAATCAGCTCCCACTCTTGCCGTTCTTTGATCCCTTCGATCGTCAGCCGCATCTGCTCTTCGAGTTGGTCGTAGGGGCCGTTGTAGAGGTCGGTGACACGGGTGTGGGCCCGCACGACCGTTTGCACCGCCGACAGCGAATACTCGCGAGGAAACGCCGAGTAATCGACAAACGTCTCGGGAATTTCGACGTTCTCGGCAAAGCCGGAGACCAGGTCGATATTCCGCTCGCCGTACCGATTGACGGTGGAGGCCAGTTCCTGGTGCTCGCCGATCGCCTTCTTGAATTCGTCGCCGAGGTTCGGGATTTCCGTGAGAACCGTGTCGAGGTCCTTGCGCGACAGCGTCAGCAGCACGCAGGGGGTGATCGTCCGAACGGTGACATCCGAGGGCTTGTCGGAAACCAGGTCCATCTCGCCGAAGAACTCCCCTTCGGTCAGCAGGGCCAGTCGCAGGTCGCTGCCGTGAACGCCCTTGCTGAGCACTTCAACCTGCCCCTGGGCGATGATGAAGAACTTGGCGAGGTCTTCCCCTTCGACAATCAGCTTGTTCCCCAGCGAAACCTCTTCGGTCTTGAAGCGGCTGGCCATGCGGGTGACGATCGCCTCGGGCAGGCCCGAAAAGAGGGGCACGCTGCGGAGCGATTCGGCCGGGAACGAGACGCCCGAATCGCGGATATCGACGCCGATCCGCTTGGCCTTGCTCAACTCGACCTTGGTCCGGTTGACCCGGTAAGTGCCGCCATCGACCTGCACCCACGGCAGCAGGCTCAGCAGCCAGCGCGGGGTGATCGACATCATTTTTGGTGATGTCTTGGTCGTGTTGGCCAGATTCCTGGCCACCGAAGTCGTCACACTGCGCTGCAGAAGATTGTCCGACATTCCTGGCTCCCTCGTGGCAATGATGAATCCGTATAGAACGCGATGCGATCAGATCCCCGACCCGTATTCGTGCCCCCGCGTTTCGCGGGTGTTGTAATCGTGGTAATAGCCGACTTCGACGTTCTCCAGCACGCCGAGGGCGTCGTCGGTCAGCACCGCACAGGCGAAGTACAGCGTCAGCAGGTACGACGCGACCCCAGGCTATCGAGCCCCATCAAGCGGGCGGAAAGGCTCGGGCTGATCTCGCCCGGAATCCCCGCGTGATGCAGGCCGACGACTCCTTGATCCGCCTCGCCGACGCGCAAGAGCAAAATGTCCGTCGTGCCGAGCGACTGGTTCGATTTGTACCGGCTTTTGACTTCCAGCTTGTCGCAGGGAACCAGCGGCACGCCGCGCCAAGTGAGCACGGGAATGCCAAACAGGTCGATGGTCGGCGGCGGCACGCCGCGCCAGGTGCATTCCCGCTCGAAAGCGGCAATGGCCTTGGGATGCGCCAGGAAAAACGCCGGCTTTTTCCAAACCAGGGCCAGCAGTTCGTCCAGATCGTCAGGCGTTGGCGCGCCATAACGGCTGCTGATCCGCATCGCCGGGTCGGCCGAGTGCAACAGGCCGAATTTGTTGTTGTTGATCAGCTCCCACTCTTGCCGCTCTTTAATCCCTTCGATCGTGAGTCGCATCTGCTCTTCGAGCTGATCGTAGGGGCCGTTGTAGAGGTCCGTGACGCGGGTGTGGGCTCGGACGATTGTTTGCACCGCCGACAGCGAATACTCGCGGGGATGCTCCGAGTAATCGACGAAGGTCTCCGGAATTTCCATGTTCTCGGCAAAGCCGGAAACCAGATCGATGTTCCGTTCGCCGTAGCGATTGACGGTCGATCGGAGGGCCAAATGCTCGTCGATCGCCTTTTTGAAGTCGTCCTTCAGGCTGGGATCTTCGACCAGGGCCTGTTCCAGGTCTCTTTGAGACAGCGTCAGCAGCACGCACGGCGTGATCGTCCGCACGGTCACATCCGAGGGCTTTTCGGAAACGAGGTCGGTCTCGCCAAAAAATTCCCCTTCGGTCAGCAGGGCGATTCGCAGGTCGCTGCCGTGAACGCCCTTGCTGAGCACCTCGACCTGCCCCTGGGCGATGATGAAGAACTTATTCAGGTCTTCCCCTTCGACGATCAGCTTATTCCCCAGCGAGACCTCTTCGGTCTTGAAGCGGCCCGCCATCCGCGACAGGGCCGCCTCTGGCACGCGCGAGAAGAGGGGCACGCTGCGGAGGGCGCCGGCCGGGAACGAAGCGACGCCGCCGGTCAGTTCCACCTCGATCCGCTCGGCTTTGCTCAGTTCGACCTTGGTCCGGTTGACCCGGTAGGTGCCCCCATCGACCTGCACCCACGGCAGCAGGCTGAGGAGCCAGCGCGGGGTGATCGACATCATCTTCGGGGACGTTTTCGTGGTGTTTGCCAGGTTTCTGGCCACCGCGGTCGTCACACTGCGCTGCAACAGGCTGTCGGACATGGCGTTCTCGCAAGACGGTATCAGGTTGCCGTTTCCCAGCGGGAGACGGAGCCCTGGCACACGAAGACGACCGATAAATCGGCCCCGAGCCGGAGTTGTCTCACGGCTCAATCAAAGAGAAAGCGGACGGAACGCCTCCGGCAGGTCCGGTCAGCTAGCAGATGCCTATGCGACTTTATCGGCCGCAAAGTTTCGCCAACTTAGCTGCTTTTACTCGTTCGGAAAAGTAGCGGAACAGCAAGTTTCAGGCGGCGACGATTGATCGTCGAAGGAATTCTATCGCGGTTGTCCAGCCTGTAACGGATGGGTAAATTCACAGTCCTCGAATGGCCTTTATCGCGACATGTTCCCCGCGGCGGCAATTGCGCTAGAATTCCGGCGCGGATCGGCTCTTTTTCGATGGGAGAGTTTCCATGACGGCCACCATTTCTCCCGCCGGGCTGGCCCAGCGCTACGCCAGCGGGCAAAAAATTGAATTGATTGATGTGCGAACGCCGGTCGAATTCCGCGAAGCGCATGTCCAGTTCGCCCACAACGTTCCGCTCGATCAACTCGATCCAAAAGGGCTGATGGAGGCCCGTTACGGCTCGGCGGGCGAACCGCTCGATGTGATTTGCCGCTCCGGCGCTCGGGGCCAGCAAGCGTGCGACAAATTCGCCCAGGCGGGCTTCGAGAACGTGATTAACGTCGAAGGGGGCAC
>JANRLS010000143.1:0-75052 GCA_033762315.1 Pirellulaceae bacterium
AGGACGGCCGCGAAGCGCTCCGCGAAATCAAGGCCAACCCCCAGCTGCGAAACATCCGCATCGTGGTCATGACCACGTCCAAGGCGGACGAGGACATCGTCCGCACCTATCAGCTCGGTGCCGAATCGTTCATCACTAAGCCGGTGACGTTCGTGGGGCTCGTGGACGTGATTTCGACGATGGGCAAATACTGGCTGGAGATCGTCGAGCTACCTCGTGGCGACGGGGAGGCGGTTCATGCTTGAGCCTCCCGTGCGAGTGCTGCTGATCGAGGACGACGAAGACGACTATATCCTCGTCAAGGATCTGTTTCAGTCGCTACCCGTCGGCGCATACACACTCGACCGCGTCGCCGATTTTCCCTCGGCCCTGCACGCGCTGCGCAACTGTCGGCACGACGTGTATCTGGTCGATTATCGCCTCGGCCAGCACACCGGACTGGAGGTGCTGGCGGCCGCGCAGCGGCTGGGTTGTGAAGCGCCAATCATCATGCTCACCGGCCAGCGCGAGCGCGAAGTCGATCTGCTGGCAATGCAGGCCGGGGCCACCGACTTCCTGGTCAAGGACCAACTGAACGGCGAGCAACTGGAGCGGGCCATTCGCTATTCGCGGCAGCAAAAGCGGCATGAAGAGGCGATACGCCGCGTGAACCAGCAGCTGGAGGAGCGCGTGAGCGAGCGGACGGCCGAGCTCGCCCGCGTCAACGATTCGCTGCAGGCGGAGATCGCCGAGCGGAAGCGGATCGAAGCCGCGCTGCTCGAGGCGGACGAGCGCAAGGACCAATTCCTCGCGACCTTGGCCCACGAGCTGCGCAATCCGCTCTCGCCACTCACCACCGCCGCCCAATTGATCGAGCTGGAAACCGACCGCTCCGACCAGGTGCGCGAGCTTTCGGCCATCATGACGCGCCAATTGGAGCAGCTTCGCCGGCTGGTCGATGACTTGCTCGATGTGTCGCGGATTTCGCGGGGCAAGCTCCGCCTGCGGCGCGAGTCGCTTCAACTGGGCGAGGCCATCGCCGTCGCGCTCGATGTCGTCCGGCCGCTCATTTCCGCCTCCGGACACGCGCTCGACGTGCATCTGCCCGCCGAGCCGCTGGTGCTCGATGGCGACAAGGTGCGGCTGTCGCAAGCCATCGGCAATTTGCTCATCAACGCCGCCAAATATACCCCCGCCGGCGGCCGCATTCTGTTGTCGGTCGTCGCCGAAGGAGGCTGGGTGGTCGTCGCGGTGCGCGACAACGGCATCGGCATTCCGCGCGAAATGCTGCCCCGAATCTTCGACCTGTTCGCCCAGGTTGATCCCTCCGCCACGCGCGCCCAGGGGGGCTTGGGGATTGGCCTCACGCTCGTCAAGACGCTCGTCGAAATGCATGGCGGCGCGGTCTCGGTCCAAAGTGATGGGGCCGGCCAAGGCAGCGAATTCACGATCCGCCTGCCGCTGGCCACCTCCGCGTCGGCAGCCGCCGCGAAAGACAAAGCCGCGAACGGCCCCTTGCCCCGATTGCGGGTGCTGGTGGTGGACGACAACCAATCGGCCTCGCACCTGCTCAGCCGGCTGCTGGGCAAACTGGGCCAGGAAACCCGCGTGGCCAACTCCGCCGAGGAGGCGCTCGCGATCGTGCCGCAGTTTCGTCCCGACCTCGTCATTTCGGACATCGCCATGCCCGGCACTTCGGGATTGGACCTGGCCGCGAAAATCCGCGGGCTGCCGCTCGATCCCGCGCCGGTGCTCGTCGCGCTGACGGGCTATGGCCAAGATACCGACCGGCAAGAATCGCTCGCCGTGGGTTTTCAGCAGCATCTGACGAAGCCGATTGGCCTCGCCGCACTCGAAACCCTGCTGGCTTCGATTGTCCCCGCTCGCGGCAACGGCCCGCCGGCGGGAAGGTAGCCCGCTCGCGAAGCGGCCGCGCTGGTTGCCGTGCAAGCAGCTCCAGCCGGGCGATTCTCGCGTCGATCATCGGCCGCAAGTGCCAGCCCCGCATCGACTTGCATTCAATCGCGGGTATTTGCCAGCCACCGGCGCGCGATGTGCATTTCGGTGTTCGTGGGATCGCCCTCGCCGGATGAGGCAAGTTCAACGACGGCGAATCAAGGTTGTACGAGGAGACGCACTCATGCTTGGCACCATTTTGCTCATCGTGCTGATTCTATTGCTCTTGGGCGCGATTCCCGCGTGGCCGCATAGCCGGGCGTGGGGCTATGGCCCGTCGGGCGGATTGGGCCTGATCGTCGTGGTCGTGCTGCTGCTCGTGCTGCTGGGTCAGATTTAAACCCGACCATCTTCAGGGGGTCCGCGGCTCGGATGACGCTGAGTTGTCCGGGCCGCGGATTTCTTTCTGGCCGGGCTTTTTATGCGGAGTCGCCGTCGTCGGCCGGCGGCTCGGCATCCCCGGGTAACACGACCTGATCGATCTTGATCCCCAGCGCGTGAGTCTTGTTGCGCAGGCTGCCGCGCGTGATGCCCAGCAATTTGGCCGCTTTCGATTGGTTGCCGCCGGTGCTTTGCAGCACGCGCGTGACGACGTGCCGCTCCATGAACTCGACCGCCTCGGCATAGAGGTTCTCGGAGCCGGCGGCCATGCGTTCCTCGAGAAAGCGCCCCAGATCGCGGCCGCGCGGATCGCCACCGCCCGCATGGGCGGCTGGCATCGACTCCGACTTGCCGCTGGCGGCGCGAATCTCGTCCGGCAAGAATTCGGGCATCAAGATCGGGCCGGTCATGTTGAGCAGGGCCTTGCGCAACATGCTTTGCAGCTCGCGCACATTCCCCGGCCAGGGATATTCGAGCAATCCCTTAAGGGCGTCGGGCGAGACCCGCTGCAGGGGCTTGTTCAGCTCTTGCGAGAACCGCGCGAGAAACGCCTCGATCAGCAGCAGCAAATCGTCCCCCCGCTCGCGCAGTGCCGGCAGCTTGATCGTGAAGCCGTTGAGCCGGTAGTACAGATCGGGGCGAAACGAGCCTTCCGCGGTCATGGCGTCGAGGTCGCGGTTGGTGGCGGTGATGATCCGCACGTCGGTCGCGATCGTTTCGTTCCCGCCGACGCGCTCGAACCGCTGCTCCTGCAATAGCCGCAGCAGCTTGGCTTGCATCAAGGCCGGCATGTCGCCGACTTCGTCGAGAAAGATTGTGCCGCCGTTGCATTGCTCGAACTTGCCGATCCGCCGATGATCGGCACCGGTGAACGAGCCTTTCTCGTGGCCGAACAGCTCGCTTTCGAGCAGCATTTCGGGGAGAGCGGCGCAGTTGACCGCCAGAAACGGCTTGCCGCGGCGGTCGCTATGCTGATAAACCGCGCGGGCGATCAGCTCCTTGCCGGTGCCGCTTTCTCCGCGGATGAGCACCGTCACCGTTTGCGGGGCGACGCGGCCAATCGCCTTATAAACCTCCAGCATTTGCGGGCTGCGGCCGATCAGCTCGTGGTTGCTCGGCGCGGGGCGCGGCAGCTCGACCGGTGTTTCCATCAGTCGCCGAATTTCGAGCGCTTGATCGATCAGCTCCCGCACGCGGCCCACGTCGAGCGGCTTGAGCAGGAAATCAAGCGCGCCGAGCTTCATCGCTTCGATCGCCGTATCGCTCTCGCCGCCGGCCGTGATGAAGATGACGGGCACCCGCTCGTCGATTTCGCGAATGCGCTCGAACAGCTCCATGCCCGAAGCGCCGGGGAGCATGATGTCGAGCAGCAAGACATCGGGCCGCAGCTTCTTGAGCTTCGCCAGCCCGTCGTCGGCCGTTTCGGCGGCTTCGACGACGATGTCGCCATTCGATTTGCACGCCGCGCGAATCAGATGCACGATGCCGCGATCGTCGTCAATCACCAGCACTTGCATATGCTTCGGTCCTCGCGCCGCCGGGCCGCGCAACATTGCCTTGAATGAATCCCTGGAAGTCAAATTGTCGCAGTCAGCGGCCGGCAAACAAGTCGCCGCGCGCGATTTCGCGCGATTTCGACCGACCCTCCACTTCGCCATTGATTGACCAGCGGCCAACCTGATTCCGCAGCGGCCGCCAAGCTCGACGGAATCGCGGCATTTTTCTGCCTTTACGCGGGGCACCGAACTTGCAGTCTCAGCGGATCGCTTGTTCTCCCTTCCTCTCAGGCGTAACTGAAATATCATGCTGCGTTTGTCCGCTACCGTGCGGAAACTCGATTGCCGCGATGGTGAGCTCGCCCAGGCGGTGTTTTCCGCCGCCCGCTCGCGCTGCACGCGCGGGGGAATTCGCGGCCTGATGGTCGGTGCCCTCGCTGGAAAAATCACCCTCGATGGCCGGGCCAGCAGCTTCTACGACAAGCAGCTGCTCCTGCACGCCGCCCTGCAAGTACCGGGCGTAATCGAGGTCATCGATCGCGTCGCCGTGCAACCCGCCACGGCCTCGTAGGCGAGCGCGCTGATCGCCGCTGCTCGTCCCGGCCCCGGTCGGGTGGCTGGGTTTTGTACTCAAAACCCAGCGAACCCCGCCTCGACCCGCAACTGGGTTGTCGGGCTACCCACTTCCAAGCTGCTCCCCCGTGCTCCCAGCCTCGAACGGGCTTTATTCGCTGCTCGACGGGCCGGGGTTGGAGTGCCAACCACCACGCCACTCGTCGGCGCGAAAGGGTGGCGGCGAATTCCCCACCCTCCTGCAACGCTCGGTCGCGCCCTTGCTTGGTTGGCACTCAGCGCGGTCCCTAGCAGTCCAAGCTGCGTCGGGCCAACTTGGCCGCCACCCCGCGTCGCCGACCAATCATCCGCTTGCAAGTAATTGCCGGTTCAGGACTTACGAAGTTCCGGCCGAGACCAATCAGCGTTTGGCATCGTCTTTGCTCCCACTCGCAACATCGGTCGGATGTCCTCGCACGGGAGAATTGCCATGTTGCACTGGGCTTTGGTCTTCTTGCTGCTCGCGCTGGTTGCGGCCCTGTTTGGCTTTGGTGGCTTGGCCGCCAGTTTCGCGACCGTGGGAAAGGTGCTGTTTGTCATTTTCCTGGTGCTGTTCCTGGTGAGCCTGATCACCGGAGCGGTGCGACGACCGCCGGCATAGCAGGCGAATTTCACGGTTAATGGTTCTGACCCGCGGCTAAGGAGAAACGGAATGAACTGGGATCAAATTCAAGGGAAGTGGACGGAACTCAAGGGCCTCGCCAAGGAAAAGTGGGGCGATCTCACAGACGACGAGCTCGACAAGCTCGAAGGGAAACGCGAGCGGCTCGCCGGCCTCGTGCAGCAAAAGTACGGCATCGCCAAGGAAGAGGTCGAGAAGCAGATTCGCGACTTCGAGCGGTCCTGCAACTGCTAAACCGCCCTCAACCACAATCCGTAGGCGTGGCAAAGTTGCGCATTTCCCGACACATTTTTTCCGACACACGGTTCCGAAAAGGAGATTGGCAATGAAACGGTGCTTGATTGCATTCGCGGCGAGTGGACTCATACTCGGCCTGGGACTCGCCAGCATGGGCGAAGAGAAGGTCAAGGTGCAGGTTGGCCCCGGAGGAGTGAAGGTCGATGCCCCCGGAGTCGGCATCGCCGCGCCGGCAGGCGAAGGCCCGCGAGTTGCCGCGCGAGCTCCCGCGACCCGCGCCATGCGAGCCAGCAAGGTGATTGGCCTCGAAGTGAAGAACGCGGCCAATGAATCGCTGGGCAAAATCAACGACCTGGTGATCGACGACAAGGGAGCGGTCCGCTATGCCGCCCTCTCGCACGGCGGAGTCCTCGGCGTCGGGAGCAAGCTCTTCGCCGTTCCGTATCGCGTCCTCGCGCTCAAAACCAACATCGACAACGACTCCCCCTATTTCGAGTTGAATGTCGATAAGGCGCTGCTCGAAAAGGCCCCCGGCTTCGCCAGCGACAAGTGGCCGGACAGCGGCGACGAAGCGTTCTACCGCGAGGTGGACACGTTCTATCTCAATACCGAATCGCGCAAGTAAGGCGAACGCAGCGCTTCTGTGCGGCTTCGATTCGCCGCTCCGCCGCGAGGCGGAATTGCGAGGTGCTTGCCTTCTCGCGGTGCCGTCTCCCTGGCCACCGCGGGAAGGCAATTTTTTTTCCGGCCCCACGGGGCTGTTTCAATCCAGGAGATTCCGCCATGTCGATGGGAAATCGGGCCATTTGGGCTGGGCTGTGGGTTCTGGGCATTCCGCTTCCGCTCTTGGTGGTGCTCTACTTTCTCACCGGCGGCGGTTGTCAGCCGTAGTTCCTCGGCACTGCTGGGCCACGCTGATCGGGCCATGCCGACCGGCCATGCGCCCGTCAGCGAGCCCGGCCGCCGAGGTGGTTTCTGTTCTCGTGTTCGGAAGGAGAGGTGGATCATGTTTCGTAGTCTCATGGTTTGTTTGGCGCTCGTCGCCAGCACGGCCCTCGTCGCGACCGTCGCGGCCGCCGAAGAGAAAACGCACGTCGGCGTCGTGGTTTCGACCGGCGTTGGGCAGTTGGTGATGACCGACAAGGATGGCAAGAACGAGCACACGCACCTGATCGGACCGACCGTGAAGGTGCTGCTCGATGGCAAGGAATCGAAGCTCGCCGACCTGGCGAAGGGAGACATGGTGCAGGTGACGATGGGTTCGTCGGGACTGGTGACGACGGTCTCGGCCACGCGGGCCATCAAACGATAGCCCCACCAGCGACACCCGCCTGGTTTGCGCCGGGCCGAACCCTCGGCCCGGCGCTTTTTTTTCCGAGGGAGCAGCCCCCCGTGAACATTCTCGTCGTCGATATTGGCGGAACGAGCGTCAAGGTTTGGAAGACTGGCGAAACCGATAAGCTCAAGTTTCCCTCCGGCAAATCGCTCGGCCCCCAGGAGCTCGTCGCGCGGGTCCGCGAGGCGGCGGCCGACTGGCAATTCGACCGGGTCTCGATCGGCTATCCGGGGCATGTCGTGAACGGTACTCCCGCGGCCGATCCCTACAACCTCGGCGGCGGCTGGGTCGGCTTCGACTATGCCGGTGCCTTCGGCATGCCGGTCCGGATTATGAACGACGCTTGCCTGCAAGCGCTCGGCAGCTACGAAGGAGGGCGCATGCTCTATCTCGGCCTCGGCACCAGCCTGGGAACTACTTTCATTAGCGACGGTACCCTCATCCCCCTCGCGCTCGGGCATCTCAAGTTCTGCCGCGGCGAGACCTTCGAACACTTCCTGAGCCGCAAGGGGCTGGAGCTGTACGGCAAGCGGCGCTGGTTGCGGGCGGTCTCCGAGGCGGCCACCACCCTGCAACAAGCCTTCCTGGCGGACTATGTCGTCCTCGGCGGCGGCAACGCCAAAAAGCTAGCCGACCTTCCCGCCGGCTGCCGGCGTGGCGGCAATCACAACGCCTATTTCGGCGGCTTGCGTTTGTGGGACGATGCCCATGTGACGACCACGACCACCCTTTCCGTCTTTCCGCTCCCCGAACTCGCCGCGCTTTCGTCCTAGTCCTTGCCGTGGCTACTTCCAACTCCCCATCGACCGCTCCGCTTCATGCACTACCAGGCTCTGGCCACCGACTACGACGGGACGCTGGCCCACGACAGCCACGTCGGCGCGGAAACTCTGGCTGCTCTCGCGCGCTTCAAAGCCTCGGGCCGCAAGCTGATTCTCGTCACGGGCCGCGAGCTGCCGGAGTTGGAGTCGGTCTTTCCCGAATATCGCCTGTGCGACGCCATCGTCGCCGAGAATGGCGCGCTCCTCTGCTGGCCCGCCGAGGGGCGCGAGGAAGTGCTTGGTCAGCCCCTGCCCGAAAATTTCGTCGCCGAGGTCGTGCGCCGCGGGGTCAGCCCCTTTTCGGTCGGCAGGGTGGTGTTCGCCACCTGGCGTCCGCACGAAGGGGCGGTGCTCGAAGTGATTCAAACCCTGGGGATTGAATACCACATCATCTTCAACAAACGGGCCGTCATGGTCCTTCCCAGCGGCATCAACAAGGCGACGGGACTGGCCAAGGCCCTGAAGCGGCTTCAGGTGCGGCCCGAGCAGGTCGTCGGCATTGGCGACGCGGAGAACGATCATGCGTTTCTCGAAGCGTGCTGCGTCGCGGTCGCGGTCGAAAATGCCCTCCCCGCCCTCAAGCAGCGCTGCGACCTCGTCACTGCGGGGCATCACGGCGCGGGCGTGATCGAGCTGATCGACCGCATTCTGGCCGACGATCTGCAAAGCCTCGGCCCGCGCCAGCCACGGCAGGCCCAATCGTGGAGAGTGACCACCCATGCCTGAAACCACCCCGGAAATCCTGGTGATCGATATCGGCGGCACGTCGGTCAAGTTGTGGCACACCACCCACCAGGACCACCGCAAGTTCGAGTCGGGAAAGGAGCTGACCCCCGAGGCGATGGTGGCCGGGGTTCAAGAGTCGGCGCGAGAATGGACCTACCAGGCCATCGCGCTCGGCCTTCCCTGCCGCGTCAGCGCCGGCCGCGCCGTCGAAGAGCCGCAAAACCTTGGCGCGGGGTGGATGGGGTTCAATTTCTCGGCCGCTTTTGGGCTCCCCGCGCGGATTCTGAACGATGCCTGCCTGCAAGCACTGGGCAGCTACGATGGGGGCCGCATGCTCTTCTTGGGGCTGGGCACCGCCGTCGGTTCGGCCCTTATCGCCGACCGGCTCGTATTGTCGCTCGACCTGGGGCGAATCCACGTCGGCGCGGAGCGGGTCTTCGAAATCCTCGGCGATCAGGGGGCCGAGCGGCTGGGGGCGAAGAAATGGCGAAAGGGGGTCCAAGAGATTGTCCCCATGCTCAAACATGCCGTCATGGCGGACTATGTCGTACTTGGTGGCGGCAACGCCCAGGAAATGGAGGAGCTGCCCGACGGCGTGCGCCGCGGGCACAATCGGGCCGTCGTCGAAGGGGGCCGTCGTTTGTGGGCCGAAATGCCCGACCCCGCGCAGCCCGCCACCGGCGATTGGCTTATCCTGTGACACCAGCTTTCCACTTCATCAGTGCCGCGCCCCCCATGTTCCGCCGATCATGCTTCCCCCAGCCCCATCATCGCCTCCGCAAGGAGCCTGGCTCGACGACGCTGGCACTTGCCGGTGGCGGGTCTGGGCCCCGCGCGCGCGGCAAGTCGAGCTGGTTCTGATCGACAATGCCGGCCAGCGCCGCCGATGGGCCATGCTGGCCGAGCCGCGCGGCTACTTTAGCGCGGTCCTGCCCAATATTCCCGAAGGTCAGCGCTATGCTTATCGCCTGGACGGCGGGCCGGAACGGCCCGATCCCGCTTCGCGCTGGCAGCCGGACGGAGTTCATGCGGCATCTGCAGTCTGGAATCCGCGCCCGTTCGCCTGGACCGATCGCGCTTGGCGCGGCGTGCGGCGGCGAGACCTGGTCATTTACGAGCTGCATGTCGGCACCTTCACGCCGGAGGGAACGCTCGACGCGATCCTCCCCCGGCTCGCCGAGCTGCGCGAACTGGGAGTGACCGCCCTCGAACTGATGCCGGTGGCGCAGTTTCCCGGCACCCGCGACTGGGGCTACGACGGCGTCTTCTGGTTCGCGGTGCAAAATTCCTATGGCGGCCCGCGGGCCTTGCAGCGGCTGGTGAATGCCGCCCACGAGGCGGGCCTGGCCGTGCTGCTCGACGTGGTTCACAACCACCTCGGTCCCGAGGGGAATTATCTGCCCGAATTTGGACCCTGTTTCAGCCAGCGCTTTCGCACCCCCTGGGGAGACGGCATTAACTACGACGAGCGCGGCAGCGACGAGGTGCGGGCTCTCGTCCTGGCCAATGCCCGCTCCTGGCTGCGCGATTTTCACCTCGATGGCCTTCGGCTCGACGCGATTCATGCCGTGCACGACCAAAGCCCCACGCACATCCTCGCCGCGATGCGCGGCATCGCCGACGACGAAGCCGCTCTCCGGGGCTGGCCGGCTTATCTGATCGGCGAGAGCGACCTGAACGATGCCCGCGTCCTCCGGGCCGTCGATGCCGGGGGCTACGGCCTCGATGCCCAATGGAGCGACGACTTCCACCACTGCGTTCATGCGCTGCTCACCGGCGAGCAAGCGGGCTACTATGCCGACTTTTTCGACCCCGCCCGGCAGTTGGCGAAAGCTCTGCGGCAGGCGTTCGTACACGACGGCACCTACAGCATCTTTCGGGGCCGCCATCACGGCGCGCCTCCGCGCGACCTCGCGGGCGATCGCTTTGTCGTCAGCATCCAGACCCACGACCATGTGGGCAACCGGGCCCGCGGCGAACGCCTGCACCAGTTGCTCAGTCCACCGCAGCAACGGCTCGCCTCGGGGTTGCTGTTGCTCGCGCCGAGCCTGCCGCTCATGTTCATGGGGGAGGAATATGGCGAGACGCGGCCGTTTCCGTTCTTCTGTGATTTCGCCGACCCCGCCCTGCAGAGCGCGGTGCGGGCGGGCCGCCAGCGGGAATTCGCCGACTTCCACTGGCAAGGACTGCTGCCCGATCCGCTGGCGGCCGAAACCTTTGCCGCCGCCCGGTTGTCGTGGGATTGGTCAGGAGATCCAGCGCGGGCCGGGTTGCGCCGTCTTTACGTCGATTTGCTGGCGGCCCGGCGAACCTGGCCCACGCTGGCCGACTATGAACATCGCCATGCCCGCCTGGTGGAAACCAGCGGCGGCTCGCTGCTGGTTTTGGAACGCGGTGCCGCCGATCGCCCGCGCGAGCAGCTGGAAGCCTATTTCAACCTCACTGCCGACTCGCTCCCCCTTCCCACCGAAGCCCTTCGCCGCACGGTGCTCCTGCGGTCGAGCGATCCGCGCTATGGCGAACCGGCCGACGGACCCCGTTCCCCCAATTTGCTCGCCCCGTGGGAGTTCGTTGTCTGCGCGGGCACCGCGGGAGCCTCTCCATGACACTTTCCACCCCTCCCCCGGCTACTCCGCCGACACCTGCTGGGCCAGATTCGGCGAGCCTCGCGCAGGATGGCCTCGCGCCGCTCGTCGAAGGGATCGTCGGCGAAATCGTCCGTCAAATCGAATCGCAGCGCCTTCCGGCGGCAACCTATCGCTTGCAGTTCCATGCCGGGTTTACGTTTCGCGACGCCCAGGCGCTCGTTCCCTATTTGGCCGCCCTGGGCATTACGGACCTTTACGCCTCTCCCCTGCTGCAGGCCCGCGAAGGGAGCGAAAGCGGGTACGACGTGGTCGATTGCGCGGCCCTCAACCACGAAATCGGCACCCTGGCCGATTTGGAATCGCTGGTCGCCGCGCTCCGCGACCGGCAAATGGGTCTGATTCTCGATGTGGTTCCCAATCACATGGGAACCGCCTCCGGCCGCAATCTGTGGTGGCTCGACGTGCTCGAAAATGGCCCCAGCTCCCCGTTTGCCGGCTATTTCGACATCGACTGGATGCCCCTCAAGCCCGACCTCGCTAATAAGGTGCTGCTGCCCGTGCTGGGAGAGCAGTTCGGCCAGGTGCTGGAGGGGGGCGAGCTATCGGTCGCTTGGGAAGGGGGCGCGCTCTGGGTCCATTACGGCACCGCCCGGTTTCCGCTGGGGCCACGAACCTACGCCTTCGTGCTGACGCCCGGCGTGGAACCGCTGGAGCGCGAGCTCGGCGGCGAACACCCCGACCTGCTCGAATATCTGAGTATCCTCACGGCAATCAAAAACTTGCCCTCGCGCCACGAAACCGATCCCGGACGCATCGCCGAACGGCAGCGCGAAAAGGAGGTCGTCAAGCGCCGCCTGCGCGAATTGACCGAGCGTTCGCCGGTGGTCGCGGGAGCGATTGAGCAAACCTTGCGCGACCTCAACGGCCAACCCGGAAACCCCGGCAGCTTCGACCGGCTCGACGAGTTGCTCGGCGAGCAGGCTTATCGCCTGGCTTATTGGCGGGTCGCGGCCGACGAAATCAACTATCGCCGGTTTTTCGACATCAACGAACTGGCGGCGATCTGCGTCGAGCATCCGCGCGTGTTCGAGGCGACGCACGCCTTGGTCTTCGACCTGCTCGACCGCGGACTAGCGAATGGCCTGCGGATCGATCATCCGGATGGCCTGTTCGATCCGCGCGCCTATTTCGAACAACTGCAAGAGCGCCGCTGGCTGCAGCTTGGCCGGCAAGCCTGGGACGCGGGCCGAGTTCCCGCTGGCGATTTGCCGCCAGCCAGGCCCGTTGCCTGGTCCGACCTCGAAGCCCCGCTGAAAGCCGCCTTCGCCAGGCATTTGGCGGCGGCACCCGCCAAACTGCCGCTCTTTGTCGTCGTCGAAAAAATCCTGGGGCACAACGAACGCCTGCCGGAAGATTGGCCCGTGCGGGGCACGGTGGGGTATGAGTTTCTGGGCAAGCTGAATGGCCTGTTCGTCGATCCCGGCGGCGAGAAGCCCCTGTCGGCACTGTACGCGCGATTCACCGGCGATTCGCTCGATTTCCGCGAGCTCGCCTATCAGTGCAAGCAGCTGATTGCCCGCCTCAGCATGGCGAGCGAGCTCAGCGTGCTGGGGCATCGGCTCGACCGCATTTCGGAGCGGAATCGGTGGACCCGCGATTTCACCCTGAATAGCCTGACCCGCGCGCTGCAAGAGGTGATCGCCAATTTCAGCGTCTATCGCACCTATCTCGACGAGCGGCACATTCACCCCCGCGATCAGCAATATGTGGAAGCCGCCATCGCCCGGGCCAAGCGCCGCAGCCCGGCGGTGAGCGCCTCGATTTTCGACTTCGTCCGCGATCTGCTCCTGCTCCGCCGGCTGGAAGGTGCCTCTCCCGACGATCGCCAGGCCCAGCTACGCTTCGTCGGCAAGTTCCAGCAAGTGACCGGCCCGATCATGGCCAAGGGGGTCGAGGATACCGCCTTCTATCGCTACGGCCGGCTGGCATCGCTCAACGAAGTCGGCGGCGATCCGGAGCGGTTCGGCAACGATGCCGCGGCGTTTCACCAGCTCAATCGCGGCCGCTTGCCGCGCGAGTCGCGAGGGCTGTCGTGTACCTCGACCCACGACACCAAGCGGGGGGAAGATGTCCGGGCGCGCATCAATGTGCTGAGCGAAATCCCGAACTTGTGGCGCGAGCATGTCCAGCGCTGGGCCCGCTGGAATCGCCCCCTCCATGTCGATCTGGATGGGCAATCGGTCCCCAGCGCTGGCGACGAGTATCTGCTCTACCAAACGCTCGTCGGCATTTGGCCCGACGAGCCGTCAACCGGCGACGATCGCCAGCGGCTGCGAAAGCGGGTGCAACGCTACCTGCTCAAGGTGGCCCGCGAAGCCAAGCTGCATACGAGCTGGATCAGCCCCCGGGAGGACTACGAAAAGGCGCTGCTCCACTTCGCCGACGAGCTGCTCCGCGAGGAGACGCGCCGGCCGTTCCTGGCCCATTTTCAGGAATTCGCATCGCGGGTGGCCGAGCATGGCCGCTGGAATTCCCTCGCGCAACTGGTCCTCAAAATCGCCTCCCCCGGCGTCGCCGATTTTTACCAGGGAACCGAGCTCTGGTCGCTCACCCTCGTCGATCCCGACAACCGCCAACCCGTCGATTTTGGCCAGCGCCGGCAATGGCTGGCGGCGCTCGCGGAAAACACCGACGCCGGCGACCTGCGGGCCAATCTGCTCGACCAAAGGCGCGATGGCCGGATCAAGCTCCATGTCACGCAGCGCGGCCTCGGGGCGCGGCGCGCGTTTCCGGAACTCTTCACCGACGGCGACTATCTGCCCCTGGAAACGACCGGCCAACATGCCACGCGGATCGTCGCCCTGGCGCGGCGGCATGGTTCGCGGCTGGCGATCGCCGTTGTGCCGCGGTGGACGGTGGGGGTCGTCGGATTCGGCGGCCCTCCGCCGCTCGGCGAGGTTTGGGGGGATACAGCCGTGAAGATTCCGGCCGGATTGCCCGCTATTCCCCTGGTCAACGCCTTCGCTCCCGCGAAAATCGAAGGGACCGAAAGTGCGCTCCACGTGGCGGAGGTGCTGGCGCAGTTTCCCGTGGCGCTGTTCGTCCCCGCGAACAGCGACGGTTGATTGGAGCTATCTCGGAGCATCTCATGTTTCCCGTTCGCTGCTCGGGCATCTTGCTGCATGTCACGTCGCTTCCCAGCCCGCATGGCATTGGCGATCTGGGCGCGGAAGCAGTCGATTTCGTCGAGGCGCTCGGGCGCGCCCGCCAGGGAATTTGGCAGGTTTTGCCGCTCGGTCCGACCGGCTATGGTGATTCTCCGTATCAGTGCTTCTCCGCCTTTGCCGGCAACCCGCTGCTGGTCGATCTGCGCGAGCTGGCCTATCTCGGCTGGCTCACTCCGGCCGATTTTCACGAAGCTCCCGATTTTGACGCCGCCAGCGTGAATTTCGGCCGCGTCGTCCCTTGGAAGCTCGACCGACTGCGGCGCGCGTTCGCCCGCTTTCGCGAAACCGCGACGGCCGAGCAAATGGCCGAGCAAGCCACTTTTCGCGACGCCAATCGGTTGTGGCTCGACGACTATGCCCTGTTCATGGCGCTCAAGCACGAACACTACCAGGTGGAATGGACCCGCTGGCCGGCGGAACTGGCCCTCCGCGAGCCCGCAGCCCTCGGTGCCGCGCGCGAGCGGCTGGCGGCGGAAATCGACTATCACGTTTTCGGGCAGTGGTGCTTTGCCCGGCAATGGACCGCACTGCGCGCTCATGCCAATGCCCGCGGCGTGCGCATCATCGGCGATTTGCCCATTTTCGTCGCCCACGACAGTGCCGATGTCTGGGCCGGCCGCGAGCTGTTTCTGCTGGAGGCCAATGGCTGGCCGCGCGTCGTGGCGGGTGTTCCCCCGGACTATTTCAGCGCGACGGGGCAACTGTGGGGCAATCCGCTTTACGACTGGGCTCGCCTCGCCGAACTGGGCTACGAATGGTGGCTCCAGCGACTCGCCCAAGCGACGCGCCTCTTTGACTATGTCCGCATCGACCACTTTCGCGGCTTCGTCGCCAATTGGGAAATTCCCCGCGAGGCTCCCACCGCCGCCAGCGGCCGCTGGGCCCCTGGCCCCGGCGCGGCCCTCTTCGCCACCGCCACCTCCCGGCTGGGGCTAATTCCGCTGATCGCCGAGGACTTGGGGGTCATCACCCCGCAGGTCGAATCATTGCGCGACGAATTCGCCTATCCCGGCATGCGAATTTTGCAGTTCGCCTTTGGCACCGATCCGAAAGCGCCCGACTATTTGCCCCACAACTTCATCCCCGGCTGCGCGGTCTATACGGGGACGCATGACAACGACACCACCGTCGGCTGGTTCCACAGCGCGGCCGGCGAGGGAACCACCCGCACCGCCGAGCAAATCGCCGCCGAGCGCCAGCGCGTGTTGCGGTATCTCGGCACCGACGGGAGCGAAATCCACTGGGATCTGATTCGCCTCGCGCTAAGCTCCGTCGCCAAGCTGGCGGTCTTTCCCATGCAAGATGTGCTGGGGCTCGGTTCGAGTGCCCGGATGAACATGCCCGGCACCACCGCCGGCAACTGGCAATGGCGGCTCCCCCCCACCCAGTTCACCCTCGACCACGAAGCCCGCCTCGCCGAGCTGTCGGCGGCGTACGAGCGGCAGCTCTTTCCCGCCGCCACGGGTTGAAAAACGCCCGTTTTCCGCCGAATTTCGCCGGCCAATCGACAAACTAGCGAAATCTTGGAAAATTCCGCGTCAAATCGGCGGGCGGGCGGGAGTAACGTGGTGTTAGCCCCTCGAAACCCGCGGGGGCTCCCCGCGAAAAGCCGCTCCATGATGAACTCGGCCAACACCGACCAAGACGCCAGCAACGAGTTTTTGCGGCTCTTGCTGCGCCATGAGCCGCAAATTCGGGCCTACGTGCGGGCTTGCCTGCCGCGGGCGGCCGACGTGGACGAAGTGATGCAAGAGGTGGGCCTCGTCGCCTGGCGGAAATTCTCGTCACTCGATGATTCAGCGAATTTTCCCCGCTGGGCCTGCCTGATCGCCCGCTACGAGATTCTGAAGCACCGCCGCAAGCTGGCCCGCGATCGGCTGGTGCTTGACGAGGCGACGCTCGAACTGCTCGCCGCCGAAGGAGCCGAGGAGCTTCCCCGCCGCGAGCAGCAGTTGCAGGCACTCGACGACTGCGTCGCGAAGCTGCCCGCCGACCGGCGCCAGCTCATCTTGGCCGCCTACTCTCCCGAGACGACGATCAAAAACCTCGCGAGCCAGCTCGGTCGCACCGAAGCCTCGCTCTATCAATTGCTCGCCCGCATCCGGCAAGAGTTGCTGCGGTGCGTGGAGCGCAAAGTCGCCCCCTCTTAGTCCATCGCGAGCCCGCCATGACCGCCGCGGAAATCGAACTCTTGCACCGCTATCTCGACGACCGGCTGTCGGCGGCCGATGCCCTGGCGTTGCCAGCGCTGCTGCGCGATAGTCCGGAGGCTCGCCGCACGCTGCGCGATCTGGCGACGGTCGATGCCAAGCTGAGCGAACTGGCCGCGCAAGCCCCCGCTGCCGTTTCGCTCGCGGCAGCCAGGGCGAGTCAACCACGCCAGAGCCGGCTGTTCGCGTGGCGGTCGCTGGCGGAACTGGCGCTGGGTCTTTTGATTGGCGCGGTCTTCTCGTCAATGGCCTGGGCCTATGCGGTTCCCACCTGGCTGACTGGCGGGGCACCGATCTCGCTCGTGGCGGAAAGCTACGAAACCGGCTACTCTTCTGAAGCAGGCGGCCTCCCCTTGGCGCCCGACCGCTGGAGCGGCGACCGCACCGAAGTGACTGGTCCGCTGCTCGAAGTCCGTCCCAGCAGCGGCACCAAAATGCTTCGCATCTTGCGAGCCGACTATCCCGGCAAGCCAAACGCGGCAGAGAGCTATACCGGCGACCTGTATCGACTGGTCGATCTCCGCCCGTTTCGACAACAGTTGGCTGGTAACTCGGCAGTCGTTGAGCTGTCGGCCGCATTCAACGCGGCCCCGTTTCCGGAGTCCGAAGAATATCGCTCCGCGCTCGCGATGCACGCCCTGACGGCCGACCTTGCCGCCACGCCCGAGTCGCTGTCGGGTTCGATGCTGGCCGATGGTTCGCTCGCGATGGCTCGCCAGGTTTGTCCGCGGCTCGACCGCGATCCCGCCACCTGGCAGCGGCTGGAAGCCGCGCTCAAGCTCCCCGCCGAAACCGAATTCCTGCTCGTCCATTTGGGTGTGAGTCACATTCCCAAGTTTCAGCGCCGCGCCACTTTTCCGGGCCACTTTCTCGACGACGTGCGGCTAACCTTGCGGCAGCAACCCTAAAGCTGGCCGGGCCTCGCCAGCCGTTCCCGCCGCTCCCTCGTTTCCCTCGCTTTCCGCCAAATGGTTATGAAATTCGCCTCGACTCTCGCCGTTTGGGTGCCGCTGCTGGTTCCCTGCCTGGCGCTCGCCGCCGAAAGCGCGCCGCGAGCGAGCATCCCCCAGCGGCATCTGGCGCTATTGCGCGAGCATTGCCAAAAGTGCCACGGGGGGAACCTCGCGGAGGGAATGTTTCGCATCGATACCTTGCCGCCCACGATCACTACCCTCGAAACGGCCGAGCGTTGGCAAAAGGTGCTCGGCGCGCTCAACAGCGGCGAAATGCCCCCCGCCGATGAGCCGCCGCTCAATAACCAGGCCAAGGCCGATTTGCTCGACGATCTGACCCGAGCGATGGTCGTAGCCCGCAAAGCGCTGTCCGACCAGCACGGCGAGATCACGATGCGCCGCCTGAACCGCCGCGAATATCGCGGCACGCTGCAGGACCTGCTGGGAGTGGAGGCCAATGTCAATGAACTCCCGGCCGATGCCGGCGCGGGGGCCTTCGACACGGTCGGATCGAATCTCTTCATGTCGGGCAATCAATTCGAGCAATATCTGGCCCTCGGGCGCGAGGCTCTCGACGAAGCCTTCGAGCGGCAAGCCGCGGCTGCCGAACAGCGCCGGCTGCGCTATGAGACGGAGAATTCAACCCCCTTGCTGGCGAAGTTGCACGCGAGCGATCTCGACGCCAAGCGCCGCGGCGAGGCTTGGATCAAGGCGGTCGAAGCGGCGGCCGCCAAACCGGAGAATGCCGCCATCGTCGCCGAAATCCGCAAGACCGCGGCGAGTGACGCGATCTTTCGCCGCTCCTGGGCCAAAATTCCCGGCGCACCCTCCCCCGAGAGCTTCGGCTTTGACACCGGCGAAAATAATGCCGACAAGGCCAATCGCGCGGCCGGCAATACCTTCATGCATCCGTATCGCGAGTACTACCTCAAGCAGCCCCGGCTGGACGAGGGTGCCTATCTGACGATCAACAACGGCGATTTCAATTCGTGGATTACGCTGCTCGTTCCCTTCAATTGGCCGGTGGGAGACTACCGAGTCCGGTTTCGCGTCGCCGCCACGGAGCAGGCCCCGCCGGAACGGCGATTCATTGAGTTCGGCATCCATCCGCGACATGGGCAGGTGATGACCGTTCATCACGTCGTCGGCACGATGGACAACCCGCAGGTGATCGAGGTTCCGCTCACCCTGACGCGGCGGCATGGAGAGCGCGACAACCGCACGCTGTTCATTCGCGAGAAAGGAACGGCCGACCACATCGATCAGCAGCGCCGCCGGTTCAACGAGGGAATGAAACGCAGCGGCATCGGGCCCGAGTTCGCGTTGTGGGTCGATTGGCTCGAAATCGAGCGCGTCCCCACGGCAGGCGATCCCCTCCCCCCTGGATTGGCCGCGCTTGATGTTCCGCTAACCGACAAAGCGCCGCCCCCCTCGCCCGAAGAGCTCCGCACAGCCCTCGCTCGCTTTGCGGAAACCGCCTTCCGGGGACAACCCGCCACGCCGCAATTTATTGACCGCCTCGTCAAGCTCTACGAACTGCGGCGCGTTGCCGGCGACAAGCACTTGGCCGCCCTCAAAGAGACGTTGGCGGTGGTGCTGGCGTCGCCTAGGTTCCTCTACCTGGCCGAGCCCGCGACCGACCGGCAGCGGCGGCCGCTGTCCGATCTGGAACTGGCGACCCGGCTGTCCTATTTCCTATGGGGAATGCCCCCAGACCGCCAACTACTGGAACTTGCCCGGCGCGGCGATCTGCGCCAGCCGGCGGTGCTGGCCCGCGAGACAGAGCGTCTGCTGAAGGACCCGCGGGTGTCGGGTTTCGCTCGCCCCTTCGTCCATCAATGGCTCGATCTCGACCGCCTCGATTTTTTTGAGGTGAACGGCAACCTGTTCCCACGTTTCGACGATAGCGTCAAGCTTTCCGTCCGCAGGGAAGTACACGAATCCTTTGGACTCCTGCTGCGCGACAACAAACCCCTGAGCAACCTGCTGCAAGCCGACTATGTTGTCATCGACGGCGTGCTGGCCAGTTACTACGGCATCGCCGGGGTGACGGGCGACGAGTTTCGTCCGGTGCCGCTGCCCGCCGGTTCGCCGCGCGGCGGGCTTTTGGGCATGGGGGCAATTCATGTCATGGGGGGGAACGGCGAACAGACCAGCCCCGTCGAGCGCGGTGCCTGGGTACTCCGCAAGTTGCTCAACGATCCTCCGCCCCCAGCGCCCGCCAACGTGCCGCAACTCGCCCGCCTTGCCGGCAAGCTGCTCACGACGCGCGAGCGGTTGGTGCTCCATCAAGAGCAAGCGCAGTGTGCGAGTTGCCACCGTAAGATCGATCCGATCGGCCTGGGGCTCGAGAACTTCGATGCCGCCGGCCAGTGGCGGGTGGAGGACTCGTACCAATTGTTGACGACCGGGGGCAAGCCCGATCCCAAGCTAGTGAAAACCTGGCAGATCGATGCTGCTGGGGCGCTCCATGACGGCCCCAAGTTTGGCGACTACTTCGAGCTTCGCCAGATCATTGCGGCCAAATCCGACTCGTTCGCCCGTGGCTTCAGCGAGGCGCTAATCGAGTATGCCCTGGGCCGGCCATGCGGATTCAGCGACGAGCCACTGGTCGAGGACATGCTGAAGCGCGCCCGGGAAAGGAACTTTGCCCCCCGTGAGTTTATCCACGCCCTCATCGCTAGTTCCGCCTTTCAAACCAAGTAACCTGCCTCTGATTTGGAATTCGAAACCATGAGTACCCCTACCTCTCGCCGCGTGTTTCTGAAGTCCAGCACCGCGCTGGTCGCGCTCCCCGCCCTGGAATCGCTGGTTCGCGGTCGCGCCGCCGCCGCTCCGGCCTCAACGAATCCGCCACCCAAACGAGCCATCTTCCTGGGCTTCGGCTGGGGAGTGACCGAAAGCACCTGGTATCCGAATATCGACCAGCCCGGCACGAACTACGACTTACCTGCCGGCCTCCAGCCGCTGGCTCGCCATCGGGCTGATTTCACGGTCGTGCAGGGGCTCTGGAATAAGTATTCCAACGAAGGGCACTGGGGGAGCACGATGTGGCTCACCGGCGCGAATCGCTACGCGCAGACAGGGCAGAGCTTTCACAATAGCATCTCGGCCGACCAGGTCGCCGCCGCTCAATTGGGCCAGCAAACGCGCTTTCCCTCGCTGCAGCTGACGGGAAGCGACAGCGCGGGGGGCTCGGGGCATGGCCCTGGGCTGTCGCTCGCCTGGGATGTCCGCGGCAAACCGATTGGTGGCCAGAGCACCCCCGTCGAGGCTTTTCACAAGCTCTTTTCGAGCGACTCCACGCCGCTCGAACAGCAACAAGCGCTGCTCGCCGAGAAACGCAGCGTTCTCGACACGGTTCTGGAAAACGCCCACGATCTCAAGCGCGGCCTCAATTCGAGCGACAATGCCAAGCTCGACGAATATTTTGAAGGGATTCGGGACATCGAAACCCGACTCGCCAAGGAAGAGCAGTGGCTGGGGGTTCCCCGGCCGCGCCCTTCGCTGGCGGAGCCGAAGCCCGGCCTCGTGGGCCGCGAGGAAATCCGCCTGATGTATGACCTGATCGTTGCGGCCTTGCAGACCGACAGCACCCGCGTCATTACCTATCGCCAGCCGGTGAGCACGCTGCTGACCAGCCTCGAAATTCGGGTTCATCCGCACGACATGAGCCACTACCACACCGTGCTGGGGGAAAAGCTTGACGCCTCGCAGCGTCGCGACCAGGCTCAAAGCGAGCTGCTTGCGGGGCTGATTGACAGGCTTAAAGCCACCCGCGAAGCGGACGGCTCGCGGCTGTTTGATCATGTCGCGCTGGCCTATGGCAGCAACATTCGGACGGGGCATTCGCTGGACAATTGCCCCACGCTGCTCGCCGGCGGCGGGGCCGGCATCAAGTTGGGACACAACCTGGTCGTTCCCAAGGGAACTCCGCTGTGCAACGCCTGGCTGACTGTGCTGCAAGGCTTGGGCGTTTCCGCCGAGAAGCATGGCGACAGCACGGGAGTGCTGAAAGATCTGGTTGGCTGATCGGGCGGCACGGCTTTGTTCGCAGCGCGGCGAGTTTTCCTGGCGAGGTTTTGTCCATGTTTCCATCCCGCTCGGTAATGATCCTGACGATCTTGACCTTGTTCGCGCTCGGTGCGCCGCTCGCCGGCGAGGAGGCCGCTTCCCCAGCCAAACCGGCCACGCCCGCCAAGCCCAGTCAATTCGGCATCAATCCGGCGGGGATCACGTCCCCCGAAATGCGCGACGCTCTGCAGCGCCTGCATGCCGCGGGAGTGATTCCGGGTCGTCGCGGATCGCTGGCCTTCTTTCGCTGGACCAGCGACGAGCCGCCTAAGCTGGCGCACCTGGGTTTGAGGGGGGCAAATTTTGATGACGAGTTGCTGGCCCTGGTCGCGCACCTTCCCGATTTGGAGTTCGTGAGCCTATATGAAACGAACATCACCGACGAGGGAATCAAGTCCCTCGCCGGTTTGCGGAAGTTGCGATCACTCGCGATCAGCCCGATCAATCGCTACGAGAAGGCCGGGTTTGGCCCGCCCCAATGGTCGTATCCGTTCCTGCCGCGTCGCGACGATCGCCCGCGGATCACCGGCCAATCGCTCCCCGTCATCGCCGGGATCACGACGCTGGAATCGTTGCAACTGCTCGACGCCCGCGTGTCGGCCGGCGATTTGCGGCCGCTCGCCGAGCTTCCCAAACTGTCGAGTCTGGCGCTGCCGAACGTCATTGACGACGACACCATCAAGCACCTGCAGCCTTGCCGCCGCTTGAACTCGCTGACGTTGGGCGAGCGGGCAATTTCGGCCGACGAAATTGCCCGGCTGGCCGACTTGAAATCGATACGGCACTTGATCTTGATTCATGCCCAGCTGGATGGCGACGCCCTCCAGGCACCGGCGAAGCTCGATTCGCTGGAGGAGCTGCAACTGGAGGATTGCGGCCTGACCGACGAACGGCTGGCCCAGCTGCGAGTTCCCCTGAAGCTGTCGCACTTGAGTTTGGAACGCAACGAGATTGCCGGGAGCGGTCTTTCGCACCTTGTCAAGTTCGAGCTGAAGTCGCTCGCACTGGAGTTCAACAACCTGAGTGACGACACCTTGGTTCACTTGCCGCAGCTTGGCACGCTGGAGTCTTTGGGGATCGGCTACAACGTGCAAGTGACTGATCGCGGAATCGCCAGCGGCCAACTGCAGATGATGGCAAACCTTAAATCGCTCCGACTCCGTGGGCTGAAATCGATTACCGATACATCATTACCAGACCTGCTAAAGTTCGGCCATCTGGAGCACATCAACATTCGTGAAACCAAGACCAGCCCCGAATGCGTTGCGCAGCTGAAGCAAGGAATGCCGAAGACCGTGGTCTTCAAATAGGCGGATTGACATCCCCCTCGCGGCGAGATTTCGCAGCCAAGTTGCCGTGGCGGTATAATCCAACATATGCCGCTACCAGACGCCATCCGATCCGACTTGCCGATTGTTGTCGCCATCACGGGGGCGAGTGGGGCCGTCTACGCGGTACGCCTGCTTGAGGTGCTGCTAAATTCGGGTCGGGAAGTGCATTTGTCGGTCAGTCCGTCGGGGGCGGCGGTGCTGAAGCAAGAGCTGAATCTGGCGGTTGACCTGGAGCGGTTTTCGCTACGATCGCTGATTGGCGCTGGTCTTACCGAACGGGCCGAGGGTTTGGTTACCTACCGCCACCATCAAGATTTCATGGCCCCCGCCGCCAGCGGCTCGTTCCTGACGGCGGGCATGGTCGTCTGCCCCTGCTCGGGGAGCACGCTGTCGGGCATTGCCCACGCGACCAGCGGCAACCTGATTCAGCGGGCGGCCGACGTGCATCTGAAGGAGCGCCGCAAGCTGATTCTCGTCCCCCGCGAAACGCCCCTTTCGCTTGTCTATCTCGACAACCTCCGCCGGGCCGCCGAAGCCGGGGCCATCATCCTCCCCGCCATGCCCGGCTGGTATCACGGCGTGCGGAGCGTGTCCGATCTCGTGGACTTCATCGTCGCCCGGATTCTCGATCAACTCGGCGTGCCGCATCAGTTGATGAAGCGGTGGGGGACGTAAGGCTACAATGCGAGCTACTCACCGCGAGGAGTTTCGCATGTTTCGTGCTTGTCGCATCCCCTTTGTTTGGTTCTTGGTGCTTGGCTCTTGGTCATTCGCCGCCGAGCCACAGAGCCCTCTCGCACCGGCCGATGCGCAAAAGCTCTTTCAACTGGCAGATAGCAGTCTGCGCATCGAACTAGCGGCGGCCGAGCCGGAGGTGATCGACCCGGTGGCGATCCGGTTCGATGAGGATGGCCGGATGTGGGTGGCCGAGATGCGCGACTATCCGCTCGGGGTGCGCGGCGGGCCGATCTCGCGGATTCGAGTGCTGGAGGACATAGACGGCGATGGCCGCTTCGAGCACGCGACCACCTTCGCCGAGAGGCTGGAGTTCGTCACCGGCCTGCAGCCGTGGAAAGGGGGCGTGTTCGTCACGCTGGCCGGCAGCGTGGCCTATATGAAAGACACTGACGGCGACGGGAAGGCCGATCTCGACGAAACCTGGTTCGACGGCTTTGCCGAGCAGAATTCGCAGCTCCGGGCCAACCATCCGCGACTCGCGCTCGACAACTGGATTTACGTCGCCAATGGCCTGCGCGGCGGCAAAGTCGTCAGTCGCAAGCTGCCGGACCAGCCCGCCATCGACATCAGCGGCATGGACTTTCGCTTCGACCCCCTTACCGGCAAAGCAGAGGCAGTCAGTGGCAACGGGCAATTTGGCCTGTGCTTCGACGATTGGGGAAATCGCTTCACCTGCACCAATCGCAACCCGTGCCGGCACGTGGTGATTGAGGACCGCTACCTGCGGGCCAGCCCCGGCGTAACCGTGCCGTCCGTCATGCAGGATGTCGCCGCGTTCGCCGAGAACTCCCGAATCTACCCCATCAGTCGGGCCTGGACGACGTCGAACCTGCACGCCGGCCAGTTCACGGCGGCCTGCGGCGTCTATATCTATCGCGGCGACCTGTTGCCGGCCGAGTTCCGCGGCAACGTGTTCACTTGCGATCCGACCGGCAACCTGATCCACCGCGAGATCATGCAGCCCGCCGGGCCAACGTTCAGCAGCAAGCCCGCCTACGAAGGGAAGGAGTTCCTCGCCTCGCCCGACGAATGGTTCCGCCCCGTGAACATGGAGCTCGGCCCCGACGGCGCGCTCTACATCGTCGATATGTATCGCTGCGTAATCGAGCATCCCGACTTCGTTCCCACCGAGCTGAAAAACCGCCCCGACCAGCGCCTCGGCGACGACCGCGGGCGAATTTGGCGGATCGTTCCGGCGAATGCGGGAGCCGCGACTGCCGACACAAGCCCGAAGCGCCAGCGAGGGAATCTGCTTTTAACCGCTGCCAGCGACGACCTGGTCCCCCTCTTGGAACATCCCAACGCCTGGCAACGCGAGACTGCCCAACGGCTGCTTCTCCAGCGCGAATGGCGGCCGGTGGGGAAAGAATTGGCGAAAATAGCGACCGAGAGCCAACTCCCGCAAAGCCGAGCACACGCTATTTCGTTGCTGATTGCCCTAGGCCAATTCGACGCCAAGTCGCTCCGCGATTCTCTCGGCAGCCCCGACCCTAACGTTCGCAGAGTAACAATTTGGCTGTGCGAATCGATGGGGCACGCTCCGCCTTCCGCGATTGAGTTTCGCCTGCACCTGTTCGATAGCGACTCTGCCGTTCGGTTCTACGCGCGGGCGACGAACAATGTCTTCTATCCCCGTGAATATCGAGATGCCCACGCCTTCTCACAGTCAGCCATTGCCGATGCGAACGATCCCTGGCAGCGCCAAGCCGTCAAGCTCGCACTCGGACCCAAGGAATGTGGTTTGTACTTCACCGCACTGATTGCCCCCAAGTCGGCCCAGCTGCCGAACTCGGAGGGGATGCGGCAGCTCGTGAGCGACCTGTGCGAACAAGCGGCGACATCCGAAGATGCCGCGGCCCGCCAGTTCTCACTCGCGGGTCGCTGGCTGCTCGCGCGCAATCCTGAGTTGGGCTTGGCGGCACTGGCGGGGGCGATGCGCGGCTTCGCGCGCAGTCGAGTGACACTCGCTGCAGTGGCACTTCCCAATGACATGAATGGACTGCGGTCCAGGCTCGAAGATGTCGCCAATAAATCGAGTGACGCCTTGCTGCGCGGCCAAGCTATCTCCTTGCTCGGCTTTGTTCCAGACTCGGTAAGCATTTTGCAGCCGTTTGTCGCTCCCGACCAAGACCAATCGCTCCGCATTGCCGCCATTGGCGCGCTGGCTAGGCAGCCCGGCGCAGAGCCTTGGCCGGCATTGCTGGCCGCCTTTCCCTCCGATACCCCCGCTGTTCGCCGGGCCATCATCGACGGCATACTCGCCAATACCGACCGCACCAAGCTCCTGCTGGATGCCATCGACGCGGGCAAGATCAAAGCCAACGAGCTCGACCCGCTGCAAGCCAAACGGCTGCGGGAAAGTCGCGACGCGGCGCTTCGCGAGCGGGCCGAGAAGCTGTTCGCCGCAGCGACGCCGGCCGAGCGGGCCAAGGCGCTGGAAGATTATCAGCCAGTGCTTGCCGTGGCGGGGGATGCGAAGCGCGGGCGAGCAATCTTCGAGAAGAACTGCGCAACCTGCCACAAGATCGGCGATCTGGGCGTCAACGTCGCGCCGGATATCAGCGACAGCCGGACCAAAACCGCCGGCCAACTGCTCGAATCCATCCTGCTGCCGAACAAGGCGATCGACAACAACTACATCGGCTATAGCGTGCGGCTGGTCGATGGCACCGTCGCCACCGGCATCCTCGCGGCCGAAACCGCCACGTCGATCACGCTCCGCCAACCGATGGGGAAGGAACTGGTCGTCGCTCGGAGCGAAATTGAGGAACTGCGCTCCAGCGGCCAATCGCTGATGCCCGAAGGGCTGGAGCGGCAAATTCCCCCTGCTGAAATGGCCGACCTCCTCTCATTCATAAAAAACTGGCGCTATCTCGACGGCAAAACGCCGCTCGATGGCGCTCCCTGAATCGGTTTCGCAAGCAGTTTTCAACGAATTCGTCGGAGGCAGGCGATTGGCGGAGAGTGTTGCTTCCCAGGGCTTGCCGTTGGCGACGGCGGCCACGGAAAGCCGGCCAGGGGACGGACGAGGTAGCATGTGGAGCGCAAATCGCAAGTTGTTGTGTAGTATGGGCTTGCGCCGATTTATTACGGAACCTCGTAACACTGGACTCTGTGGCTGCCACTCACAATACGGAGAGCCATTTCATGGGTGAGGCGGCAGCGCAAGGCGAACTCGATTTCGACACCATCGTCCGCGAGACGCAGCCGCACATTCGCGCCTACATCGCGGGAATGGGAGTGCCGCGGCATGACGTGGATGACGTGGCCCAGGATGTGTACGTCGAGCTGTACCGATTTTTCGACCGGATTCCGCCCGATGTGCCCCCCAAGCAATGGCTGAAGGGAATCGCCCGCAATTTGTGTCTCAACTATTTCCGCCGCACCAGCCGCCGGAGCCGCTTGCAACGCGAGGCGCTGGTCGAAATTTTCCTGCGAGCCGAGCAGGAAGGCCCTCCGGCAATGGCCGAGGGGCCGGTCCGCCGGGCGCTCGATGGTTGCTATGAAAAGTTGCCCGCCGAAAGTCGCCGCTTGCTCGCCCTGCGCTACGAACAGGAGCTGCCCAGCCAGACGATCGCGCAGCGGCTCAATTCGTCGGCCGAGGCGATTCGCGTGGCCTTGTTTCGCATTCGGGCAAGTCTGAAGAACTGCATCACCAAAAACATGGCCGGCGAAACCGGCCCCTAGCTGATATTTCGATGTCTTTAGAATCGCTGATTGAGCGTTTTGTGGACGACCGGGAGCAACTGGCCCCGGAAGAGCTCGACGCGCTGGTCGAAGGGCTGCGGGCCGATCCCGCGCGGGCCGCCGAGCTGCGAGAGCAACTGGTGATCGACGATCTGGTGGCCCAGAAACTGGCCGTCGATCGCCGCAACTTCTTGGCTCAGGTTGAGCAGCGGATCGCTGATTTTCAGCGGACGCAGGCCGAGATCGACGATCAGGTGAGCGACTTGCGGGCGTTGGCCGAGGCCGAGATTCAGCATCCGCCGCGGCCCGTGGCCGATGCCCGCTGGGCCTGGTATTCGCTGGCGATTTCGGCTGTGCTGCTCATCGGTGCATTCCTCATTGTGCCGCGCGTGCTCTCCTCGCGCCGGGCCGTCGCGAAGGTGATTGGAATCGAAGGTGAGGTGCGTGTTGGCTGGGGAGAGGGAGTCTCGCAGCCGGTGATGGGTGGGGCGGTGCTCAACCACTCTTACATCAATGTTCACGAGGGGTCGTCGCTCGCCGTGCAATATGCCGACGGCACGCAGGTGCGGCTGAACGGTGGCACGCAAGCGAATCTGGAAGAGGCGGAAGACAGCGGCGGCAAGCTGGTGCGGGTGTCCAAGGGGGAGGTCGCGGCAACGGTCGCGCCGCAGCCCGGGGCAGGCATGCGCTTCCTCACGCCGCACGCCGTGGCCACCGTTCTGGGAACGGCCCTGCGAATCACGGTCGATGACCATTCGACGACGCTCGATGTCACCCAAGGGACCGTGCAATTCGATCATCGCGATGGGGGAAAGCCGGTGCTCGTCGAAAAGAACGGCTCATGCGTCGCTTCGGAAGACGAGCTCAAGCTGCGCGAGCTGCGCTGGCCCGACGAACAGCGCGAAGCGCTCGCGTTTCTCTTCAATCCGTTCGTGCGGCAAACGTTCGTTCGCAATGCGGAATCGGGCAATCCCCGTGAGACCGAACTGGTGCCGCGCGACGCAGCGATTCTCGACGACTTCCATCACGCACTCGATCTCGCCGGCGGTTCGTTCGTCCTTAGTACCGAGCCCCCCGACAACGCCGCCGCGCTCCTCTTCGAGCAATTTCGCGAATCTGCCGATTTTTCGCTCGAAATCGTCTTGCAACCGGCGGCCGGTTCGCAACAAGGAAAGGTGCTGACGCTCGCCGATAGCGGCGCGGCAGCCAACGTTGTGCTGGCCCAGGATGGCGAGGAGTTCATCTTCGCCATCAAGACCGAGCAGCAGCCCACGCCGCCGGCGCTGCGGCTGGGCAAGATTGCCAGCGACCGTCCGACCCACCTGACGATTACCTATCAGAGCGGCGAACTGATTGCTTACTGCGATGGAGTCGAAACCGTCCGCTCGCGCGAAGTCACCGGCAAGCTCGCCTGGCACCCGGGTCCCTTGGCCGTCGGCGGCGATGCGGGGGGCCAATCGCCGTGGCGCGGCACGGTCGAGGGGATCGCGCTCTTCAAGACTCGCCTGGCACCGAGCGACGTGGCCCGCAATGTGCGCAGCTATCGGGTGCTGGCGGGACGGGCGGGGCTGTAGCGCACGGTCTTGCGTGGGGCCGCGCCGCGCTTTCAACTGAGCCGCATGGATTTGCAACTTGCTGGCGAAGTGGCGGTGGTGGTCGGCGGCGCAAGCGGCATTGGGCTGGCGATCGCCAAGGAATTTGCTCGCGCGGGGTGCCGCGTGGGAATCATCGACCGGAGCCCCGAAACGCCGCGCTTGGCGGGGGATGTGGCTGCCGCGGGCAAAACGACCAGCATCGGGTTGGTTGCCGACGTGACCGACTACGCCGCCGTGCAAGAGGCGGCGCGAAAATCGGAACACGCCTTGGACCGCGTGCAACACGTCGTCTATGCCGCCGGCTGCGGATCGGGGAAGTTCGGCTTTCCGTTTTGGAACCTGGAGCCGGCCGACTGGGACCGCGTGCTGCGGGTCAACCTGCTCGGCGCGGTCCACACGGCCCATGCCTTTGCCCCGTCGCTGGTCGAGCAGCAACGGGGAACCATGCTCTTCATTTCCTCGGTCGCGGGGCAAATCGGCTCGCAGACCGATCCGCCGTATAGCTCGGCCAAGGCGGGGCTACTCAACTTTGCCCAGGTCGCCGCCAAGGACTTGGCACCGCACCAGGTGCGGGTCAACACGATCTGCCCCGGTATGGTGCAAACGCCACTGAACCGGGCCGTCTGGCAGGCCTGGAACGACCGCCAACCCGACGACCTGAAGCAGACCTACGACCAGTGGGCCGGGTCCAAGGTCAAGCAAATGTGCCCCCTCGGCCAGTGGCAAACGCCCGAGGACATCGCCAACCTGGCCGTCTTTCTCGCTAGCGACCGGGCCCGCAACATCACCGGCCAAACGATGAACGTCGATGGCGGCTGGGTGATGCACTGGTAACGCCGACTAAGGGATCGCCGCAAACCATTGCTGTCAAAAGACTTGCGGATTTTTTGGTAGCCGCCAGAAAAAAGTACGAAATTCCTCCAATAATCACCAAACATCGCGCATCTTGGATACGTCGCAGCATCATGCCGCCTAGGCGTGGCATTTGAGGAGGAAGCACGATGGTTGAGCGCAGCGGTCGGTTGGCGGTGGGATTGGTCGTTCTTCTGGCAGCAATGGCGACGGCCCAGGCCGAGGAAAAGCTGCCGGCGAAGGATGTTGAGTTCTTCGAGGCGAAGATTCGGCCGGTCCTGGTGGCTCATTGCTACAAGTGCCATTCTGCCGAGGCAGAAGGTGGCGAGCCGAAGGCTGGCCTGCGACTCGATACCAAGGCGGGGGTGCTGGCGGGGGGCGAAACGGGCCCGGCTCTAGTGGCGGGAGATGCGTCGGGAAGCCTCATCATGGAGGCCCTGAAGCACGACGGTCTTGAAATGCCGCCGGGCAAAAAGCTGCCCGAGCAGGTGATCGCCGATTTCGAGCAGTGGATCAAGCTTGGCGCTCCCGACCCGCGCAGCGGCGGCCCGGCGATTGCCAAACGGACCATTGATATTGAAGAGGGGCGCAAATTCTGGGCCTTTCAGCCCGCCAAGATAGTCTCGCCGCCGGCCGTGAAGAATGCCGCCTGGGCCAAGACGGACATCGACCGTTTCGTGCTTGCCGGGCTGGAAGCGAAGGGGCTTGCTCCCGTTGCCGATGCCGACTGCCGCACGCTCATCCGCCGTTTGTATTTCGATTTGATCGGCTTGCCGCCGACGATTGAGGAGGTCGAGGCGTTCGTCGCCGATCAGTCTGCCAAGGCTGTGGAAACGGTGGTCGATCGCCTGCTGGCCTCGCGCCATTTTGGCGAACGCTTCGGCCGGCACTGGCTCGATGTGGCTCGCTACGCCGAATCGAACGGCAATGCCGACAATACGCCTTTTCCGTATGCGTGGCGCTATCGCGATTACGTGATTGCATCGGTCAACACCGACAAGCCCTTCGACCGCTTCATTCGTGAGCAAATTGCCGGCGACCTATTGCCCGCCGATTCCCCCGCCGAGCGCGACGAACTGCTCATCGCCACCGGCTTTTTGGCGCTGGGAAGCAAGCCTCGAGCGCAGAACAACCCGAACTTCCAGATGGATGTGGTGGCCGAGCAGTTGGAGGTGGTGACCAGCGGTTTCATGGCGCTGACGGTCGCGTGCGCCCGCTGCCATGATCACAAGTTCGATCCGATTCCGACCAAGGAATACTATTCGCTCGCCGGCATTTTTAGCAGCACGCAAACGCTGTTCGGCACCGGAGTTCGCGGCAACAACCAGAAGAGCGATGTCGGCGGCGGGTTGCATTCGCTCGCCGGCAGCGGCGATGGTGCCGAACTGCGCAAAGCCCATGCCGACCAGTTGGCGGCCGCCAATAGCGAGTGCGACGCGCTGATGGCTGAACTGCGCGGGCTAAACGCCACCCTTCCGCCTCAAATGACCAACAAGAACAAGCCCGCCAACGCCAAGCAATTGGTTCGACTGGTCGAGCAAATCAAGCCCGCCAAGGACGCGAGCGACGAGGAGGCGAAACAGATCAGGCGGCTGGGCAAGCAAATGGCCGCGGCGCTTGAAAAAGTGCAAGCCTTGGAAGCCGGTCCTGCCTCGTCCGATCTGGCGATGGGTGCGAAAGAAGCCCGGCAAATCGCTGACTGCGCCATTTGCATTCGGGGGGAATCGGCCGACCGGGGGGAAGTCGCCCCTCGCGGCTTTGTGTCGGTCGCGGTCGTCGGCAAAGCGCCCGAAATTCCCGCCGATCAAAGCGGCCGGCTGCAGCTGGCCGATTGGATCGCGTCGGCCGAAAACCCGCTCACCAGCCGGGTGATTGTCAATCGCGTTTGGAAGCACCTCTTCGGTCGCGGAATTGTCACCACGGTGGATAACTTCGGGGCCTTGGGCGAGAAGCCGAGCCACCCTGAGTTGCTCGATCAGCTGGCCCTGCAATTCACGGCCGAGGGCTGGTCGCTGAAAAAGCTGGTCCGTTCGCTGGTGCTGACGCACACTTACGGCCTGTCGAGCGATCATCATGCCGCCAGCTACGAAAAGGATCCGGACAACGTCTATCTCTGGCGGCACACCCCTCACCGCCTCGATGCCGAGGCCCTCCGCGACGCGGTTTTGGCGGTCAGCGGCAAGCTGAATCCCGAGCCGCTGCTGGGCACGGCCCTCCCCAAGGGGCAAGACAATCGTGGCCGGATCGATCCCAAGCAGCTGGGGGGAGACGGTCTGCTCCACCGCAGCATCTACCTGCCGATTGTCCGCAATGGCCTGCCCGAAGTGCTCGACCTCTTTGACGTGGCTGATCCGAGCCTGGTCATCGGCAGCCGCGATACGACGACAGTGCCGGCCCAAAGCCTGTATCTGATGAATAGCCCTTTCATGATCGCCCAGGCGAAGCAGGTGGCTGGCCGGCTCTTGGCCGAAGATGGACAGACCGACGAGCAGCGGCTCGCGCAAGTCTTCCGGCTCACGCTCGTCCGCCGGCCAACCGCCGAAGAGGAATCGCGCACGCTCAGCCTCGTTTCGGCCGCCCGCGCGGCTTATGGCAGCGAGAATCGCAAGGATCCCGCCGCGGCCGAGTTGCAAGTTTGGGCGACCGTCGCCCAAGCATTGCTTGCCTCGGCCGAGTTTCGCTACGTCGAATAGAACTACATACACCTTCCAACAAGATAGCCGGGAGCCAACAGCTCCCGGAGAATTGCCGACTGATCGACATTCCCCAAGGACCGGGACCAGGTTTGATCCCGGCTATTTGAATAACAATACCTCCAAGGAGTCGCCGATGTTCACCTCTCTCTCGCGCCGCGACGTTCTCAAATCGGCTTCGTGTGGCTTTGGCTATCTCGCCTTGGCGGGACTGGCGGCCGAGCAAGCTCGGGGCGAGGCCTATGTCAATCCGCTCGCGCCCAAAGTGGCGCACTTCACCCCGCGGGCCAAACGGGTGATCTTCGCCTGCATGCAAGGGGCTCCGTCGCACGTCGATATGTTCGACTACAAGCCCGGCCTGACCAAGGACGAAGGGAAAGAGCATCCCGATTTCAAAGGGCGCAAGCTGATGCCCTCCCCCTTTAAGTTTCAGGAATTCGGCAGCGGCGGGCCGACGATTTCCGAACTGCTCCCCCAATTGTCCGAACATGCCGAGAAGCTATGCGTCGTTAACAGCATGTGGACCGACGTGCCGAACCATCCGCAAGCGTTCCTCATGCTGCACACCGGGGAGTTTCGCTTCGCCCGCCCCAGCATGGGCTCGTGGGTGCTCTATGGCTTGGGGACCGAGAATCAAAACCTCCCCGGATTCGTCACGATCGCCCCGCAGCAGAATGTCGGCGGAGCGCAGAACTATTCGAGCGGTTTCTTGCCGGCGATCTATCAGGGAACGGCCATCAACCAGGTGACCGGTGGTTCGCCCATCGGCAACATCACTTCGTCGCATCTCCCCGGCAATTTGCAGCGCCAGCAACTCGATCTGGTGCAGGCTCTCAATCGCGATTTGTTGGCCAAGAAAGAAGTCAACGCGGAACTGGAGGGGGTGATTGAGTCTTACGAGCTCGCGTTCCGGATGCAAGATGCCCTGCCCGAAGTGCTCGATCTGAAGACCGAATCACAGGCAACGCTTGACATGTACGGCATCGGCAAGGGACCAGCCGACAACTTCGGCCGCCAATGCCTGATGGCCCGCCGCCTGGCCGAATCGGGGGTTCGCTTCATCGAGATCAGCAAGGGGGGCTGGGACCAGCACAACGGCCTGCGGGCCCAGCTTAAAAACAATTGCACCGCCATCGATCAGCCCTTGGCCGCGTTACTGAAAGACCTGGAGCAGCGCGACATGCTGAAAGACACGCTCGTGCTGTGGGGGGGCGAATTCGGCCGCACGCCGCACGTCAAGCAGCAAGACGGCCGCGACCACAACGGCACCGCCTATAGCATGTGGCTGGCCGGCGGCGGCGTGAAAGGGGGCCTGCGCTACGGCGCGAGCGACGAGCACGGCATCAAGGCGGTCGAAAACAAGATGCACCCGCACGACCTGCAAGCCACGATTCTGCATCTCTTGGGTCTCGACCACGAAAAGCTGACCTATCGTTACGGCGGTCGCGACTACAAGCTGACCAGCGTCGGCGGGGCGCGAGTCGTTGAAGACATCCTCGTATAGTAGCGCCGAGCCGCGGCCCGCTCGCTATCCCACTTTGGCCGCCAGCCGCAAGGCTTCGGCCCGCATTAGCAATTCGACCTCCCACCCTTCATGCCGGATGCGGAGGTCGAGATAGCTGAGGAAGTGGACGACCGAGAGATACGCCACCACCAGCCACAAGCAGGCAGGATAGACGATCACCAGGTCGTGCCACTGCGCGTTCCAAATCAGCCCTTCCTCGGGATCGATCGTAAAAATCCACTGGCTGGCGAGCACGCCGATCATCGTCCAAGCGGTGAAGAGCGCGAGAGCCACCAGCAACAGGACGATCATCGCGCCGCCGATCCAGCGGACGAACAGATCGCTGGAACTGGGAGCATGCAAATGGGCGCTCCGCCGCCCCATCGTGATGACGTTGGGATTCTTCGACCGGAGCGGGTTCTTTTCGAGCAGCACGATCTCGGTGATGAACGGCCGAAAGGCCCGCAGTCCCATCGCCCAAATCACCAGCACCGCCATCAAGAATCCTTCGGTTCCCTGGTTGAAGGCAAAGCGGTCGGCGGCCAGGTAGATCAGCCACGCCGGCAAAACGCCGCGTAGCAAAACGACGCACAACAACCACTGCGGCGAGAGCTTGAGCACGTCGGCCAGCACTTGCCGCAGCGTGCGCTTCTCGAGAAAAACCGCCGGACCCAGGAAAGCGATGACGAGCAAACTGGCGAGCGGCGCCTCCAGAAAGATCAGCATCGTCATCGCGAACAGGTAGCGCACGCCGGGGGCATCGGTTTCGTAGTCGCTGCTCGCCATCCAGCCGACCAGAAAGTGATTCAGCATCGCCAGCGGCAAAATCGCCAGCAGCGACCCGGCGAGCCAGGGCCAGGCGAATTCGCGCGTCACGTGCAGCGCGAGATCGAAGATGTCGAGCAGGCCGCGTTCGCGAACGGCGATGCGAGTGCTGTCGAGTTGCATGGGCAGTGGCTCCCGCTTCAGTGTACTCGACTAACTCGCGAAGCACTTCACGTAAATCGCCTTGCTGTCGCCGGGGGCATAGAAATCGGCCAGGATCGCTTCCAGCTTGTAGCCGCACCGTTCGTAAAAGCCCCGCGTCGGCTGGTAGTCGGCCCGGTGCGAGGTTTCGATGTAGAGCCGAGTTCCCTCGGCGGCCATCGCCCGGCGCTCGGCTTCGGCCAGCAGCAGCCGGCCGATTCCCTGCCCGTGCAGCTTGGGATCGACGGCAATCCAATAGAGATCCCAGCTACTGACCGTCAGCGTGTTGCGGCCGAAGCACGCATAGCCGACCGTCGAGCGTCCCTGTTGGACAAAGACAAATTCGTAACCCGAGGCCGCCCCTTTTTCCAGGCGCGCCTCCACCAATTCCACCGCGACATCCACCTCGGCCGGGCGAAACAAGCCGGCGGCATCGACGATCCGCCGCACGGCCTTGGCATCGGTCGGGCGAACTTCCCCCCGCAGCTTGATCGCGGGCTTGCCGACGGTTGAATCGGCATCCGACGGCGGTTCGTCCGGCTCGCTGGGGGCGGGGGTTGGCGAACTAGCGCCGCGAGCGCTCGACAATAGCGGATCGACCCGCGGCCGCCGGGCATCGTCGATAATCCACTCGACCGCCCGCGTCAGCGGCACATTCGCGCGATTCAATGCGGCGGCGAAGCCGGCATCGGGCGAAAGGCAAGGATTGGCGTTGACCTCGAGAATGAACGGCCGCCCCTTGGCATCGACTCGAAAATCGACGCGGGCATACCCCCGCAAATCGAAGAGCCGCCAACATTGCACCGCCAAGGTCCGCAGCCAATCGAGCAGCGGGGCGTCGGCGGGGGGAAAGTCGAATTTTCGCGGCGTTTGCTCGAATTCCAAAGTCCCTTGGGTCCACTTGGCCGCATAACCGACGATCCGCGGCTTGCCGGTGGGAAACGCCGAGAAGTCGATCTCCGCCGGCGGGAGCACGTGCGGTTCGTCGCTGCCGGCCACTAGCGAGAGGTTGAACTCGCGCCCCTCGATGAACCGCTCGGCGAAGCACTCGCGCCCTAGTTGACGCGAGCGGCTGGCGATTTGCTCGACGACGGTGTCCCCCTCGCCGGTGGCGATAATCGAATGGTCGTCGAGCCCGACCGAGGCATGCTCCCACACGGCCTTGATGATGTACGGCGGCGGCAGCGTAGTGGCGGGAACATCCCGAATCGTCGCCCAATCGGCGGTCGGCAGTCCTTCGGCCCGCAGACGCTGCTTGGCCAGGGGTTTGTTGTTCGTCAGATGCTGGGCCGTCGCCGCCGTACCGGTGTAGGGCAAATCGAGGTCGTCGAGCAACACCGCCGCCAGGTGCGCCAGCCGGTCGGAACCGCCGAGCGATTCGACCAGGTTGAAGGCAAGTGCCGGTCGCTCGTGCGTCAGCGAATGCTCGATCGCTTCCAGATTGAGCGTGCAAGCGAGCCGGCGGGTGCGATGCCCCAGCTCGCGACAAGCCGCTTCGACCGCCTCGACCTGCACCAGGACGTCGCGCACCGCCGCGCTATCTTCCGGGGCGACGGCGTTGTGCAGGATGGCGATGTCGAGCGGCATGGGCGGAAGTTACCGGGGGCGATGCTGGTCGAATTTGTGAGCCTTGGAGCTAGCCGCGATGGCCACGCGCGGCGCGGCGCTGGCGACGATCTGGCCAATTAACTCTACATAGGGTAGTCCAACTTTGGTCGCCAAAATCGGCAAATCCGAATGTTCGGGATGCAAGCCGGCCAGCGGATTGACCTCCATGAAGCTGGGGACGCCGTCTGGATCGCACCGCAGATCGACTCGGCCGCCGTCGCGGCAATCGAGCACCCGCCAGGCGGCGAGGGCGGTCACTTCGGCGGACCGCACGGTCGCGTCGCGCTCGGCCGAGACGAGCCGATATTCGACCAGTTCCTCGCACCGCTCCTTGTTCACATAGGAGTACGCATCGGCCTCGGCACCCGCCAAAAGCAAGATTTCGAGCGTGCCGAGCGGCCGGGCCAGCTCGCCCGTGCCGGTGATTCCCACCGTGAATTCGCGGCCGGGCAAATACGTCTCGACGAGCACCGGCTGATCATGCCTCGCCAGCAACTGTTGGCAAACCGTGCGCAGTTGGTCCAGGTTCGCGGCCTTCGATGCCGGCGAGACCCCCTTGCCGGTTCCTTCGGCCACCGGCTTGGCGAAGAGCGGAAAAGGGAGGGTGATGCGGTCCACGTCGCCTTCCCGTTCGACTACGGCGAATGCCGGCGTGGGAATGCCCGCCGCGGCGACGACCGTTTTGGTCAGCCCCTTGTGCAGCGTGAGGGCCATCACCAGCGGATCGGAAAAGGTACAGGCGATGCCATACACCTCCAGAATCGCCGGAATCTGCGCCTCGCGGCTGACACCCGCCAGCCCCTCGGCGATGTTGAAGACCAAATCCCAGCGGTCTCCCTGGGCCAGCCGCGAAACCAATTGCCGCGCGTGGCCGATCCGGTCGGTTTGGTGGCCGAGCGCTCGCAGGGCCGATTCAATCGCCGCCACCGTGTCGGGACGGTCGAACTCGCCGGTCTCCTCGTCCGAGAAGCCCGCCGCCAGATACTCCTGCCGCAGGTCGTAGGTCAATCCAATCAGCACGGCGATGCGAGCGCGAGTTACGCGGCTTAGCAGTGGATATTGGCGTCGAAGACTCGGACCCGCTCCCAACTCGCCTTGTTTTCGGCGATGAACTGCAGGTGCCGGGGGGCCGTTTGATAGGCGTCGTGGGCTTCCCGCGATTCAAACACAAGCTGCAAGGCGACGTCAAAATCAAGCTGGTTGACCGGCCGGTCCAGGTCGGGCACGACGGTGCCGACCGCGAAGAGCACGGTTCCCGGATGCCCGGTCAAATAGGTGCGGCAGGCGGTGAGCATCTTCTCGATGGCCTCCGCCGAGCGATCTTTCAGGGTGAAATAGACCATGTGGCCAAGCATGGGTGGGGTGCCTCGGCGGTGGGCGATGGGAAGCAATCCCGTGATGATAGCGACTCGGCCCACGGCCGGGCAGGCGGCAGGCCGGGGCAAATTGGCCGCCAAATCAATTAACACAGCCGTATTTCGATGGGTTGGCCGGGGCGAAGCGTAATCGCCGGGAGCAGCTTCACCGGGGGGCGAGTCACTAGCTCGAGCTCGAATTGCTGGGCGACCTGAGCCAGCACGAGAATCGCTTCGAGCATGGCGAAAGTGTTGCCGATGCAAACCCGTGGGCCGCCGCCAAAGGGAAAATATGCATACTTGGGGAGCCTCGCCGCCAGTCCATCGGCCCAGCGGTCGGGATCGAATTCGTTGGGGCGTTCGTACCAGCGCCCGTCGCGATGCACGATCCACTGGCTCATGAGCACGTTGGTTCCCGCCGGAATGAAATGCCGACCGATGGTGATGTCCGCTACGGGACGCCGGCCAACGACATACGCCGGCGGATAAAGCCGCATCGCCTCGCGAATGACCCGCTCGCACAAGGGAAGCTGAAGTAGATCGGCGGCGGTGGGAACGCGCCCCCCCAGCACGCCGCGCACTTCCTCCCGCACGCGAGCTTGCCACGCCGGATGCTGGCCAAGCAGATACCAGGTCCAGGCGAGCGTATTGGCGGTCGTTTCGTGCCCCGCGAGAAACATCGTCATCACTTCGTCGCGGAGTTGCTGGTCCGAGAGTCCCCGTCCGTCGTCTTCGTCGCGGGCCGCCATGAGGATCGAAAGAAAATCGCCGCCGCCGATTCCCGCGGCGCGCCGCTCGTCGATCAGCGTTTGTAGCGTCGCGTCGAGCTTGGCGATCGTCCGCCGCAGGCGCAGATTGCGCGGCGCGGGAAACCAATACGGCAGCGGAATGGAGGCCCCGAAGCGCCCCATCACGTCGATCATCACCTGCTCCAGCTGCTGGCTCAGCTCGCGGAACCGGCCCGTGATATCGACATCGAGCAAGGCCCGCGCGGCGATGTCCATCGTCAGTTGCAGCATCTCGGCGGCGATGTCGCGCGTTTGCCCGCTTTGCCAACCCGCCAGCATCCGCTCGGTGGCGGCGGTCATCGTCGGGGCATAGCTTTCGACCCGCGACTTGCTAAACGCGGGCTGCACCAGGCGTCGCTGGCGGAGCCAATCTTCCCCTTCGTTAATCAAGAGCCCTTTTCCCATCAGGGGCCGCAAGAATTGCAGGGCATAGTTCTTGATGAACCGGCGATTCTCGGCGACCAGCACCTGCTCGATGTCGTCGGGATGCGAAAGCAACATGCTCCGTCGGTTGGCCGCCCGAAAATAGGCGGCGTCGCCATATTCGCGAAAGCACTGCTCGAAGAAGCCGAGCATGTCGCTGCGGAGGCGCGGCAAAACACCCACCAGCCAGTGGCCGCGAGGTCCGGGGAAATGGCGAACGGGGGTCATGCTCTGCCTGGGCTTGCGGATGCGGTCATTATGCCCGGCCCGCTGCCGATTGATAGCGGCGGGTCGCTATCATCCACAGCGGGGCGGCGCGCGAATTGTTACCGCATTTCATCGAAGCACGCCCGCTAGCGGACGATTGCTCTTCCACGTCATCGCCAAAATCGCTATAGCTCGCCCCTCTTCTACCCCAGCCGAACTCGCGCAGACCCAGTGCGCGGCGGCCATTGCAAGACGAGGCCGAGATGGACGGGCGTATTCATGCCTGGTCGGCGGTGCTGACGACGCTGCTTTTGGCGGGTTGCCAAGGGCCGCAGGTCGCCACGCATATCGACTCGGTCAATGCCGAGTATCGCCAACTGGAAGACTACGTTTATTGCCTGGAAGATGAGAACCTGCGCTTGCAGCAAGAGCTGGAGCACGCCCAGGCCAATCATCAGCGTGGGCGGTCCGCCGAACCAGCCCGCGGGGGCCTCTTTCGCCGCACACCGCGAACTGAGTCCGCCGAGCCGGCGGGGCCGAGCGATCCTGGTCTGCCCAACATCGAAATGCCGAATTCGCCCGGCAATACGCCGCCCCGCAGCTCGACTTTGCAAAAGCCCGCGAGCGATGTCCCCGAAAGCCTCGATCTCGCGCCGCCGAGCGTGGAGCTTCCTGCGCCGAGCGAGCCGGCACCGCTACCGCCGCCGGTGCGCCCGACCGATGGCAAGGTGACGCACATCACGCTCAATTCGCTGCTCACTGGCGGAATCGATCTGGATGGCCAGGCGGGGGACGACGGACTGTCGGTCGTGATCGAGCCCCGCAATGCCGCCGAGCAGCTCGTTCCCGATGCGGGAGCCGTGTCGGTGGTGGTGCTCGATCCTTCGCGGCAAGGAGAGGCGGCTCGCGTAGCTCGCTGGGATTTTGATCTGTCGGCCACGCGGAGCAAGCTGCAAGCGACAGCCGCTGCGCCTGGAATCACCCTGCAAATGCCGTGGCCGGCCGAGGCACCGAAGAGCACGACGCTGCAGCTGTTTGTGCGGTACGAATCGCCGGATGGCCGAAAGCTGGAGTCGAGCCGGGAGATTTACATCGCTCCCCTGGGCCAGGCCAGCCAGCGGTGGACGCCGCGCCCCCCCGAACGCCAGCGATCGGCCGAAGTGGCGCGGGTGCCGGTCGCGGGGGAAGGAAAGCCGGGGTCAGGAGGCAGGAAACACGAGACAGAGAGCGGGAAGGCTGGAACCCCCAAGCTGCTGGAGCCGCCGCCGGCGCTGTCGGGTGGCGGCGGGGCCAAACCGCCGGCACCGGCCTGGTCGCCCAATCGGTAAGCTGCCGGCTGACGACTTTTCCCGCCGCGTGGGCATAATGGTGGTGGCCAATCTGGGGCACCACGCGTCATGTCTCAACCCGCGCACATTCTGCTGGCGACCGACAGCCGCGAGCGCAGCGAAAGCTGGACCGCCGCTCTGGCCACCGTTCGCTGCCGCGTGCATCGCCCGGACGATCCACAAGCGGCCGCCGACGTGGATGTGATCGTCACCGACCGGCCACTTTCGCAATCCAACCTGCCGCTGGACGACGAGCGGCTGGCCCGCGGCGAAATCGGCCTCGTCACGGTCGGTGTCGCTGGACCGGCCGATGTTTCGCTTCCCGGCGATTGCTCGTCGCGCGAAGTGCGCCTCGCCTGCTTGCTCCTGGCCGAGATCATCCGCCTCCGCCGGCAGCGCGAAGCGGCCCGCCGCCGGGAGCGCGTGCTGTCGCACCTCGCCCTGTCCGACCCGCTTACCGGCTTGCCGAACCGACGGGCGTGGGAACAGCAACTGGCCGAGCGGCTGCTGGGGGAAGGAGAGGCGACTCCGTGTTGCCTCGCGCTCTTTGACATCGACCTCTTCAAGGAGTTGAACGACCGGGCGGGACATCTGGTGGGGGACGAAAACTTGCGCTCGATCGCGACCCGCCTGTCGGCCGCGGCGCGCCGCCGGAATGGGGTAGCGCGGCTGGGCGGCGACGAGTTCGCGGTGCTCCTCGAAGGACTGCCGGCCAGCGAAGCGGCGGCCGAAGTCGAGCGAATTCGCTCGCAAGCCTCGGGCCTCGCCAGCGGCGCGGCGGGACGAATCACCCTCAGTGCGGGCTGGGCGGCACTCGTCGCCCCGAGCACCAAGCCGGCCATCGACCAAGCGTTGCACCAGGCCGATGCCGCCCTGCGCGTCGCCAAACTGGCGGGACGCGAGCGGACGTGTCCTTAACGTGCTGATTCGCGCTCGCGCATCAGTTCGGCGACGGCGAGTGCGTCGGCCGAGCCGTGGTTTTCGAGCGCGCTGGCGACACGTTCGCGCCGCTCGGCGGGCTGATTCTGATTGAGCTTCCACTTCCCTTCGAGCCGGTCGATGGGAATCCGAAAGCCGACGATCTGCCGGGTCAAATTGGCGGTGAAGTCGGCGGGCTGGCCGGCAAGTTGCCAAGGTTGCGGCAGGGGAGCTTCAAAATGCGCTACCATTCTCGCGAGGAGCGAACTGGTATCGCGGTCGTCCATCAATTCCAGCTTGCCATAGGCATGAATGGCGACATAGTTCCACGTCGGCACCACGCGCTCGGCGGCATACCAGGTGGGCGAAATATAGGCATGTGGCCCCGAAAAGACGACCAGCACCTCCTGCGTAGCGGCGCTTTGCCACTGCGGATTCGCGCGGGCCAAGTGGCCGAGCAGCGTGCCCTTCGATCCCGACCCGCGGTCCAAGAGGAGCGGCAAGTGGCTGGCGACGAGTTGGCCGTTGTCCTGACTCGCGAGGATGGCGAAGCTGTAGCGCTCGATGGCGTCCCACAGCGTCGGCAAGCCGTCTTCGGCAAAGTGCGGCGGCGTGTACATCGGGCTCCCTACTTCGCGAGTGCCCGGTCGATCCGCGCGAGGGACGACTCGCGGCCGAGAATCGCCAGGCAATCATAGACCCCCGGACCAACGCTCTTGCCCGTCACCGCCACGCGAAGCGTATGCACGATGTCGCCGATCTTGATCCCCTGAGCGGCGATGAAGCTCTTGAGCGCCTCCTCCAGCGGACTGACCTCAAACGGTTCGACGGTCGCCAGTACCGCGCGAAACTTGCCGAGCAATTCCTTGGCTTGCGGCGGGGCAACGCGCTTGGCGAAATCCGCCGCGTCGTAGGGCAATTCGGCGTCGGCGAGGAAGAAGAAATCGGCATAGGCGAGGATATCGCCGGCAACTTTCAGGCGGTCGCCGGAAGCTTCGATGATCTGTGTCAGTTTGGGACCGACTTCGCATGGCGCGGGATCGGGAATCAGCTTCGCCGCCTGCAAAAACCGCAGCATGGCCGGCACCTTCTGCTTCGTCGGCACGCGCTGCATGGCGCGGTCTTCGAACGACCAGAGCTTTTTCGGGTCGAAGCTGGCGGGGGCGTTTGTCACTCGCTCGAGCGAAAAATGCTGAATCATCTCCTCGCGGGTCAGGTCTTCGGTTTTGTCGTCGAGCGACCAGCCCAGCAGCACCAGATAGTTGATGATCGCGTCGGGGAGGTAGCCGACATCGCGGTAAAAATCGACGATCACCGGGTTGAAGGTCTCGGCGGTCGCTACCCGGCCAATGCGGGCCGCGATTTCAGCCCCCTGGTCGTACATCCGCTTGAACTCCGGGTTCTTCAAATACTGGGCGATCTTGCGCTTGCTCAGCTTCTGGTGGCTCCCCGGCTCGGCGACATAAGGAAGGTGGGCATATTCCGGCAGCGGATAGCCCAGGGCCTCGGCAATGAAAATCTGCCGCGGCGTATTGCTGAGATGCTCGACCGCCCGAATCACGTGCGAAATGCGGAAGTCCTGATCATCGACGACGCTCGCCAGGTGATAGAGACAGGTGCCGTCGGCTCGCTGGATGACGTGGTCCTGCTCTTTGTCCCAGTCGAATTCGCAGACACCCCGGATTCGGTCGGTAAAAACGCACTTCCCCTGCCGCGGCATCTTGCAGCGCACGACCTGCGTCCGTCCCTCGGCCGCGAATTTGGCCGCCTCGTCGTCGGTCTCCGCCATCCAGCGGCGGCTATAGAGGAATGCCTTCTTCTCCTTCTCGGCTTGCTCGCGCTCGGCTTTGAGCTCGTCGGTGGTGGCGAAATCGCGATAGGCGAGCCCTTTGGCGAGCATCTCCTTTACGGCCGCTTGATAGCGGTCGAGCCGTTGCGACTGGAAATACGATCCGCACGGCCCGCGGCTACTTGTGCCGTCGTCGGTGGGGCCTTCGTCCCAATCGAGGCCCAACCACTTGAAGCCATCGAGAATTGGTTGCAGCGCCTCGGCCACGTTCCGCTCGGCATCGGTGTCGTCGATCCGCAACAAGAACTGACCGCCATGCTGCCGGGCAAAGAGCCAGTTAAAGAGTGCCGTGCGGACGCCGCCGATATGCAGGTAGCCGGTGGGACTGGGAGCGAAGCGGGTGCGAACAGTCATGGGGGTGCGATTGGGAAGAGGATGAATTCGTCGATTAGAAGCGGGGGCCCGCGGCGATCCAAGGGGATGGACGCGCCAGCCGGCCCCTGGTTCCCAGGCGTGGGGGAATTAAGCTGAATCTCATGTCCACGTTCGACGAAGACCTCCGGTTCATGCGGCGCGCGATCGAGCTGGCCCGCCGCGGCCAGGGCTATGTCGAGCCGAATCCCATGGTCGGCTGCGTGATCGTCAGGGACGGGCAGATGGTGGGGGAAGGTTGGCACCAGCGGTTTGGCGGCCCGCATGCCGAGATCGAGGCCCTGCTGGCGGCGGGAACTCAGGCGGCGGGAGGGACGATGTACGTCACGCTGGAGCCATGTTGCCATTATGGCAAGACACCCCCCTGCACCGAGGCGATCGTGCCGGCGGGAATCAAGCGGGTGGTCGTCGCGATGCGCGATCCGTTTCCGCAAGTCGCTGGCGGCGGACTGAAGCAACTGGCCGACGCGCGGATCGATGTGGAACTCGGCCTGGGCGAGGAGGAGGCCCGCCACCTCAATGCGCCGTATCTGAAGCTGCTGGCGACCGGGCGGCCCTGGGTGATTGCCAAATGGGCGATGACACTCGATGGCAAAATCGCGACCCGGGGCGGCTATAGCCAGTGGATTTCGAGTGAAGCGTCGCGAGCGGTGGTGCATCAGTTGCGCGGCCGGGTCGATGCGATTGCCGTTGGCCGGCGCACGGCACAGCTCGACGATCCGCAATTGACCTCCCGCCCTGCCGAGGGCGTGCCGGCTCGCGTGGCGACGCGCATCGTATGCGATTCGCTGGCGCGATTGGCGAGCTTCAATCAGGTGGTGAAAACGTCGCGGCAAATTCCGACCCTCATCGCCGCCGGCCCCGATGCCGACGAGAAAGACCTCCGCCGCCTGACCGCCGCCGGCTGCGAGGTGCTCCCCTTCGCGGCACCAACCCACTACGAGCGGCTGATCGAATTGCTCGACGAGCTGGGCCGCCGCCGGATGACCAACGTGCTGGTCGAAGGGGGAGGGCAACTGCTCGGCACCTTGCTCGACGCCCGGCAGATCGATGAGGTTCACATTTTCATCGCCCCCAAGCTGTTTGGTGGCGAGAAAGCGCCGGGGCCGCTGGCCGGGGCGGGAATCGAGCAAGTGGCCGACGCGATTGCTCTCGCCAACCTCCATCTGCAAACGCTCGGCGGCGATCTGTATCTCTCGGGCCGCCTCGCCAAATAGCCGGCATGTAACGCTCCGCGCAGGCCGCGACCATATCAGCAAGGTTTGGACAGGGATGTTCATCCGGCAGTCAGGGGCGTCCATGTTTTGATCGCCCGCTGCCCAAGATTCGCCGCCGGTCGCGCATTCGGCAGAAGTGGTATGCGGTTTGCCACGGTGAAAATCGTTCCCCCGCCGCTCTCGATCCCAAGTGAAGTTTCGCCGTGCGGCCCCAGCCAAAGAGGGGTTTTGCGGTTGTCCCCCACGGTGGGCAACGCGATAATGGAAACCGGTGTCCGCATGGGAATGCCTCCTCCGTCGAAAGCGACCGGGACGATGTCCGAGCCGTTTGATCCCTATCGCAAATGGCTGGGCATCCCGCTCAAGGACCAGCCGCCGAACCACTATCGGCTGCTGGGGATTGCCAATTTCGAGAGCGATCCGGACGTGATCGAGAACGCGGCCGCCCGGCAGATGTCGCATGTGCGAACGTTTCAGGGGGGCAAGCACGCGGCCCTGTCGCAGCGCGTCTTGACCGAGCTTTCGGCGGCCAAGATGTGCTTGTTGGTCGAGGCCGAGAAGGCGAAGTACGACGCGGCACTCCGCAAGGAATTGGCGGCGGCTGGCAAGCTCTCGTCCGAGGCTCCACTCGACGACGATGCGGCGGTCGAAGTTCCGCCGCCGATGCCGCCGTTTCCCGCGGTCAATCGGCCCGAAAGACGCTGGAAAATGGAAGACGCCGCGCTGCCGCCGCCGGGCGTTTCGCCCCCCTTGCCGCCGGTACCGATTTCGATGCCGGTGGGGACCGCGGTCGCGTCGGTTCCCAAGCTCAAGGGGCGCTCTTCCACCGCGTATCGCCACAAGCACAAGCCGAGCGCGCTGCCGCTGGTCATCATGGTGGTCGGTCTGCTGTTCTTGGTGGGTGGCGGCGTGGTGGCGGCAATCGTCATGAATCAGCCCGCGCGCCCCGAACCACACAAAACAAAGCCGCCGGTCGCCGAACGGCCACCATCGAACTCGAACAAGCACGTTGCCGAGCGCCCCAGGCCCGCCGCGCCGGTCGCCACGCTCCCCCCGTCGTCGTTTCCCATCGGCACCGACGAGCCAGCGCCCCCCGCGGTCGCGCCGCCATTCAAGCTGCCGGTCGAAATCCCCGCTCCGCCATCCGACGACATGCCGGTGGTCGATCGCTTCCGGCAGAAGCTGTTTCACGCCAATCAGGCCCTGTCGTCGCGCGACGAAGAGAAGTTCGCGAGCGAGCTGAAAGAGGCCGAAACCTTGCTGGCCGATCCCAAGTTGACCGATTCGCAGCGCGGCGCTTTCGGAGAAGATGTCGAGCATTTGCGAAATCTTCACACGCTGATCGATCAATTCTGGACGACGACCGAGGCGAATCTTGCCACCCAACTAAAAATCGGCGAGCCGGTGCTCTTCTTCAAAAGTAAGGTCGAGTTGGTCTCGCTCGTCGCGGACAATGTCACCCTCAAGGTGAACGATGGCCCGGCGGTCGAAACAGCGGTCCGGCAAATGGACCCCATTGCCGCGGCGCTGATTGCCGGCAAGTCGGCCAACATCGCCGAGCCGAAAACGTTTCTGCCGATCCTGGCGTTTCTGTCGATTGACGAGCGGGCGGAGAAGCAATATCCCGAAGACAACGTCGTGAAGTTCGCGCGGCGGTTTTTCAACGAGAATCGGTTGGCGGGCCAGCGAAACCTCGAAATCGCGGCCCGCTTGGGTCTCAAATTGGGCGAATTGCCGCTCGGTCCCTAACGCCGGCCAAAGGGCGGTGGGCGCGACCGGGCGACATCTCTTGTGGGAGCAACAGCTATGTCGGGCGCGTGGAAGTGGAGCGTGTGGTTGCTGGCGGGCCTCGCGTTTGGCTCGCTGGTGTGGGTCGGCGGCCAATCGCTCGCCCAGGTCAAGGCCAAGCCGAAAGTCAAGGGCAAAACCGCCACCACCAACCTGGCCGAGGAAGAGGCCAAGCGCGGGGAATGGTCGCGGTGGCGCGGTCCCAACGGCGATGGCATCTCGCTCGAAACAGGACTGCTCGACGAGTGGCCCTCGGATGGCCCGCCCCTTGCCTGGCGCGTCAAAGGACTCGGCAGCGGCTATGCCAGCATCTCCGTGGCCGGGGGCAAAATCTTCACGCTCGGCAAGAAGCAAGGCCGCACTAACCTGATCGCCCGCAGCGTGGCCGATGGCGCGCCAATTTGGGAAACGGCAGTCGGCGGCGGGGGCAATCCCAACTGCACGCCGACCGTCGATGGCGACCTGGTATTCGGCCTCACCCTTGGCGGCGATCTTTTCTGCTGCCAGGCCAGCGATGGCGCGCTCGTCTGGTCGAAGAACTACGAGCGTGATTTTGGTGGGAAGATGATGTCTAGCTGGGGCTATAGCGAATCGCCGCTGATCGATGGGGACAAGCTCGTCTGCACTCCTGGCGGCGATTCGGCCCTGCTCGCCGCGCTCGACAAGAAAACCGGCAACACGATCTGGACCACACAAGTCCGCCAGGCCGACATCGGCCGCAAGGGGCAAGACGGCGCGGGCTATGCCTCGGTCGTCATCGGCAATTGCGGCGGCGTGAAGCAGTACATCACTCTCGTCGGTCGCGGCATCGTCAGCGTCGAGGCCGAATCGGGCAAGCCCCTTTGGTCGTACAACGGCGTCGCCAACGGCACGGCGAACATTCCCACGCCCATCGTGGCGGGCGACTATGTCTTCTGCTCCAGCGGCTATGGCACGGGCACGGCGCTGCTCAAAATCAACGGCGGAAGGTCGGGCTTTAGCGCGCAAGAGGTCTATTTCCTTTCGGCCAACAAAATGCAGAACCACCACGGCGGCATGATTCAGAAAGACGGCTACGTCTATTGCGGCACCGGCCACAACGAAGGCTTTCCGCTGTGCATCGCCGGGCCAACCGGTGCCGATGCGTGGCGACCTGGCCGCGGCCCCGGCAGCGGGTCGGCCGCCATCGCCTATGCCGACGGGCATCTCTACTTCCGCTACGAAGACGCGACAATGGCCCTCATCGAAGCAACCCCCAAAGAGTTCAAGCTTAAGGGGCAATTCCGCATCGCCAGCCGCAACGACAAAAGCTGGCCCCACCCCGTCATCGCCGGCGGCAAGCTCTACCTTCGCGACCAGGACGAGCTGCTGTGCTACGATATTCGGAAGCAATAACAGCTTCGCTGAATGACCAATGACGAAATCCCAATGACCAACTAGGCTGGGTTGGACCTTGGTGCTTTGTCATTGGTCATTTCCCTTCCCCACAGGGCCACCCCGCAAATAGTCCCATGCATCGCTTCAAAGACCGCCTCTCCAAGGGCCAACTCTGCCGCATCTTTTGCGTTGGCCGGCTGATTCACCCCGCTGTGTTCGACCTACATGGCATGGTCGGCGGCTATCACGGCTTCTGGATTGACCAGGAACATGCCGGCGTCACGTACGAGCAAGTCTGCCTGGCCGCCTGTGCCGGGCGGGCGAGCGGGCACGACAACTTTGTCCGCATGGCGATGACCAACTATGCCGACGCCACCTCTTTCCTCGAAGCCGGCGCTGGCGGCCTGATGGCGGCCCGCATCGAATCGGCCGCCCATGCGGAAGAGTTCATGCAGTGGGTCAAGTTCGCTCCCCGCGGCAGCCGCGGTCTCAACGGTAGCGGCTACGATGCGGGCTACGGCGCAAAGACGCTGCCGCAGCTTTCGGCCGACGCCAACCGCGACAACTTCGTCGCCATTCAGATCGAAACGCTCGGCGCTCTCGAAGAGTGCGAAAAGATTGCCGCCATCGACGGGGTCGATCTCTTGTTCGTCGGGCCGAGCGATCTCTCGCAGGTACTTGGCGTGCTGGCCCAGTGGGAAAGCCCCACGCTCTGGTCGGCCATCGAGCGCGTCGCCGCCGCGTGCAAAAAGCACGGCAAAAACTGGGCGACCATCGCCGTGAATCCCAAGTTCGCCCAGCGGGCCTACGACACCGGCTGCCGGATGCTCAGCTTCGGCATGGACATCGTCATGCTCCGCCGCGGTCTCGAAGCGACGCGGGCGAACTTTGGCACGCTGTTCGAGAAACCAGACTAAGTCGAATCACGATATTGCAACGTAGATGGCGGCGAGAAACAGGGCCGCGCCGTGCAGGATGGTGGCCATCGCGACGACGACTCCCGTCCAGTGGAATACGTCGCGCTTCTCCGCCGCGAATAGGTCGATCAAGCCGCAAATCGGCCCGCCCCACAGGCCGGCAAACAACAAGATCGCGGGCATGAAATAGAACCATGCCAGATTGTCGCGCGCCACTTCCATCCCCACGACCTGGATGATGGCCATGCCCGTCGCCATCCACAAAGCAGCTATAGCGAACATCCAGAAGACGATGCGCCATCGCAGGGGTTGGCGAACATGCCAGGCGGCGAGAAGACTGATCCCCACGACCAGCGCCATGCAGACAGCACCGACCAGCGTCTGATTTAAGGGCCAATCCTTGAGCCACCGTTCTCCAACAATTTCTATGAAATACACCCCGGCATACAGGAGCAGCCAGTGTCCCGGCTGCGACGGAAACCCGGGCTGTCGGCGAACGAGGCGAAACAGCGCGAGGCCAATGCCCGCCAAGGCAGCCCCGTAGGCCGGCGCGGCCGCGAAGGCAATCATCCGTTGCAACCACATTCTGCGAAACAGTTGCAGCGGTAGGAACATCTCCTCCTGCATCGCCGCAGTCGGCAAGGGGAAAACCGCTCCCAGCGCCGCGAGGGCAATCGCCGTCGCGGTGGTCCACAACAGCAAGTGCGCGATCCCCAACCGATTCGCCGGCGCGGCGGGCAAGTCGGGCGCAGGTTCGAGTGGCGGCGCGGCATCGGTCATGCCCGCCAGTCTAAAGGAGGACTAGCGGCCTGGGAACAAAGCTGCCGATCTTGTCCGCCGCTATCGCTCGCACGAACCGCAACCTCGCGCGAACTGCTGGTCACTCAGGGCCTGAGTGATTTACTTTGACGTGCTGCGCAGTCTGGCCTACTTCTTCGCATACGCCAGAGCCAGCAGGGCGTAGCCGCTGACGAGGCTGGCGTCCCCCTCCATCCACTTGGCGTTGTCGTTCACGAAGCTGCCGTCGTCGCGCTGCCGGCTGGCGAGCTCGTCGATCAGTTCCTTGCGCCAATCATGCGACACCCCCTTGGCATCGACCAGCCTGTCTTCGCCGACGGCGGACAGGGCCTTGGCCATGGTCTGGTAGTAGTAGAAGAGGCCCGCCGTTCCCATGCCGGGGTTGTTGTCCAGGTCGTAGTTCTTCTTCAGCCAGCCGAGGGCCGCTTTGACGCGCGGGTCGTCGTGCTTCACGCCGGCATAGATCATGCTCTTCAGGCCGGCATAGGTCATCGAGCCGTAGCTCCGCAGGCCGCCGGTCGCTTCGTCCACGCCCGCCTGGCTGACGCCCCCCAGGGCCGGCGTGTAGTAGAAGCCGCCGTCGTTCACTTTGGCCGCGAACGGCATCGTGTTGGCCGGCGACTCGAGATTCTGGCAACGACTGACGAAGACGAGAGCCCGCTGCATCGCCTCGCTATTCGGTTCGTTGCCGGCCGCCTTGAGTGCATCAACCAGGAAGGCGGTGTTAGAGAGGTCGGGCCGGTCGCCGGTGCGGCCATAGCCCGCCCCGCCGTATTGCACCGCCTCGGCGGTGGTCTTGCCATCTCCCCCCCACTGGGTGGCCTTGATGAAGGCGTCCGCCTTTTTGATAAGGGCGTCGTACTTGCCGCCGCGGTTGGCTTCTTTGAAGGTCATCAGCGCGAGGCACGTTTCGTAGTTCTTGTGGTTCCCTTCGCCGTAGATGCCGCCATCCTCGTGGACGAACCCTTCGAGATACTTCAGGGCCTTGGCGACGACCGGATCTTCTGGCGAGCGGCCATGCTTGAGCAGGCCCGTCGCGACGAGGCCCGTCACCGCCGGGCCGGCCTGGGCGTTGAACGACCCGTCGGCCGCTTGAGCTTTGGTGCCGAGAAAACCGACAGCCTTGTCGATCATCTGCTCGAACTTCTTGTTCGTCGCGTCATCGGCTGCGGGCAGGGCCGAGCCGCAGAGCAACACGACCACGATGCAACCGGCGGCCGAAATTGCCCGGCGAGAAGAGCGCAACATGCGAAAGGACTCCAAATCGAACAGGGTTTGACTCAAGATTCCGCGGAAACACGAAGCAACCGTTATGCCAGAATTTCCACGTTACGGCTCAGGGACTCCAAGGTCGCGGCAGATTTTCCGCGCGAGAAAGTCATTGATTTCCCGATGACGAGGAATTGACGACGTGCGGTTATTGGCCGGATTGAGGTAAATGGTGTGTCGCGCCCCCTCTCGCAAGAAAGCACAACCCCAGGACTCCAAATGGCGAATTAGCTCCTGCCGTTTCATGGCTCGGCCAGCACCAACCGCTCCTTCGAATACGCTTGCCCCGCGAGAGAGCGTTCCGCCAATTCCCGATTCGCGTTCAGGATCAAAGCCACCGCCTCGTGCAGGTTTTCGCGGGCCTCTTCCAGCGTGTCGCCTTGCGTATTTGCGCCAGGCAATTCCTCGACGAAGGCAACGTAGCCTTCCGAGACCTTTAGAAAGACGGCTGTGAAATCCATACACCAATTCTCTGCCGTGCGACGCTGGAAGTCAAACTCACCTATTCCATCACCGCCAGGATGTCGTCTTCCTTCAAAATCAACACTTCCTCCCCCGCGACCTTGATCTCCGTGCCGGCCCAGGTCGAAAACAGCACGCGGTCCCCTTCGCGAACCGTGCAGGGAACTCGCCGGCCATCGGCCAACAGCGGGCCGTCGCCAACCGACAGCACCCGCCCCTGCTGCGGCTTCTCTTTGGCCGAGTCGGGCAGCACGATGCCCCCGGCAGTGCGGGCCTCGGATTGCAGGCGTTTGACGACCACTTTGTCGCCGAGGGGAACCACTTTCATCGGGCGGGCCTTTCGGAGGGGGGATTCAGGTAGGACGCGAATTCTCCCACGCTAGCACCGTCGCCGCAAGCGCCGCCAAGATGTCGCGGGGTCGCACTGGCCACCCTGCCGAGCAGGGGTTGAATCTCGAAATTGTTCATCCTCCATCCCCCCCTATCCCCCGTTATGCGGCCAACTGAGCAGGGGCAAAAAATGCTGGATTAGCGTGAACTTTGTTACTCATTGCTAATTATAAACCATTGACATAAATAGACTTATAGAATTTTCAGTTTCGCCATCCACCCCCTGTTCACCCGCGCCACTGCGCAGGCCCTAACCGGGGGATTTATTCCATCGTACTCCATCGTCATCCGCCGCCTCGCCTCGATCTCACGCTTAAGTCGTTCCCGCGATCCTCTTCGATACCGCAGTGCGAAACCCCAGCGACTAGACCACCGCCACTTGCCGCCAAACCGTAATTCTACCGCTCCCCTTTGACTAGTCTGGTCACGGGCCGGCGATAAAAATTTTTCCGCAAACAGCTTTACTCCCCCGGATTCTCCAGCAACACCCGCAGCCTGTCGGCCAATTCGCGGGGCAGCCGCGGCTGCCAGGTGGCGTCGATCAGACCCGACGCCTATCAAATCCTGCAGGTGAACCCGGTCCTTGAGCCGATGCGAGGTCCGCTTTATCCGCACCAGCGGTTCTAGCGCCAGGACCGAAAATGTCGTCGGCCGGTCGGCTTCGGTCAGCTCGGGGGCGAGCGGATCATCGGCCTGCACCTGCTCCCCGACGAAAGTGATCTGAATCGCCTCGCTGGGCTTCGCTTGGGGATGATCCAGAAAGGGCGTCACGCCAAAGGTTTGCGCCGGAACAAACCCGGTCTTTTACGGGGCCGCGGTCGCTGCCGCAGCAAATCGACCTCCCGCGTGTTGCGAACCACCCCCTGATCGGCAAGGCCGACACACTCCGCGATGGCATTGCCGCCAATTACTGCATAGGGAAACCCGGCGGAGTCCAGGGTGGCAGCGGCCCGCTCCAGTCGCTCGCGAACGGTCTCCACGGCGCGGGTCATCCTTGCCCAGAGGGCCTCGTGGTGATCGAAGTCGCCATCGATCTCCCTTACACGCTCCGCCGGTGAATTCCCAAAGGCTCGTGGTGCCCTGGCCCTAGTAGGGGGCGCCCCGATATCGGGGCCCGGCCGCTTGGTTCGGCCCGCCCGATCAGCGCTTCAGGGGATGCTTCTGAAAGAACTCCCACATCAGATCGTTGGCCGAAATGTCCTGGGTCGATTTGCCGAGGAACGCCACAACTGGCTCCTGCCCCGGCCAGGTGTGGCCGCCGTTCTCGATCTCAATGAGCACCACTTCGCTGTCGTCCTTGCCGCCCCCCCACGTCTTCCGGGTCGTTCGCATGCCGTCGCTGGCCGTGTCCGGCAGATTCTCGATCCTAGGCTCTGGCTCGCAGCCGTTGGCCTTCACCCAGCTTTGGATTGTGTGTTCGACCGACCGGAACTCGGTCACCCCCTTCCTACCGAACGCGCCTTTGCCGAAGCCCCCCTTCAGCGGCGCGAATTCGTCCGCCGTGCCGTGAAAGTGCATCACCGACACGGCCCGCTGCGCGCGGGGCGCGTCCATCATCAGCGGCCCGCCGACCGGCGCGATGGCGGCGATGCGGTCGCTCAACTCGGACGCGACGTAGTGCGCCATGATGCCGCCGTTGGAAAGACCGGTGGCGAAGACGCGCGCGGAATCCACGTTCGCGACGGTGGCGAGGTCATCGAGCACCGCGCGAGTGAAACCCACGTCGTCGATTTTCTTCTCCATTGCATGGCCGCAGCATCCGCCGCCATTGAATGTCAGCAAGGCATTGTTTAGCGCACCCGTTCCGTAGGGATACACGACCAGGAAACCCGCCGTGTCGGCCTTGGTGTTCAACCCGCTGAGGCGAACCATGCTGGCCGGATTGCCGCCGCCGCCGTGGAAAGCGATCACCACGGGGGTCGCCCGCTGGTCGTCGTATTCCTGGGGGACATACACCAGGTATCGCCGCTCGACATCGCCAACCTGCACGGTGCGAGTATGGTCTCCCGGCACCAATCGCGCGGGTTTCGGTGCAGCTGTCCGTTCCTGTGCGTGGCCGGCAACCAACAACAAGCCCCAGCTCACACTGGCGAGCACCACGGCGAATTTTGACACCTTACACCTCCAGTCACTGAATGTAGTTCTTCTTCCGATACCCCAGTGGGCGGGAGTCGGTTTCACCCCTATCCCCCAAATCCCTCCGAAAGAGCCGGGGCGGAAACTCCGCCGGGTCCTCCGATCTTGCTTCCCGCTCGCGTGTAGTCGAGTCGCCCGGTCGCCAGGCGTCCAGGCTGGCCAAAGCGCCTGCCCCTCTCCCAACCGGCCCCGGTTCTGCTTATCGTGAGTGGGAATCGAAAAACACCCTCTCCGGAGATTCCTCATGCCGCGCTGCCTGTCGCTCGTGTTACTGCTCGTTCCCAGTCTCGCCGGGGCCGAAACGGTGGCCACGCCGCCGGAGCCGTCCGGCATGAAGCAACTCTTCAATGGCAAAGACCTGACCGGCTGGGACGGCGATCCGAAGCTCTGGAGCGTCAAGGACGGCGTGATCCACGGCGAAACGACCGCTGAAAACCCCGCCAAGGGAAACACCTTCCTGATTTGCCAGGAAGGATCGCTCAAGGATTTCGACCTTAGGCTCTCGTTTCGCTGCAACGCGACGAACAACTCGGGCATCCAATATCGCTCGAAGCACCTCACCGAGAAGGCGAGCAACAACTGGGTCGTCGCCGGCTATCAACACGAACTGCGAAACGAGATGAAGTTCCCCAATGTCGCCGGCTTCATTTATGACGAAAAAGGGGGCCGCGGCCGGCTCTGCCTCGTCGGCGAAAAAGCCACCTGGACCTCCGAAGGGAAAAAGGTCGCCGACGAGAAGCTCATCACCGAAGCCGAGTATCAAAAGCTCTTTAAGCTGGACGATTGGAACGACGTGGTCATCATCGCCAAGGGAAACCGCATTCAGCACTTTTTGAACGGCCGGCAAATCCTGGAATTCACCGACGAGCACCCCGAAAAGGCTCTCGCCTCGGGGATCATTGCCGTGCAACTGCACGCCGGCAAGCCGATGTTCGCCGAGTTCAAGAACATCCGACTGAAGGCGGAGTAGCGCTTGTCGGGTCGCTGCTACTCCACCTTCAGCTTGCGGCGGAAGACCGTGGTGCCGTTGGTGATGTACAGATACTCGTGTCCCGGGCCGGCCAGCACGCAGCTCGTGAGCGGCTGGTCGGCGATTGGCTTGGGCAAGACGCCGCAGAGGCGGCCGGTCGGGTCGAACACCTGAATGCCGACGGCGGAGGTGACGTAGAACCGTCCCGCCTTATCGACCGCCGAGCCGTCGCCGCGCGAAGCAGGTTGATACGGCGGCGGCTCGTTGAACTTGAACTCCCCGGCCGGGTCAATCGCCAGCCGCAGCGTCATCGTCGGCATCTGAGCGTCGAGCGTGCCATCGGCCCTCACGCGGAAGGTCCAGACCCGGTCGCTGCCGGAATCGGAGACCGCGAGCGTTCCGCCATCGCCACTGAGCACGATGCCGTTGGGCCGGCCCAGATCGGTGGCAACCGGCGTCGCCTGCCCCGACTTGGGATCGATCCGCGTGACGCGGCCGTGCTTCGTTTCGGTGACATAAACGAAGCCATCGCTGCTGACGGCCAAATCGTTCGGGGCGACATCGCTGGCCACCACCTTTACCGCGCCAGAATTCGGATCGATGGAAACCACCCGGTTCTTGGCTCCCTGACAGCCATAGAGCAATCCATCGGGGCCAAACTCCAGCCCGCTGATCGATTCCTTCGCGAGCTCCGTCCGCGTGCCGTCGGCCGCGCTGATCTTGTAAACCGCCGGGGCCTTCATGTCGGAGAAGTAAAAATTCCCTTCGGCATCGGTGCAGGGGGCGTCGGCAAAGCCGAGGTTCTCGGCAACCGGTTGCCAGGTTTCGCCGGGAACCAAGAGCCGCAGCAGGGTCAGGTCGCCGCGCAAGTCCCCCTTGGTGTCGATGGCCGGCTGATGCTTTTCGGCCCGCCACAGCCACTGGAGCGCTTCGGGAAAGAGGGCCCCGCCATGATCGGCATTGTGGGCGTACCCCTCGGCCCAATCGAAGCGGGTATCGTACCCCATGTATTGCAGCGACGACGCCATCAGCTTGTTCGACCAGGGCCAACTGCCGAAGGCGTTGTCCACGTCCCCGCTGGTGTCGGCCAGATAGACCCGCAGCGGCTTGGGCTCGGTTTTGCGGATGAGCGACGGATAGACATTGCCGCCGCGAAGGTTGGTGAAGCTGCCGATGGTCGAGAGGACCTTGCGGAATGCATCGGGCCGCTCCCAGGCCACCGTGAACGAGCAGATGCCGCCGGAACTGGCGCCGCAGATCGCCCGCTGGTCGGGGTCTTTGGTGATGCTGTATCGCTTCTCGACTTCGGGAATGATCTCCTCCAGCAGGAAGCGGCTGTAGCGATCGCCCAGGCTGTCGTATTCGTAGCTGCGGTTCGAGGCCTTCCAGGGAGTCTGCGGATTCCCCTTCGACGGATCGTGCCCCGGATTGATAAACACGGCAATGGTCGGCGGCATGTCGCCGCGCGCGATCAGGTTGTCGAAGACCACCGGCACGCGCCAGCGCCCTTTCACGTCCTGATAGGTGTGGCCATCCTGAAAGACCATCAGGGCGGCGGGCTTGTCTTTGGAGTATTGTGCCGGGACGTAAATCGCCCAATCGCGCACCGTGCCAGGAAAAATCTTCGATTCCCAGGCCGGCATTTTCTCGACGGTGCCGTGCGGCACGTCGTCGCGCGGGACGGCATCGGGATGGGGTTTCCAGGGTTCGGCCGGCGGCGCGACAGGAACCGCGGCGGCGACGGCTTTCTCCTCCGACCAGAGCCAGCGCAACGCCTGCGGGAGCAATAGGCCGCCGAAATTGCCGCTATGTCCCCCTTCGGTCATCACAAACTGATGCTCGTACCCGGCAAAGCGCAGGGCCGCCGCCAGGTCTTCGTTGGCCAGCGGCCAGTTGCCGAAGAGGTTGTTCAGGTCGTCCTTGCCGTCCTGCAGATAGATTCTGATCGGTTTGGGGGCGGCTTTCGTTTTGCGGACGAGGCCCGGATAGGCCCAGCCGCCGCGAATATTGGTGAAGCTGCCGATGTGGCTCAGCACTTTGCCGAACTGGTCGGGCTTTTCCCAGGCCGCCGTGAACGCGCAGATGCCGCCGGACGAGATGCCGCACACGGCCCGCTGCTTCGGATCGGCTGAGACATTCAGCCCCTTGAGGGCCACGGGCAGGAAATCCTCGACCAGGAACCGCGCGTAGCGGTCGCTCAGGCTGTCGTACTCGAATGAGCGGTTGCTGCGGTCCTTGGCTCCCGGCTTGACGGCGGGAATGGTGCCCGGATTGACGAACACGGCAATCGTCACCGGCATGGCCCCTTGATGGATTAGATTGTCGAAGACGACGGGAACGCGAAACGCCCCGTCTGGCTTGGCATAGCCCGAACCATCCATGAAGACCATCAGGCTGGCGGGCTTATCGGGCGAGTACTGGGCCGGCACATACACGCTGTAATCGCGTCGCGTGCCGGGATAAATCTGGCTCTGGTCGAACACCCCCGGCGTCACCTTCCCTTGCGGCACGCCCGGTTGGGGTGAGCGGTCGGCATCGGTCGGCGGATCGGCGGCCAACAGGGGGCCGGCATAAGTCAATAGAAGCAAGACCAGGCGTAGCAAGCGATTCATGGAGAGGCCAGGGGATAGCGGAGAGGAAGCGCGAGGCTTATCGCGGCGCTTATCGCGCGGCGATCAGCACGAATAATCCGGCACATTCGGGCGGCGTGCAAGTAGCCGCCGGACATCGACGCCTTTCGCCCAAGGGGCCGGAATGGTTGAATCACGGGGACAAGGGACCAGCCTCATGCCAATCGCTTCGACGTTCGCCCGCCTTTCCGTCCTCTTGCTCCTTGCGGAACCCCTTATGGCCGAAATGCCCCCCGTTGCCCCGGTCCGAATCGTCACCGACACCTATCACGGCACGCCGATCGCCGATCCGTATCGATACCTGGAGGACTTTCAGCAACCCGACGTGCAAGCCTGGGTGAAAGAGCAGGCCGAGTTCGCCGAGCGAACGCTCAGCCGCCTGCCGGGGCGGGGGGCCTTGCTCGCCCGGATCGAGGAACTGGATGCCGGCGCTCCGTTCACGCTGTCGGGCCTCGTGCGGCAGCCGGGGGGGCGGCTCTTCTATTTCAAGCAACTGGCGGGGGAAAAGGTGGCCAAAGTCTGCCTGCGCGAAGGAACCACGGGGACCGAGCGGGTGCTGGTGGACCCGGAGAAATTCCCCCAAAGCATGCCGGACGAGCACTACACGATCAGCTTTTTTCGGGTCTCGCCCGAAAGCGCGAAGCTGCTCTATGGCTTCGCCGCCTCGGGATCGGAGCAGACGACCCTCCGCGTGCTCGAAATCGCGACCGGCCGCGACCTGCCCGATGCAATCGACCGCCTCGAAGCCGATTATGCCCCTCCTTATTGGCTGCCGGATGGCGAGTCGTTCGTTTATAGCCGGCGGCGGAAGCTGGCGGCCGATGCTCCGGCGACCGAGGGGTACAAATTCACGCAGGCGTGGCGGCACGTGCTGGGCCGCGACACAAAGCAGGACGAGCTGGTGCTGGCCGCCGGCGCGGCCGGCTCGCCGCCGCTGGCCGAGATGGATTTTCCGGCGGTGATCGTGCCGGTCGGTTCGCGGTGGGCCATCGGCCAGGTGAAGCACGGCGACGAAACCGATCTGTCGCTCTATGTCGCGCCGCTTGCCGCTTTGGGCCGGCCCGAACTGCAGTGGACACAGATTTGCGGCCGCGCCGACCTGGTGACCGACTACGCGGTTCGCGGCGACGACCTTTATCTGCTGACCGCCCGCGATGCGCCCCGCTTCAAGATCGTCCGCACATCGCTTGCCCAGCCGAATCTGGCCGGGGCAGCCACGGTGGTTCCGGCGGGGGAATATGTCGTCGATGGGCTGGCAGTGGCCAGTGATGCGCTCTATGTCGAAACGCTTGTCGGCACCGCCAGCCAGGTGCTCCGCGTTCCGTTTGGCGAGGAGATCGCCGCCGAGCGGATCGAGCTCCCTGCCGACGAACCTTCCGGGTCGATCCTCGCGGCCCGGCCCGATTTGCCGGGGGTGTTTATCGGCACGCGCTCGTGGACCCGCGCTGGCCGACTGTATCAATTCGAGGCCGAAACTCGCACGTTGACCGACACCCGCCTCTTGCCAGTGGGCAAGTTCGACGTGCCCGATTCGCTGACCGCCACCGAGGTGCTGGTGGCCAGCCACGATGGGGTCCGCGTGCCGCTCTCCATTGTGCATCGCCGCGATTTGGTGCTCGATGGCTCGCATCCGACACTGATTTCGGGCTATGGGGCGTATGGCTTCACGGCTCCCATGCGCTTTAATCCGACCGACCTGGCTTGGCTCGAGCGCGGCGGCGTGCTGGCGGTGGCGCATGTTCGCGGCGGCGGGGCCTTTGGCAAAGCGTGGCACCACGCGGGGCGCAAGCTCACCAAGCCCAACACCTGGAAGGACTTCATCGCGTGTGCCGAGCACCTGGTGCGGGCCGGCTATACGTCGCCAAAAAGGCTGGCCGGCAAAGGGGGAAGCGCGGGGGGAATTCTGATCGGCCGGGCGATCACCGAGCGACCCGATCTCTTTGCCGCCGCGCAAATCTCGGTCGGCTGCACGGATATGCTGCGGTTTGAAACGACGACCAACGGCCCGCCGAACATTCCGGAGTTTGGCACGGTGACCAAACCCGACGAATTTCGCGGCCTCCTAGAGATGAGCACCTTTTATCACATTCGAGACGGCGTGAAGTATCCGGCAGTGATCCTCACGCACGGCATCAACGACCCTCGCGTCGAGCCGTGGGAATCGGCCAAAACGACCGCCCGCTTGCAAGCCGCCAGCGCCAGCGCGAGGCCGGTGCTGTTTCGCGTCGATTACCATGCCGGGCACGGCATCGGCTCGACCCGCCAGCAGCGCCATGCCGAACTGGCGGATGTCTGGTCGTTCCTGTTTTGGCAGATTGGCGACCCCGAGTTCCAGCCGCGATAGCCCCTCTTTCCTGGTCGCGACCCGCACGATTGACATAGTCGCGCTAATCGGCGCGGGCTGGGCGAGTCTGGCCGTCTAGGAGGGATTTTTCGGTCAGGCGAATGGCGCGGGTTGTCGATGCTAATCCGGCGGTGGCGGATGGGGATTCGCCACCGCGGAAAGCGGAGAGGCTGGTCCGTGGGGGACTGGCCGCTCCGGGTTTCAGCAGCCCGCCGCGGCAACCTGACTGGCCCCTTCGCGCGCAAGGCGCTCTTTGGGTTCGCCGCGGCGGCTTTTGGGAAAAGCTCGACGTGCCGACGCGCTATTTTCCGTCGGACTCGGCGGCCGGCGGCGGATTCCAAATCCGTTCGAGCACCGCCAATAGCTCCGGCTGGGCATCGCGCAGCTCGCCCCGGTTGAAGGGGAAGAAGTCGTTGGAGCCGAAATAGGCTTCGGTCATTTCGGCGAAAAATTCCTTGTGGTTGGTCAGGGCATAGTGCTTCACGCGCTTGCCGCTGTAGAGCAGGGCCTTCTCCCCTTGTCCGCCGGCCTTATACCGCTCATAAGCGTCGATGATGCGCGGATCGTCGAAGCCCAGCACCTGATCGTGCCAGGCGTGAGCCAACTCATGCAGAATGACCCAGGGTTGCTCGCGGGCATTGCGCTTTGTTGCGACATCGGCCGCGCGGGGCAAGTGAACGCACTTTGCCAGCTCCTCCGCATAGCCGTTATTCCGCAGCCAACCGGCATCGGGGTGATATTGCATCGCCCCCAATTTGCCGCAGCTCAGATCAAGCACGATCGTCACCTTTTGCAGTTCCTTCACGCGCGGCTCCGGCACGACGAGCTTGATCTCGGCCAGCTTGGCTTCGAGAAACTTGAGTGCCCGCGCGCCCCGTGCCGCGTCGTCGCCGGCGCGCAGGCGGTCATCGACTCGAATTGTCCACCCTTCCAACTCCACCGCCGTACGCGATGTTGGCTGCAGCTGCTGTTCGGCGGCGAGGGCGGTGAGGGCTACGACGAGCGGCCAGGCGTTGGCGAAGAGCAGCGACATGCGAGCAAATCTCCTGGTTGAGCGGTAGTCGAGCGGATGGAATGCCACGGCCGTGCTACTTCGCTGCCGCCGGACGCAGGCGCTTCGGCGTTCCTTTGGTCGTCGTCAGTTGGGCGGAGAGCAGCTTCGTGGCCGAATCCTTGACGTGATACGTCGAGAAAACCAGGGAGGGTGTGGTTTGCGCCGCACCAGGGATCGCCTTCAGCTGATCGCGGGTGCCGGTCCAGTCGAGTGTCGGCTTGCCATCCACGGCCACCGCGATCCGCACCTGGTTCGCGGCAGGATGGCTCACGCTGACTACCACCTCATGCCGCTGGTTGTCGTGAAAAAAGAATCCCGCCGGAGAGCGCACATTCTTCGCTTCTTGATCCTCTCGCGAAGCCTTGAACCCCGCGAGACACAACACCACCTGATCCCCATTGAAGCTAATTGGCACGCCGTTCCCCTCCAGTGGCAGCTCGATATTGGGATACCCCCGGTCGGTCGAAAACGCCAGCCGCACCGAATACTCCTCGCCCGGTTCGACCGGCAGCCGGAGCAAGTGATTGGCCCCTTGTATGCCGGCCAAATGCAGCTCAGTCCCTTGCCGGGTCCACTCGCCGGACAGAGCATCTTGAGGCAAATCGACCAGCGGCAGAAGATCGACTTCAGTACCAATTGGCAGCGGCGAAGCGGCCGGCGGCGAAGCGGCCAGCGGCGTGAGTCGCGGCTCGTACCAAACGCCATGGGCCTTGAAATTACCGCCGCTGCAACTCACCTCCAGGGCGAGCTCGCGAACTCCGCGCACCGAGATCGAGCAAACCGCCTCGTCCGTCAGCTTTTGCACGGAGGGCGATTTCCACAGCTCGCGGCCATCCCCGGTGACCCGAAAGGTTAGCGGACTTTCGGCGCGATCCTTCACGCCATCTCCCAAGCCCACCACCGCCGCGAAGGTGTCGTATTGGCCATTCAAGCGATAAATGACAAGCGCCGTCTTCCCCTTCTGCGGATGGGTCGATAGCGAATGGGCCGGCTCCTGGCCGCGCCAAGTGAAAGTCCAGCCGTTGAATTCCAGATTGTGCTTGCCCAGCTTCAGATGCCCATCTTTCCAGGCGGTTTCCTGCAGGTCGTCGAGATAAACAATCTTGGCAGCCCCGGAAACGGGGGCCGCCACTGCGGCGGGTTTTTTTGGCACGCGGCGGGTGACCCAAATGTCGTAATTTCCCTGTCCGCCCGGCAACTGCGGCGCATCGAAATAAAGCGAGCGGCCACTAGCGGCCAGGCGGAAGCCCGAATTGGCCGCGCGGGCTGCGGTGCCCAGGGGAATATCAAGTTCAGTTCCCGGCCCAAAGGGAGCGGTCGCCACGGCGCGCTGATAGTACCGCACGAACCGATCGGGCCCTTGATGATCCGCCCCCTGTGACGAAGCGATCAAAAAGCAGCGATCGTTGGAAATGAAATACGGCATATCCCAGCCGGGCGTGTTCGGCGGCGAGCCAAGCCTTTCGCTCGTGCCAAAGGGCTGGTCGATGGCGGGGCGCGTATAGAGCCAAATCTCGGCCTTGGCGCTGGGGTCGCGGGTCGAAAGGGTGAGCAGCGTCAAGCCATCGGCCGAGAGCACCGCACGGTCGTTTTGGAAGTCGTCGTTGATCGGTGGCGGGGCGACTTGCGGCGTCGAAAACGGCTGGTCGGGCGTCTTTCGCGACGCCAGCCAAATCTCGCGCTTGCCACCACCGCGATCCATCATAAACGCCGCCGCCAGCCCATCGGCGGACAGCGAGCCATGCTCCCCCGCCGATAAGCCGGGGGCGGAGTTCATGCTGTTGAAACCCGCACCATCCGCAAGCCGCACGGCGACAAACGGGGCCTTCTCGCGCTGGAAATACAGTTGCCGCTCATCGGGACTAATCGCCCAGAGCATTTCCGTTTTGGCCGTGTTGATCGCGGCTCCAAGATTCTCGGGCGCGCTCCATTCATATTCCTTGCCGTCCGCCGGATCGAACGGCCAGCGAGCGGCGGCGGCTGGTGCGGGGGACAGAGGATCGGAAGCGAGGGTTGTCAGCCGCGGATCGAGCCAAAGCACGGCCCCCACCTGCGTTGTCGTCTCCGTCCGCACCAGGAGTTTGAGTTCGCGAACCCCACGCACATCCACGTTAGCGGGAGCACCGACAGCCTTCAGGGCGGCCAGGTTTCCCGATTCCCAAAGTCGTTTACCGTCCCCCCACACTTCGACAAAAATCGGTGGCTGCCGCGTCGGCCGGCAATGCACGGTGGATTGAAAACGGTCGTACTTTCCACTCAGATCGTAAGTGATGTGCCCCTGGTCGGCCGGCGAGGGGGAATCAGGTTCGGGATGAAACATTAGCGAGTGGCTGGCCGGCTCCAATGAGAAATTGCGACGCATCTCTTCCAAGTCGGCAGCCGATTGGCCCGCTTTGCGAATCGCCCCCCGCACCGTTGCCGATTTCTCCGGCAGATCATCGAGATGGACGACCGCTGCGGCGAGCGGCCGCAGCAGGGCCCGCCGCACCACGACTTTCCCTTTCCACTGCACCATCCCGAGCCGACTGCCAAGGGAAGCGATCGACCTCGCAAGCTGCTCGTGCGCCGACAGCCGGCTTGAATCGCCCGTCCAGTCGATTAGCGTCCGGTCATCGACAAGGACACGGAGCCCGCTTTTGCGAACCTCGCAAACCACCCGGCAGGTCTGGCCATCACGCAGCGCAGCCCCCTCAACGGACGTGGGGTTCTCCGGGTTGCCCGCCAGCTTCCCATCCAGGAGCGAGATTCCGCTCCGCTGCGGGTTTGGATTGGTCGTCGCCCCCAGAACCGCCGAGCACGTCTGGCCGCCAGCGAATAGAAAAATCTCCGTATGGGCGCTACCGGCCTGCCGCTCCAGGTCAAGTTCGAGCGCGTATTCCTCCGGAATCGGCGTGTGGTCGAAGAAATAGGGGGCACCCCCTTGTTTATCGGGACCGACGCCAAGTGACAGGAACCCGGAGCTATCGGTCTTCGCTTTCTTCAGCAGGTCGATTGGCTGCCAGGAGGCCACCGGCGTGGTCGGGGCGGGAGAGACCTTCACCACAGACGGTGTCGAAGTGATCGGCGAGCCATCGATATGCACCCAGCTCGCCCCGGTGATTTGGCCATGATGCCCCTTGCCGGAAGAGTCGGTGAGAATCGTCCCCGTCCCTTCGCTAAACTGGTAAAGGACTAATGTCTGGGCATCGGCGGCAAATTGCGGCGGCGGCGTGAAATTCTGCGTGTAGCGGGCGGTTTGCGAAATCCGCAGCTGATCGATCCGAAGCGTAAGATTCGGCCGCGGAGATTCCAGCACGAGCGGCTCCGGTGCCTTGGAAGGATCGCGTCGCACCTTGTTCAGTGGTTCGTTGAATTCACCAGCCAACTGACCATCCACGAAGAGTTGCCGCTTCTCCGCGCTCCGCACGCCGGCCAGATGGACCCGTCGGTTGGGCACCAGCGGATTACTCGACTCGGCCGTATTGTGCGTGGAATAGAACAGCCAGCGATCCACCTTTTGCTGCAGATGAAACTCACGGGAAATTCCCGCGAGCTGCCCGTAATAATCGTGATTGGTTGGCAAATTTCCGGGCGTGATATACACCTCGATGGTGAACGGGCTGCCGACATTCAGCCCGATATTGGGGGCTTCTACCCTGTGATGCCGCTGGGAAAATTGCAACGCAAACCGGCCGGCCGGCGGAGTGGCGACCGTCGGCGTCGGGTTTTGAACCGCGGGAGGGGACTTCGTCGATGGAACCGCGGGCTGGAGCTTGGCGACCGGAATCGCCGGCTGGGGCGGTTGTTCGCCCCCACTGAGCGCCAACCACAGCACGAGCGGAATGCCGACGAGCGACAAAACGCCCCCGCCAATCAGGCCGTACAGGGCAACCTGCGGGGCCGCCTTCTTGGGGGGCTGTTGGGCAACGGAATTTGCCGCCGGCCCGGTCACGGCGTAGGTCGCCGCGGGAAGCGCCACCGTCACCTCGCCGGCGGGAAAGTTCTTCGTTTTCGGCGCGGGACCGGCCGCGCCCTGTTGAAAGAAGCTCGTCAGACCGGCATCGGTTCCGCCGGCGGGAGGAGCCAGATTGCCGGGAGCCGATTGGCCGGAAATCGCCCGCTCCAGGTCGGCGATCAGTTCGGTCATGCTTTGATAGCGGTCGTCCGCTTTCTTGGCGACCATCTTGGCGAAAATCGCCTGCACTTCGGCCGACACTCCGGCTTGCACATCGGATAACTGGGGAATCGGCGCTTCGCGATGGGCCAAGAGCTTGCCCATCAGCGTGTCGCCGTCGTAGGTACACTTGCCGGCTAACAGGTAGTACAAGGTGCAGCCCAGGCTATAAACATCGGCCCGCCCATCGACTCCCTTGGTGCTCAGGGCCTGCTCGGGTGCCATGTAATCGACCGTCCCCATCACCGCGCCGGTGCTCGTCAGCTCTCCCTGCGCCGCCGCATCGCCGCCGGCGTCGATCCGTGCCAGCCCCATGTCCAAAATCTTGACGGTCCCCTCGCTATCGACCAGCAGGTTCGCCGGCTTGATGTCGCGATGGACGACCCCCTTCTTATGGGCAAACTCCAGCCCCTTCGCCGCTTGCAGGATGTAGTTCAATGCTTTGCTGCCGGCGAGCGTGCCGTGCTTTTTGACCAGCACCGAAAGATCGGTCCCCTCCACGTACTCCATCACCAGGAAGTGGGCCCCATTGGCCTGATCGGCATCGTAGGCGGTGACGATGTTGGGGTGATTCAGCTTCGCCGCCGCCCGCGCCTCGCGCTCGAAGCGGGCGACCGCCGCGGCATCTTTGGTCATCGCGGCGGGCAACATCTTGATCGCCACGATCCGGTCCATCCGCCGATGCTGGGCCTTGAACACCTGCCCCATGCCGCCGGCCCCGATCCGATCGAGAATCGTATAGCCGCCCAGAATCAGGGCCTTCGCCTTCCCCTGGGCCACCTGCTGGGCCTGAAATTTGGTCAGGTGGTTCTGCTTGAAGAGCTCCCGCAACAGCTCCTCGACCGTTTTTGGATTCGCCTTGGGGGGGATGAACTCCTGCAGCTTCCCCGGCGCGACTATGCCACTGTCTTCCAGCTGTTTGACGATACTCTCCAGCGTCGCGGCCATAGCCCCCTATCGTATCTGGCGGGCCGGCGGCAAGCGACAGCGCGCGGGGCCAAACAGCCCCCAAATCGGCGTCGCCGGAATCTGGCGTATCTTCTATGATGCTGATATGGATTTTCGCGTCGAACTCGACAGCTTTCGGGGCCCCTTGGACCTGCTTTTGTACCTGGTCCGCAAGCACGAGGTGGACATCACCGACCTGCCGATTGCCCTGATTACCGAGCAATACCTGGCGTATCTCGAAGTGCTTCGCGAGCTGGACGTGAACGCGGTGGGCGATTTTCTGGAGGTCGCCAGCACGCTGATCGAGATCAAGTCGCAGCTGGTGCTGCCGCGCGGCGGCGAGGAGACCGAAGCCTGGGATGACCCCCGCGACGAGCTCGTTGCTCGCCTGCTGGAGTATAAGCAATATAAGGACGCGGCCAGCATGCTCGACGAGCGCAGTCGCGACTGGCAGCAGCACTATGCCCGGCAAGCCAGCGACCTGCCGCCGCGGCGGAGCGATCCCGCCGGCCAGCCGATTCAAGAGGTGGAGCTGTGGGACCTGGTCAGTGCCTTGGGGCGCATCCTCCGCGATTCGCAGTCCAGCAAGCCGGCGACGATTGTTTATGACGACACGCCGATTCAGGTCTACATGCAGCGGATTCACCGCAAGCTGGTCGATCAGCGCCGGGCGTCGCTGACCGAAATGTTCGAGCCGGGGATGCACAAATCGGCGATCGTCGGCGTCTTTCTCGCCGTGCTCGAACTGTGTCGGCATCACAGCGTGCGAGCCGAGCAGAACGACCTGCATGGCGAGATTTGGGTGGTGCCCGATGAACTGTTCGATCCCGGCAAGGAAATCGTCGCGGTCGACAACTACGAAGGGAAACGGCCCGGCGGCGAGCTGGAAATTTCGGCCTCCAAGTGACGCGGGCCGCCTGTCGGCATTGCCCGGCTTCGGCCCCGGCTGGTAGCTTGATGGCGCGCGGCCGTGGACCGTTTCTCGCTTCTTTCGTGGAGCCCCAACATGTCGGTGACTCGCCTGGCGACGGTGCGGCTGGTGGATGAAGACGGCGCGGGGGGCAAGGTCCGCGAGATCTTCGACGACATCAAGCGGACGAAGGGGATCGACTTTGTGCCGAATATGTGGCGGACCCTGGCGACCAACCCCGCGCAGCTCGAGCTGGTCTGGAATCAGCTCAAGGCCCTGATGCATCCCGAGGCGACCGGCCGCACGAGCCGCCTCGATGCCCGCACGCGCGAGATCATTGCCTTGGCGGTGTCGGCGACTAACGGCTGCTCGTACTGCGTCAACTCGCACACCGCCGCCCTGAGAAAGCAGGGCATCGATGCCGAAACGCTGGGCGAGATTCTGGCGATCGTCGGCCTCTTCAATCAGACCAACGCCCTGGCCGATGGCTACCAGATCGAGCCCGACGTGCTGCCGCCGGTGGATTGAAGTTCGCCGCGGCTAGGCACTTGGGAGGGCGAGGCTCCCGCCGAGCGGAATTAGTTGCACCATTTTCAGTCGGCATTAAAATGACTCACCGTTGGGGGTTTAATTCTCCTGTTGGGTCAGGCGTCGGCTCATGACCACCAGAACCGAGTGGCAGCAACTGGCGGAGGACCGCATTCTTGACGCCCAAGCCCATCTTGCGCCCGGCGTCGATCGGTGGTCGGCCGCGTTCTATCTGGTTGGCTATGCGGTCGAGTGTGGATTAAAAGCTTGCGTTTTGGCTCGCGTCGCGGCGCAACCCGAAGTTATCTATCAAGATAAGAAGTTCTCGACCGACGCCTGGACGCATGACATCGAAAGGTTGCTGTCGGTGGCCAACATCAAAGCAGATCGCGATTTGGACGCCATCACCAATCTGGCGCTTTACCAGAATTGGCAACAAGTGAAGAATTGGAGTGAGCAATCGCGGTACCTGAAGAAGACCCAAGCCGAAGCCCAGGCACTGTTTAACGCGGTTACCGATCCCACTGATAGAGTGATGCAATGGATACGATCCCGCTGGTAGCGGACGAAATCGACGCGGGATTCGATTTTCTCCGCCGAATGAACGACTACCGGCACGTTACGGCGGCTTGCTGGCTGCGCGCCGGTGAGAACGAGGAGCGCTACCTGTACGCGGCGGTCGAGGGACTAACCGTCGCCAACTCGGGACCAGCCTACCTGGAAGTGCTGCGAATCACTCAGGAAATGACCGACCACTACCTCGATCCGTTTCGCGTCAAACTCATCGAGGTGAATGATCCCGTGGCCAAGGCAATCGAAGAGATTTATCGCCGATTTCCAGCACCAATTCCGACACGCTTTCAAGGACGAGTATTTGCAGGCATGGCGGTGTCCGAGGTCTATATCTACCCGCCGCTGCCGTGTAAACCTTAGTCTCGTTGCTTGCTGGTGAATCACTCCGCTGCCACTCGAAAGCCCGTGAAGTTGTAGCGATACTTCGGCCGCTCGGCATCGCGGTCGGCGCTGCGGACGAACCGGAAGCGATTGGTGAAGGCCCCGCCGCGGAGGACATGCACCGTGCCGCTGTCGGGGCCGGTGGGGTCGTCCTGGGGCGACTTGGCGTAATAGTCGCGGCCATACCAATCGGCACACCATTCCCAGACGTTGCCGTGCATATCGCACAGGCCCCAGGCATTCGGCTTGAGGCTGCCAACCGGAGCGGCAAAGGCGTGGCCGTCGTCCCACTCCACGCTCCAGGTGGCATTGGCATATTTGCCGAGGAACGACGCATCCGACACGTTGGCCGTCCCTTGCAGCGATTCCTCCGCCTCGCCGGTCGAGTAGCGGGTCGTTGTGCCGGCCCGGCAGGCATATTCCCACTGGGCCTCGGTCGGCAGCGTGTAGCGGCGGCCTTCGGTCGCGCTCAGCCATTTGCAGAAAGCGGTCGCGTCGTCCCAACTGAGGTTGGTTGCGGGATGGTTGTCGGTCTGTTCCCAGCCGACTTCGCGCCAGGTGAACTTGGGCAGAATCTCGATCCCCTTGGCAGCCGCGTCAAATCCAAAGCCGGCCCCTCCGGTTTTCTCCAGCGTCGTCTTGTAGGCGGTCGCCTCGGCGAACTTACGGAACTGGCCGACCGTCACCTCGTGCTTTCCCAGATAGAACGGCTTCGTAATCCGCACCTTGTGCCGCAGCTCATCGTCGCCCCGCCCTTCTTCCGTTTCCGGCGAACCCATCTGAAACTCGCCCGGTTCGAGTCGGACGAGCTTCATGCCGAGCGAGTTGGTGAGGAGTTGCGGCTCGGCAGCGAAGGTGGTCGAGGAAACAAAAACAGATAGTGCAACAACAGCGAATCGCATGGTATTTCAGGATTCTAGGAGCCAAAAATGGCTGGATTTCCCTAACGAACTTTCTTTCTCTTAATCCGAGTATCAATCATCTACTGTTTCCGACGGCGAACGCTCCCAGGGCGCACCGACCGCAGTCCGCTTTGCTTGCCAACCTTGTGGCAGATCCGCCAACACGGCCAAACTCGGGTCGCGACGCACCATGCTGGCCAGGCTGACCACCATGCCGTCGGCAACTTCGAAAGCTCCCCCCGTCAAAAACTGTCAGGTGCCGTCGTCAATGTCGCGGGCAACGAGCATGATCGGATGACCGTCGCGAACGATTTGACGGACAGTAATTGTCACTACATTCGGTGGGTCATCAAACGGCCAGTCGTCCATGGAACTCTCCTCTGGCAAGCATTGTCTCAATAATCCGCAATCGACCCATCCGGCAGCGTCGCACCCGGCCATTTGTAGGTCTGCGGCTTGGCGGCTTCGGTGGCGAGCAGGGCTTCGTCAACTTCCACGCCGAGACCGGGGCCAGGGGGGAGGCCGATGTAGCCGTCTTTGTCGTATTCGAACGCCATCCGCGTCAGTTGCGGCTTGTTGAAGCCGGCGTTTTGCGGATAGAACTCGTGAATCAGGAAGAACGGAATCGCCGAGACGACGTGCAGGCTGGCGGCGATGCCCAGGTAGGTCGCTGTGCAGTGCGGGGCGATCGGCACGAACCAGGCTTCGGCCAGCGTGGCGATCTTCTTCATCTGGCTGATGCCGCCAGTGTGGCAGCAGTCGGGCTGCAAAATGTCGATGCACCGCTCCTGCAAATAGGGCAGCACGCCCCAGATGGTCCGGTCGCGCTCGCCGGTCGCCAGCGGCACCGAAATCTTCTCCTTGAGCCGCTTGAACGTTTCGATGTTCCCCGGCACGGCGGGCTCTTCGATGAACAAGAGGTCGTACGGCTTGATGGCCGAGGCGAACTGAATCAGCGTCGCCGGCGGCACGGCCGAGTGGGCGTCGAACATCACCGCGCCATCGGGGCCGACCTTCTCGCGGGCCGCTTTCACCGCGGCCACCATCTTGTCGATGTCGGCCGGGTCGCCCGAATGGTCGTAGATGCCGTGCGGCGGCACCTTCTGGGCCTTGGGGGTGTGATAGACGCGGATTTTGTCGCGCGTAGGCCCGCCCAGCAGGCGATACACGGGCACGTTCCAGAGCTTGCCGGCAATGTCCCACAGGGCCATGTCGATCGCGGCCAGCGTATGCACCATCAGCGTGCCGCCGCGAATGTTGCGATGAGCCCGAAACAGCTTCTGCCACAAATGCTCGATCCGCGTCGGGTTTTCGCCCTTCAAGAGATCAAACAGCGACTCGACCAGCGCCTTGGCCGGCACGGGATTGAGCCCCTTGAGATCGCCCCAACCGGCGATGCCGTGGTTGGTTTCGATCTTCACATAGACGACCGGGCCGACCAGATACGTTTTGAGCGCCGTGATCCGGATGCTCGACGAGCGGTCGGCCACCTGGGTCGCCGGGTTTCGCTCGTCGGCCACCGCCTGGTTGACGAACGTCAGGCCCGCTGCCGCGGCCCCCATCGTCAAAAGTTCGCGGCGCGGAAGGGGGAGAGAGTTTTCGCTAGGCATGGGCACTTTTGTAAGTCACCCCGCCTCATTCCGCAACAATTTCTTACGCGACGCGATTAGTCCCTTGTCGCCGGCGCGGGGCGCGTATAATTACACTTTTTCGCGGCCGGACATGCCGTTCGCCCCTTTGCCCAGAAGGACCGCCCGAGATGCTCAAAGATGCCGTGGATCGCTGGACCATTACCGACGCCAGCGAGCTATATGATGTGCCGCGGTGGGGCAAAGGCTATTTCTCGGTGGGGCCCAAGGGGCACCTGCAGGTTCACCCCACCAAAGACCCCGGCCTCGCCATCGACCTGAAGGAGCTGATCGACCGCTTGCAGCTCCGCGGCCTCGACCTGCCGATTTTGCTCCGGTTCAACGGCATTTTGAAAGATCGGCTGCGGGAAATTCACGACGTTTTCGCCCAGGCGATCAAAGAGCACGACTACAAGGGCAAATACGCCTGCGTCTATCCGATCAAGGTGAACCAGCAGCGGCACGTCGTCGAACAGGTGGTGCAATACGGCAAGGTCTATGGCTTCGGCCTCGAAGCCGGCAGCAAGCCGGAGCTTTTGGCTGTCGTCGCCATGACCGACGCCGACACGCCGATCATCTGCAACGGCTTCAAGGATGCCGAGTTCATCGAAATGGCGATGCTGGCCCAGAAGATCGGCCGCCGCGTGATTCCGGTCGTCGAGAAATACACCGAACTGCCGATGATCCTCAAATATGCCGAGAAGGTGGGCGTGCGCCCGCAGATTGGCATGCGCGTCAAGCTGGCGGCCCGTGGCAGCGGGCGCTGGCAATCGTCCGGCGGCTGGCGGAGCAAATTCGGCCTGACTGTCGGCGAAATCCTGCAAGCGGTTGATGAGCTCAAAAGCCGCGACATGCTCGATTGCTTCAAGTTGCTACACTTCCACCTCGGCAGCCAGATCACCAATATTCGCCACGTGAAGGGAGCGATGACCGAAGCCGCCCGCGCCTATGCGGATCTCGTCAAGCGCGGGGCGGGGCTTGAGTATCTCGATGTGGGGGGCGGGCTGGGGGTTGATTACGACGGCTCGCAGACGAATTTCGAGTCAAGCGTGAATTACACGCTGCAGGAATACGCCAACGACGTTGTTCACCACATCCAATCGGTGTGCGACGAGGCGAGCGTCGCCCATCCGAACATCATCAGCGAAAGCGGCCGGGCCTTGGCCGCCTATCATGCCGCCCTGGTGTTTGGCACGCTCGGCGTCGCCGGCCAAGGTAATGGGGACGAAAGCCTGCTCGATATTCCCCCTGACAGCGAGCAGCCCTTGCACGATCTCGTCGATACCTTCAAAAACGTAACCGCCCGCAACGTGCTGGAAAGCTTTCACGATGCCCAGCAGGCGATGGACGTGACGATGACGCTGTTCAGCACGGGCTATCTGACGCTCGATCAGCGGGCCTTGGCTGAAAACCTGTTCTGGACGATCTGCAAGAAAATCAAGCGGCTGACCGAGCAGCTCGATTTCGTGCCCGAAGAGCTGGAAGGGCTCGATACGCTCCTGTCGGACACTTATTTCTGCAATTTCTCGCTGTTCCAATCGATGCCCGACAGTTGGGCCATCAAGCAGCTTTTCCCCGTGATGCCCATCCATCGTCTCGACGAGCGGCCGACGCGGCACGCCGTGCTAGGCGACATCACCTGCGATAGCGACGGCAAGATCGACCAGTTCATCGACCGGCGGGACGTGAAACGCACGCTGCGGCTGCATTCCTATACCGGCCAGCCCTATTACATGGGGGCGTTTCTAATCGGCGCTTATCAGGAAATCCTCGGCGACTTGCACAACTTGTTCGGCGATACAAACACCGTCCACGTCGATATGACCCCCGCCGGTGACGTGGTCCTCGAAGCAATCGTGAAGGGGGACACCGTCCGCGAGGTGCTCGATTACGTCGAATTCGAGCCTAGCGACCTCATCACCCGCCTGCAAACCGCCGTCGAAACCGCTGTCCGCGAGAATCGCCTGTCGCACCAGGAAGCCGGCCGGTTCCTGAAGTTCTACGAAGACGGCCTCAACGGCTACACCTATCTGGAAGAGCCGGGGGACTGATGGAGAAGAGGGGGAGACGAGGAGAGTGGGAGAGGGAGAGACAAGACATCCATCTGATTCTGGTTCTTTTTCGTCTTCCTGATCCTGCTCCGAATTATTCTGTTCCCATTGTTCTGCGGGTCGCATTCTTTGCCCCGCTAGCGGTTTCGCGGGCAAGAATTCTTCTCGATTTTTCGCGGCCAAAATCATTCTGCTCTTGACGATAGTTGGCTCCGGCGAGTATTTACCCCGCCGCTCATCTACCCAACGAGTCTTGTTCAGGAAATCCCGGCGCATGATGCGTCCGTGTTCGTAGCCACCCAGCCGCCGCGCGAAGCCTGCGTCCCATGCAGCCCTTCGCCGGCCGCCGGATCGCCGCGAGTCGGCCGCCAGCGCCGTAAACCCCATATTTGCCGATTGCCCGGCGCATCCGCGCGCGTGGAACGCTGTAACAGGAGAAGCGCTTTGAAGACGAGCGTGCAACTGCTGACTGGAGCCTTGGCCCTGAGCCTGGCTCCCCTGATGTGCCAGGGGGCAACTCCCCAGGCCAGCGCGTGGGCCGTGGCCGCCGCCAGCGCAAGCCAGGCCGGTTCCGCCGCCGACAATCGCCGGCAGGCCGACGACCTGCTCCGCCAGGCCCGCAAGGCGATCAAGGAGCAACGGCTGGACGATGCCGATGCCCTGATCGCGCAGGCCGAGGGGCTGAATGTCAAATACGATCCGCTTACGGCGCGATTCATCGACACGCCGCCAAGCATGAGAGCCCTGCTCACCAGCGAGCGAAGCAAGGCCAGCGGGCCGCAGCTTCCCAGCTCGCGGTTTCCGGCGCTGTTGGCCGGGCCGGCACCCAAGCCGCAACCGCAGCCGACGACCACCCCGCCGCAAGACCCGTTCAACCTGGGTGCCCAGCGGAACGTCGTCGAGCAAATCGCCGGCGACGAAAAATCGCGGGCTGCGGTGCTACTGAAGGATGCCCGCGCGGCGCTCGCCGCCGGCGATAAGTTTGCCGCCCTGGCCGCCTGGCAAAAGGCCGCGGCCTTGCCGGCCCAGTATGGCCCGAACGAAGATTCTCCCCAGCGCGTGGCGGCCGATTTGCAAGCGGCGGGAATCGACCCGAGCCGATTGCAGCCGGCATCGGCCTCGCCGACATCCCCCTACATGCTTCGCCCGACCGACATTCCCCAGGCCGCCGACAAGCTGCCGAATCTGGGAGGTCCCTCGTCCCCGCCAGCCGCGGCGCTGCCGCAGGGGAGCGTCAATCCGTACAACTTGCCCGCGGAAAACAACCCGCTGGCCGAAGGTCTCCGTGGCGGCGGCGCGTTCCAACCGGTCGCGCCGGCCGGCGGTCCCCCTCCGGCTGGCACAAGCCAGTTCCAGCCGCCGCCGGGTGGCTCTCCCTATGTCGCCGCGCCGGGGGGACCGGCGCTCCCTGGTGCCGACGAGCCGCGACGGCTGGCGAATTTCGATCCGGCGAAGAAGGCCGAGGCGGGGCGAATGATCGCCCAGGCCCGCATCGCCCTCGATAAGGGGGATCTGCAAGCGGCTCAGCAACTGGCCGAGCAGGCCCAGAACCTGAACATCCCGGACGAAGCCTACGCGGCCCAGGAAACCCGGCCGTGGCAATTGCTGCTCGACGTGAACCGGGCCATGTATCGCCGCGAGGGGATCGCCCCCGCCAGCGGCACGCTGCCGGCGGCCGGTTCGCCGGCCGAGCCGCGGTATCCGGTGGCGCAGGGTCTGTATGATCCGACCGCCGATAAGTCGCAGAATGTCCCAGCCAGCTCCCAAGCGGGAATCGCCGGGACTTTGCCCCCTTCGGGCAACGGTCCGGGCTATAAGCTGTTCGACGAAGGGCTCAAAGCGCTCGAAAACCAGGATCGCGAAGGGGCCCTCGCCAAATTCGCCGAAGCCTGGAAGTTTCAAGATCAGCTCGATCCGCTGGTCCGCCAGCAACTGAAGGACAAGCTGACCTTTCTGCGAGCCGCGGCCGCCGCGCAGCCCTTGCCCGCGGCGGTTGGCCAGCCGGCATCGCCGCTGGCGCAGGCCACCTCGCAGCAGCAGATTTTGCTGCAAAAGCTCGACCGCGAGATCGTGAACGAAGAGCGTTTGGCCGAAAAAATGGCCGAAAACGACCCCCTTGGCGCGCTCGATAAGATGCAGAAGCTGCGCGAGCGGGTGGCCGGGGCCGAGATCGATCCGGTCGGCAAGAAGCAGCTGTTGTCGCGTGTGGATCCGA
>JANRLS010000144.1:0-9974 GCA_033762315.1 Pirellulaceae bacterium
ATCCCCTCCAGAATCAGCTCGTCGCCGGTATCGTCGTTCGCTACGCTGGCCAAGGCACACTCGCTCAAAAGGTGACGGGGACGAGCGGCCAATCGGGTTCGCTGGGACTGGCGGCAGGCCGCTCGGTTCGCATGTCGGGCCAAGGACGAGGTGCCGTTCGCCCCGCCAGCCGCAAAAACGAAGCCAGCATTTCGTAGCCGCCGTCGGTCAGGATCGATTCCGGATGGAACTGCACGCCCACTACCGGAAATCGCCGATGGGCGAGTGCCATCACGGTGCCGTCGTCCGCGCGGGCCGTTACTTCCAGCTCGGCCGGTAGCGAGCTCTCTTCGACGACGAGCGAATGGTAGCGCCCCACCGCGAGCGGATTGGGCAACCCGGCAAAAATGCCCCGGGCGTTGTGCGCGATTTGGCTCGCGCGGCCGTGCATCGGCTCCCGGGCGCGAATCACGCGGGCACCCAGCGCCGCGCCAATAGTTTGATGCCCCAGGCACACTCCCAAAATGGGCGCGCGGCCGGTAAACCTGCGCACCACCTCGAGCGAGCAGCCCGCTTCGCTCGGCGTGCAAGGCCCGGGCGAAAGCACGATGGCATCTGGCCGCCGGTCTTCAATCTCGCTGGCGGCGATGGCGTCGTTGCGGACCACGACCGTGCGCTCCCCCAGCCGCTCGAAATAACGGGCCAGATTATGGACGAAGCTATCGTAGTTGTCGATCAACAGAATCATGCGACTATCTTAACGCCCGCAACAGGCCGGCGGCTTTGTGCCAGGTTTCTTCGTACTCCTGCCGTGGAACCGACTGCGCGACGATCCCGCCCCCGACCGGAAACTGCCACCAGCCGCGACTGGCCGTGATCGTCCGAATCAATATCGAAAGGTCAAGCCACCCATCGAAGCCCACGTAACCAATCGAGCCGCAATAGGGACCGCGGGCGGTGGGCTCCAGCTCAGCGATGATCTCCATCGCCCGCACCTTGGGAGCGCCGGTGATTGACCCGCCCGGAAAAGCCCCCCGCAAGAGGTCGATCGCCGATTGCCCCGGCCGCAATTCCCCCACGACCGCCGACACGAGATGCTGCACGAACTGGTAGCTTTCGAGTCCGCAGAGCTGCGTCACCCGGACGCTCGCCGCTACGCAAACCCGCGAGAGATCATTGCGGAGCAGATCGACGATCATCACGTTCTCGGCCCGGTCCTTTTCGCTCGCCAAGAGGTCGCCGCCGGCGAACATATCGGCTTCGACCCAGGAAGTGCGGCGGCGAGTTCCCTTGATCGGCCGGGCCTCGACGTGGCCGGCTTGCACGCTGACGAACCGTTCCGGCGAAGCGCTGGCGAGCTGAAAGGCTCCCCCGTCGAACCACGCGGCGAACGTGGCCGGATTGCACTGCCGCAGTCGCAGATACAAATCGAGCGCGCTCCCGCCGGCCGGAACGAGCAGCCGCTGCGCGAGGTTGACCTGAAACACGTCTCCCGCGTGGATATAGTCGATGGCCCGCTGCACGGCATGTAAATAGTCGGCTGGGGCAAAGTTGCTGGTCAGGCCGGCCGGGCCGGAAACCGGAAATTGCGAGGCCAAATGCTCCGGCGAAAGAGGCAAGTTGGCGGCCGGCAACACCGGGGGAACCTCTTCGCCGAGCCAAGCCTGAAATTGTGCGATGCGCTCCCGCGCGCGGCGGGCACGGCGGCTGGGCTCCGTCTCCGGATAGCCTTGCGACACGATCCACGCGCGATGAGCGAGGTGGTCAATCGCCAGTACCGTATCGTATAGTCCCATCGCCAGCGCGGGGATGCCAAATTCGTCGATCCTCGCCGGCGGCACGCGCTCCAGACTGCGCGCGAGATCATAGCTCAGCAGTCCCGCCGCGCCTCCTTGAAACGGCGGCAAGTCCGGGCGATGCTCGCCGCGATAGGGCCGCAGCTTGCTGTCGAGCAGCGCCAGGCCATCGCTCCGATCGGCGGAAACCGTGAAGAACTCCAGCGGATCGGCCGTCAAAAACGAATATCGCCCCAGCGTCGGATCGCGCAGAGCGCTATCAAGCAGCAGCGAATGTGGCTGGCGCGCAAAGCGAACCAACGCCGCCTCCAGGTCGGGCATCGGCCGCAATTCTTCGGCGATCGGGAATATCTCGCTCAACCAACATCCTCCGAACCGCCGGCGGGCAAGCCGCGCGCGGCGGCCGACTTGCGCAGGCGATGGCTCTCTTCGGCGACCGTGAGATAGCCCCAGTCGAGCGCCTCGTCCTGCCGATATTGCTTGCCGAGCGCGAGGGCCGTGGCCGCTTTGGCCAGCTCGAAGCCCAGGTAGAAGGCGTGCGACGCATCGACATTTGCCGGCCGCTGGTGCGTATCCGCCGCGCCGCCAAACCCCGGATTCATCAGCCGCTCGAACAGCAAAAACGGATCGGCAGCGGCCAGATGCAGGCCGGCACCGACCAGGTGAACCTCTCCCCCTTCGGCAAAAATGCGGTAGTTGTTGTCCTTGATTTGCCCAGCTAGTTCATCGAGCGCGCTCGCGCCAAACTCGACCACCTTCGGATCGCGCAGCGTCACCAACCGCGGCTCCAGGTGCTTCGGTGGAATGCGCGCGCGGACCGCGTGATACACGAGCCGCCGCGCGAGATCGCACTCCCGTACGGAAGTTCTCGCCCACGGAATCACCTGCGTCGTCAGCACGCTCCGGATTCCCACCTCCTGACAAAACCCCAACAGCAGCACGTTGATCCCCGCCGAATCGACATCGGTCAGCTCGGTGAGATTGCCAATTCCCAGCAACATTTCGGCATCGGGATAGCGGCGGCGGACCTCCAAATAGCGCCCCAAGCTGGCCGCGAAGCCGCAGCCGATTGGCTCAATGACCGGATCAATCCGCAGCGGCACGCCGGCGGCGGCGAGCAACTCGACCGTTTCATCCAGGCCGCCGAGCGTGGCGAAATCGTCGGGAATGGCGACCACTTCGCATCCCCAATCGCGTGCCGCTTCGCGATTGCTGGCGTTTACCGATAGCACCAGTTCCGCGCCGGCGAGGACGGCGGGAGCGATTTCCGCCGGGTTCAGGCTATCAATCGAAACGCGATGTCCTTCGGCCTTCAGCGCGCGAACGCAATCCGCCACGCCACTCCACGGCTCGCCGGGGTCGCAGCCGACATCGATCAGGTCGGCACCGTCGGCCCGCAACTGCCGGGCCTGGGCGAGAATCTCGGCCAACGACTGCCGCGGGGCATGATTGATCTCGGCCAGGATCGCGATGTCGTAACCTCCATACTCGGCCGGTCGCCGGCTGGCGCGGCCAAACAGCTCGTCGAGCTCGCGCAGGTCGCGCGGGCCGCGCTCGACCGGCTTGCCGGTGGCGGCCGCGATGGGGGCGAGGTCGCCACTCGCATAGCCGGGAACGATCACCCGCGTCGCCTCTGGAACGCTCCGCGCGTGGCGGGCGATCCAGGCGGGGGTCATCAGCGCGGCGACGGTGATCGGCAGCACGTCGATGGTGTAGTCAAAGCCAACTTGCTCGGCGAGCCGGGCCGCCACCGACCGGAGCGCATGCTCGGCGAGCCGACCGGTGATGAAGTGCAAGTGTTCGCGAGACATGTTCACTCGTGCCGAAAGCCGCCGTTGACATCGATGACCTGGCCGGTGAGGAAGTCGGCCGCCGGCGAAACGAGAAACAGGGCGGCATTCGCCACGTCGGCGGGGGTTCCCCAGCGGCCGCGCAGCGCTTGTCGCGTTGCCCGTTCCTGCCAGTAATCCGAGGCTTGCTCTCCCCAGGCGGTCCGAATCCAGCCTGGGCAAAGGCAATTCACCCGCACCCGCGGCGCGAGCGACTGCGCCAGGCTGCGGCTGAACGCCATGATCGCTCCCTTGGTGGCGGCAAACATTTCGCCGCTATCCCCCCCCATGCCGTGATTGGCCTGGTCCCAGCCGATGTTGAGGATCGCGCCGCCGCGCTCGTTGGCGGCCATGCGCTGGCCGATGGCGCGCGACAGGTCGATCGTCCCCTCGACATCGACCCGCCACAGCCGGGCGAGCTTTTGCTCGAAGCTCCACGCCGTGGCCGCGCCGGTGAGGACATCGGCCCCCGCGCAGTTGATCCAGACTTGCACGCCCGATTGCCAGTTCCACGCCTGTTCCACCAAGCGGCCACGTGCGACGCGATCGCTCACGTCCCCCAGCGCGACCAGCGCTTGCCGGCCGGCCGCGCGAATTTGCCCGGCAAGCTGCTCGGCCTCGGCCGCGCGCGACGAACCATGCACGACGATGTGCGCTCCGGCCTGGGCCAGCGCGAGGGCCATCGCCCGGCCGATGCCGCCGGTCGCGCCCGTGACCACGGCGACCTGTCCGGTCAGACAACTGGAAATGGCCACCAAAGGCATCGACATTGCTTGGATCACGGGGACTGGGCGAACAAAGTGCTACTTCGCTGGTTGTAGTTCGCGCGTGGAGACGCAACAAGGCTGGCGACGCTCGCGATCGCCAAGGCCGGATGGCGAACCCTTAAGCCGGCGGGGGGTGGCCCGCAATCACTTATTGCGTGCCCCGAATCGCATGCCGGGCTCCTCCGCCCGAACTGCTTGCCCGGCAGGCAGTTGCGCGGCGGCGCGTCCGCTTATTGCACTGCCGCTTACTATAGTTACAAGACCAATCGCTCGCCTCGCGCAGTCGCCGCGCCCCGCCCGCTTGCGGCGGAGCGATTTCCCTTGACGCAGTCTCGCACGATCTGCGTTCCTCTGCCCAACCAAATTGCCAAATATCGCCAACAGCATGTACATTTCTAAAAGCCACATTGTCTTGATGTATAGATGCGCCCCGGCCCCGATTTATTCCCTCAAACGAAAAAGAACAAAAAACGTCGTCAACGGGAAGACAAGCGTGGCGGATAAGATCGGCCCGCGGCGGGTTCCGCCACCGCCGGCCGACCAAGCATCAATGGGCACCCGCGCGCGATTATTGCACGCCGCCGCGAATTTTTTCGCCGCGGGGTTCCACTACATCCCGACGAATGGCACGGGGAGCAAAAAGGCGTGATGCTCGAGCAGCGTGGCGGGGCCGCCGTAGGACGTGAACTGCGTGAAGAACAGGAAGAAGATGAACACGAGGATGACTGGAATCGCGGCCAGACGCGACATCCAGCGGAACAAAAAGAAGCGGGGCTTTTCCCGTTTCATCGCCCGCCCCACCGCCCAACCCGTCAGCAGCCGCGCGGGATAGATGAACAAGATGAAAAACAGCGTCAGTGTCCACCACAATTCGCGCGGAATCGGCTCGACCTTGAGCAAATAGAGCGGCAAGGCGAACAGCAGCGTGATCGTCAGCGAGAACCAATAGGCAATCGGCGCGCGGCGGAACTGGGCCCGCACTTCGCTCCAGGCAAAAAGGGCCGCGAATCGATTTTGGGCGGCGAAGTTCGTTTGCAAAAACGGCAGATAGAGCATCACGAACGCCAGGCCCAACGCTCCCAAATAGCCGACGACAATCGTCCCCGGCTTGCCGCCGGAGGTGCCGGCGATGAGCATCAGTGTCGGAATCACGAGCCACAAAAAGCCGCCGATGAACCCGCGCAGGCCCAGCCAAAAAAGCTGCGGCAAGCGGAGCGAAGTGACGAACATCCAAACCGCGTCGCGGGCCTCGATATACATGTGACCGCGGCGAATTCCGGCCCACAAAATGGCGGGCGGAAACCAGGCCGACAGCGGCCGCGCGACGTATAAGTCCTCGGCGAGCTTGGGCGATAAGGCAATCACCAGCGGCTTGAGGATTGGGCCGACGATGCCGCCAAAGAGCAACAGCGCTCCGAGTTGAAACGGGGCGAGCAGCGGCCAGAAGAAATGTCGCAGCCGGCCGCCGCTATACCAGGCGAGCAGGATGTGGCCGAGGATCAGCCCCGTCACCACAAGCTGGGCGATTCGCCACCCGCCGGTTTGCACGCTAGCGGGATCGATTAGCCAGGCATCGATTCCGACCACGGACAGCAGCCGCGGCAGCCACAGGAAGAGCCACGTGCCGGCCACCAGGCTGCCGATGCGGGCGAATTTGGGCATATCGATGAAGCCGTCCCGCAGCCGGCCGCTTTTGGCGACGCGACCGCTCGCTTCGAGCAAATAGCCCAGGCTGATAAAGTTCAGCAGTGGAATGGCCGCCAGCACCGCCAGACAACCAATCACGCTGGCGAGGCCAAACAACCATTCGAGCCCCCAGCAGAGGGCATACCAGGCCCGCATCGGCAGGCTTTTGGGCCACGGAATCGTCGGCTCGACGTGGGCTTCGAGCGGGATGTCTTTCGAGGGAGCTTGCGGCGGGTAAGTTTCCGCTGAATGCCCAGGAACATAGATTACAGGAGCCTCCTCCGCCGTTACGACTTCGGCCAGAATGGCCTCGTCCGACCCTTTATCAGCGGGCTTATCGGCAGGTGAAAGCGGTGGTGGTTGCAGGCTGGTGGACATGGTACTGGTCGAAACCTCGCGGGCGGGGGCGGGGTACTAATCGATGCTGGCGAGGAAAACCCTTGCCCTGGCCGCCGCGACCTGTAATACCTATCCGGTTTCGTGGGTCGTTTCAAGAAAACTTCCGCGGGAGCCAAACCATGTGGGCTCGCCACTTGCTGTTTCTCGGGGTTTGCGCCGCCGGCGTCTGGCTGGTGGGGGATCAACTGCTGCGCCGCGACCGGGTTGCCGACCCGCGGACCGCCCGCCCCGACCGCTTTGCCGGTGTCGAGGAGGCTCGCCCCTGGCCTGACGCGCGCCAGCCCAGCAAGGATTGGGCCGCCACGTTGGGCAGGCTGAACGGCGAGTTTCGCGATCATCGGGCCAAGCACGATCTGCCCGCCGCGCCGCGGGCCGATCATCTGACCATTGCCCGGCGGATGTCGCTGGCGCTCGTGGGCACGGTCCCTTCCGTCGAGGAGATTCGGGCGCTCGAAGCGGTGAGGCCCGATGATCGCGTCGAATGGTGGACGAGCCACCTGCTCGAAGACCGCCGCTTTGCCGACTATTGGGCCGAGCGTTTCGCCCGGATGTTTTGCCCGCCGGACATCAACCCGCCGATCATCTTTCGCCGCAATCGGTTTACCACCTGGCTCGGCGATCAGTTCGCGGCGAATACTCCTTATAACGAGGTGGTCCAAAAGTTGATTGCCGAGCAGGGAGTTTGGACCGGAAATCCCGCCGCCAACTTCATCACCGCCACCGCGCAGAACGATAAGCAGAATCAGCCCGACCCGGTGCGACTCGCCGGCCGAACCGCGCGAGCCTTCCTCGGCATGCGGATCGATTGCCTGCAATGCCATGACGATAAGCTCGGCAACTTATCGTTCGGCACCGGCGATAGCGCCCGCGGCGGCACGCAGGCCGATTTTCATCAGCTGGCCGCGTTTTTTGGTTCGACGCAGTTCGGCCTCGTCGGCGTTTACGACGGCAACAAGATGTACGAGGTGCAGTACCTCGATGCCGACAAGGAGGTCGTCGTTCCCGCCAAGGTGCCGTTTTTGGACGAGCTGGCCGATGGCCACGGCACGCGCCGCGAACAACTGGCCCGCTGGGTCACGCATCCGGAAAACAAGGCGTTTGCCCGGGCGACGGTCAATCGCGCTTGGGCCTTGCTCTTCGGTCAGCCGCTGGTGCAGCCCATCGACGACATCCCGCTCGAAGGTCCGTATCCGCCGGGCTTGGAGCTCTTGGCCGACGATTTCATCGCCCACGATTTCGACCTGCAGCGGCTCATTCGGCTGATCACGGCGAGCGAGGTCTTTCAGCTCGACAGCCGGGCCGATTTCGAGATCACGGCCGAGCACGAAAAGCAGTGGGCCGTTTTTCCGCTGACGCGCCTCCGCCCCGAGCAAATGGCCGGCTCCCTCTCGCAATCGGCCCAACTGGAAACCATCGACGGCCAGGCCCATGTCGTCATGCGAATCGCCAAATTCCAGCAGATTCGGCAGTTCGTCGAACGCTACGGCGATGCCGGGCAAGACGAATTCACCGACCGGGCGGGTACGATCCCGCAACGCCTGCTGATGATGAACGGCGACCTGGTAAAGGAGCGAACCGGCGGGAATTTTGTTGCCAGCGCCTCGGCCCGCATCGCCGCCCTGACCAATAAGCCCGAAAAACAGGTCGAAGTGGCTTATCTCGCCACGCTCACCCGCCGGCCGAGCGAGGAGGAACTGGCCCACTTCACCGCGCAGCTTGCCGGATTGCGCGGCGAAGAGCGCGGCGAAGCGATGGAAGACCTTTATTGGACGTTGATTAACAGCACCGAATTTTCGTGGAATCACTAGTCGGGAATTTTTCCGAGGAAAACGCCATGTCCGCTCCACTCCCTTATTCCTGCGGTTCCGCCGACCACCTCACCCGCCGCACCTTGCTCCAAGCAGCGGGCGCGACCGGCCTGTGTTGGCTCACGCCGCTGGCCGAGCGCTTGGCCCGCGCGGCCGAGGATGCGCCCCGCGGAAAGCCCGCCAAATCGCTGATCGTCCTCTGGATGGCCGGCGGTCCCAGCCAGCTTGAGACGTTCGATCCGCATCCGAAATCGCCGATTGCCCACGAAGAAACCAAGGCCATCGACACCCGGGCCAAGGGAATCCAAATTGCCGACAGCCTGCCGCTGATCGCCGAACAGATGGACCACATCTCGCTCGTCCGGTCGCTCGTCAGCAAAGAGGGGGACCACGAACGCGCCACCTACACCGTCAAGACGGGCTTTCGCCCCGATCCAACGCTGATCCACCCGTCACTCGGCTCGATTCTCTGCCATCAGACGACCGACAACTGCGAAATTCCGCGGCATGTGTCGATCTTGCCGGGACAATGGCCGGCCCGCGGCGGGTTTTTGGGGGATCAATTCGACGCTTTTAAAACCTTCGATCCGAACGGGCCGATTCCCGATGTCATCCCCCGCGTGCCCGAAGCCCGCGCAACCCGCCGACTCGACGCCCTGCAAAATGTCGTCGAAAGCAGCTTTGCCCGCGGTCGGCTCAAGGACCTCGACAAAAAGACGCTACACGCCACCAGCATCGCGGCGGCCCGGAAGATGATGTCGTCCGATCAACTCAAGGCATTCGACGTGAGCCTCGCGCCGGAGTCGCTGCGCCAGGAATTCGGCGACAACCGCTTCGGCCGGGGGTGCCTGGCGGCACTCCAGCTGATCGGCGTCGGCGTTCGCTGCGTCGAAGTAACCCTCGATGGCTGGGACACGCACTTTGAAAACGAGCGCTCGGTCCGGGCCAATTGCGCCCAGCTCGATCCGGCGTTCGCCGCGCTGCTGAAACACCTCAAGGAGCGCGAGCTGCTCGATTCGACGATTGTCCTGTGGGCCGGCGAATTCGGCCGCACGCCGCGCCGCAATCCGAACAATGGCCGCGACCACTGGCCGCACGGCTTCACTGTCGCGCTCGGCGGCGGAGGCATTCGGGGGGGGCGCGTGATTGGCGAAACCTCGCCCGATCCCAAGCTCAGCGAGACCGACCGGCTGCAAGACCTGACCGATCCGCACAACATTGACGACATCCACGCCACGGTGCTGCGTGCCTTGGGAATCGACTTCACCGTCGAGCATATGACCCCCATCGGCCGTCCGATGGCCCTGAGCAAGGGGAAAGTCATCGACGAGCTGCTGGCTTAGGGCGGGTCTCGCGTTCCAGAGTTGGGGTGTAGGATGATGCCGTGCATCGTCTATGGCCTTCGTCGTGACGCACCATTTGGTCGCAGCACGGCTTCGACCTACTTCAAAACCCGACGACGACTTCGCGCTAGGGCTCGGTGCCGAGCGTCTCTTCTTCGTGGATCGAGCGCCGGCTGGTGGGCTTGGTCGGGCGCGGGGCGGGGCGCGGAGGCTCGGCGGCGGGACTCGACAGGTCGGTCATCGGGGCGGGCTTTTTAGCCGCGGGGCGGGCGGAACTTTCGCCCATCTCGGCCGAGGTGCCGAAATAAAGCTCGCGGGCCAGCGGATGAGCGAGCACCACTTCTTTCGGGCCGTGCGTCAGCACCGC